>CAYYQY010000010.1:0-47166 GCA_964473905.1 uncultured Dehalococcoidales bacterium | reverse complement strand
AGTGAATATCTTGTCTACTATTTCCTTATCCATGATATAGGCCGATAACCGGCGGCGCGAGTGGAGGTTGTCCCCCTTGCCCAGCGTAATCATCTTTTCCGCCAGACCGCGCGTCTCCTTTGCCTTGGCCTCGGTGGTGGTGATACCTTCATAGCCCAGGAGGTCTGTAACCAGGTTACGATACATTGCCCTCCGGTGCGCCGTAGACCTGCCTAGCTTTCTACCAGCTACTTTATGTCTCATTTTTTGTTATCTCCAAAGGCATTTCTTACGTTTCTTTACCTGAATACCGCCGTGTTACTTTGGCCATCAGGATATCTGCTGCTTATCCCCTGTAGAAATCTAACTCCGGTTTATTCGCCCTCAACAGGTGAATCTTCTATCTGTTCTGCCAACCTCGTCTCTTCGGCAGGCTCTATGTTCGGCTCACCCTCTTCAGCCAGCCCTGTCTCTTCGGCAGGCTCTATGTTCGGCTCACCCTCTGCAGCCAGCCTTGTCTCTTCGGCAGGCTCTATATACAACTCGCCCTCTTCAGCCAGCCCTGAAATCTCGTCCGTCTCCTGTTTACCCTGCGGGTTCATGGATAACCCCAGAACGGTCAGGTGCTCCTCAAGCTCCACCCTTGATTTTTGACCAAAATTGCGCAGCGAAAGCAGCTCTTTTTCACCTTTGCTCATAAGTTCACCGATGGTTGAAATTCCGGCACGCCTCAGACAATTCATGGTACGCACTGAAAGATTAAGCTGTTCCACGGGCATATTATATTGCTCATCAGGGATACTCAGACGCACCATCTGCTCTTCGTCTTTCATCTGGGAAATTCTGGGGTATTCTACAAACGGAGTCAACTGCTCTATCAGTATGCTGGCGGCCTGGCTGAGAGCATCCGTAGGAGAAATAGTGCCGTCGGTCCAGATTTCCAGACGCAGGAGCTCCCGGCTAATTTCCTTACCTACATGGACCGGCGCGGTGGTAAAATTCACTTTCTTCACCGGCGTAAATATGGCATCCAGCGGTATTGTTCCCGCAGGTACATTATCGCTTAAATCGGCTGCCAGCTTGTAACCCTCGCCCAGTTCCACATCCATCTCTATATACAGCCTGGCTTCAGGTGAGTCCAAGGTGGCTAAATAGAGCTCGGGGTTGATAATTTCAAAGTCCGCCGACGGCTCAATATCAGTGGCACACACCTGCCCCACCCTCTCCACTTCCAACCTCAGTTTAGCCGGCCGGCCGGTAATAGGCTTTAATCTCAACTCTTTAAGGTTGAGTAATAACTCTATGGTGTCTTCTTTTACGTGAGGGATAGTAGAGAATTCGTGCTGTATACCCTCAATCTTCACCCGCGTCACCGCCGCGCCGGGAAGGTAGCCAAGAAGCACCCGCCGCAAGGCATTACCCAGCGTAATATCAAAGCCCTTCTCCAGCGGCCCGACCACAAAGCAACCGAGGTCACCTCTACTTTCCACGCACTCAATTCTAGGTATTGCTAAACGGGGCAAAATACTACCTCCTCAACTCACCGGTTATTACATCACACATTCTAAAAATCAGCCTACCTCGCATAGAATTCGATTATACTCTTTACTTCAAACTTCATCTCAGCGTCTTCCGGAGTAGGCATTGATACTACTCTACCCACAGCATTCTCTTTTTCCAGACTCAACCAGTTGGCAACCACTTTGCCTTTAATATTCTCCAGCAGCTGCTTATAGTACTCCGTCTTGGTACTGCCTTCCCGCCAGCTGATTACATCACCTTCTTTGACCAGACACGAAGGTATATTCGTCTTACGCCCGCTAAGGATAATATGCCCGTGCTGAACCAGTTGTCTGGCCTGACTGCGGGAGTCAGCAAAGCCCAGACGGTATGCCACGTTATCCAAACGTCTCTCCAGCAGTACTACCAGGTTATCTCCGGTGATGCCCGGCTGTCTCTCGGCCATCTCAAACGTCCGCTTAAACTGCCGTTCCAGAATTCCGTAGGTGTAACGCGCCTTTTGCTTCTCTCTTAACTGAAGGCCACGGTCAGATACCCGACGACGCCTATTAGGCTGTTTTCCCGGCGGTTTTGCCCGCTTGTCTATAGCGCACTTGGGCGTATAACACCTGTCACCTTTCAACATTAACTTCTCGCCGCTACGGCGGCACAATCGGCAAACCGATCCGATATACCTTCCCATATCTTTATACCATCCTTATACTCGCCTTCTTTTAGGTGGGCGACAGCCATTATGTGGAATTGGGGTTACATCCCTGATACTGGTAACATAAAGTCCTGAACTTTGTAAAGCGCGAATCGCGGCTTCACGGCCACTACCCGGCCCTTTAACGTAGATGTCTACCTGACGCAACCCGTGCTCCATGCCTCTACGCGCCGCATCTCTGGCAGCCAGCTGTGCCGCATAGGGAGTACCCTTGCGTGAGCCCTTAAACCCGGCTGAGCCCGAGCTACCCCAAGCGATAACATTACCTTCCGGGTCAGTAAGCGTAACAATCGTATTGTTAAACGTAGACTGGATATAAGCTCTACCTACAGGTACCGACTTTTTTTCTCTCTTCCTTGCTTTAGGTCGCTTCTTCTGTGCCATTTCCCCTCCCGTATCTAAAGGACACGCTATCTATATAAATAATTCTAATCCCTATTAGCGCCAGGCTATTTCTTAGCCGTACCGCGTCTCTGACCTCTACCAGCCACGGTCTTGCGCGGTCCACGCCTCGCCCGGGCATTAGTACGCGTCCGCTGTCCTCTTACCGGCAGGCTATGGCGATGTCTCATACCGCGATAGCTACCGATCTCGATTAGACGCTTAATATTTAGATCGACTTCCTTCCTGAGGTCACCCTCAACCTTACAATGCCGATCCACTACTTCACGAAGACGGTTAATCTCTTCCTCAGTGAGGTCATTTACTTTCGTATCGGCCTTAATACTGGTTTCCGCCAGAATCTTCTGGCTCTGGGTACAACCAATACCATAAATATACTGCAGTGAAACCCAGACCTGCTTTTTCCCAGGTATATCAACCCCGGCAATGCGTGGCATCTATTACCTCCTTAAATAGTACGAAATTAGCCCTGCCTCTGCTTGTGCTTGGGGTTGGAACAAATTACCCTGAGCACTCCATGGCGCTTTACCAGCTTACACTTTTCGCATCTTACCTTTACTGAAGCACGAACTTTCATTACCTATTATAAACCTCTTTACTTAAAACGATAAGTTATTCTACCACGACTTAAATCATATGGTGAAAGTTCAATAAGCACCTTATCACCAGGTAGAATTTTTATATAATGCAATCTTATTTTACCCGATATATGAGCCAGCACCATATGTCCGTTAGTCAATTCCACGCGAAACATTGCGTTAGGCAATGGCTCAACGACAGTCCCTTCAACCTCAATAGCTTCTTTCCTGGGCATTTACCTCATTTAAACTCTTATTTATTTTTAATGGTAGTCAGCACTTCCGGTGCTTCTCCGGTTATAGCTATGGTATTTTCAAAATGAGCCGAGATGCTGCCATCCGCCGTTAGGACCGTCCAGCCATCACTGCCGACCCGCGTCCTCCAGTCACCGGCATTTACCATAGGTTCAATGGCCAGTGCCATCCCTTTCTTTAACACCGGTCCCGTCCCCGGTAGACCGATATTCGGTATTTGCGGCTCTTCATGCATGTCTCTACCAATACCATGGCCGGTGTATTCGCGCACTACTGAAAACCCCTTACCCTCAACGTAATCCTGAATGGCAGCGGATATATCCCCCAGCCTGGCCCCGGGATACGCTGCCGCAATACCAGCCCCCAGGGCACCTTCAGTAACATTCATAAGCTCTTTGGCCTGTAAACTGATACTGCCCACGCCTACTGTTAGCGCAGCATCACCCTGGAAACCCTTGTATATCGCCCCAAAGTCCAAAGATACGATATCACCCTCATTTATAATGCGCTCGCCTGGAATCCCGTGCACTATCTCATCATTTACCGATACACATACATTAGCCGGATAACCATGATACCCCTTAAATGACGGTTTAGCCCCGGCTCTTTCCAGTTCTGCGGCAGCTAATACATCCAGTTCCCCGGTCTTTATCCCTGGCCTTATTTTTGCCTTCAGAACCTGCAGGACCATAGCTACAATCCTTCCGGCTTCCCGCATAGCGGCAATCTCCCGGTCAGACTTAATTATTATACTCATTCAGACTCCGATGCACCACCCAGCGCCGCCACGATTCTACCGGCTATGTCTTCGGTGCTGCCCTCGCCATCAACCTCAAGTAATTTGCCTTCCCCGGTATAAAAGTCAATAAGAGGTTCTGTCTCGGTAAAGTATACTTCCAGCCTTTTCTTTACTGTTTCCAGGTTATCATCTGTGCGCTGGTACAGTTCGCCACCGCATTTATCACATTTCCCCGGTACGCGAGGCGGATTACCGGTAGCATGGTATGGTGCCTGGCAGCTACGACATATCCACCGGCCACCCAGCCGGTCAAGAAGCTCCTGCTCGGATACCTTGATATATACGGCTTTATCTATCACCCTGCCCTGCTGCCGTAAGGCCTCGTCCAGTGCCCGGGCCTGCTCGGTATTTCTGGGAAAGCCGTCAAGTATAATCCCCTCTTTACAGTCCGGAGCCGAAAGGCGCTCCAGTACCATTTTGATGGTTATCTCATCGGGAACAAGCATGCCTTTCTCCATGTAAGACTTTGCCTCTAATCCCAGCTCGGTTCCCTCTCCCAATGCCTTCCGGAACAGGTCACCCGAGGCAACATGTACCAGACTCAGCTCTTTCGCGACAATAGCCGCCTGTGTCCCTTTACCTGCTCCCGGTGCACCCAGAAAAACAACATGCATCTCTAGAACCCCTTGCTCAAATGGTGAAATATATCTATTTAATGAACCCTTCGTAACGCCGCATTACCAGCTGAGCTTCCATCTGCTTCATGGTATCCAGTGCCACACCGACCACGATAAGCAGACCCATGCTGGATAGCTGTAAATCAACACCTGTAATCTCCCGGCCAATAAACGGCATAATAGCTACCAGCGCCAGGAATAACGCCCCAGCCCAGGTAATGTGCTTGATTACGTGGTTAAGATAGTTGGCGGTGTTCTTGCCCGGCCGAATGCCGGGAACAAAGCCGCCCTGCCGCTGCAACACGTTGGGTAAATCCTGCTGCTGGAACATAACCATGGTATAAAAGAAAGCAAAAGCAACCGTCAGTATAAAATATAGACCCCAGTAAAACAGGCCAACCGGCATCGCCGTACTGGGATTGAACCACTCCATAATATAGTTGGCAAAATTGGGTTCCCCGGCGCTCGCAAAATAGCTGGCTATGATACCGGGAAACATCACTATAGACATGGCAAATATCAGGGGAATCATCCCGGCCGTATTTACCCGGAGCGGAATATGTGTCGAGCCGGACTGTCGGTACATGCGCCCGCCCTTAAAAACACTGCGCGCATACTGCACCGGAATACGACGGTGTGCCTCGGTAAAGATGACGATAAAGACTACCGTTGCCAGTGCGATAATAACATAAAATATCAGCCCCCAGGGATTTGCCATGGCCGCGAGACGCCCCCGGATAATCATGTCACCATAACCGGCCACGATACCGCCGAATATTATTATTGATATCCCGTTGCCTATACCATATTCCGTAATAAGCTCACCTAACCATACCAGAAATATGGTACCGGCTATCATTGACAAGACAATCGTCACCATGGGCAGCACATCCACGGTACTGAAAACGCCCTGACGCTGCAGATATACAACCTGTCCGTAGCCGGATAGACCGGCCAGCGGAATGGTGAACCAGTGTGTAATCAGATTTATCTTATGCCGGCCGGACTCTCCTTCCTGGGAAAGTCTCTGCAGTCTGGGTATAACCGGCACTAGCAGCGTCATAATAATAGAGGCGGTAATATATGGATAGACGCCCATAGCGGCCACACTCATTTGCCTCATAGCACCGCCGCTGAATAGGTCAAGCATACCCAGCAGTTGGTTCTGCGCGAAAAGCTCCTCCAGTGCTTGAAGGTCTACTCCCGGGAGAGGTACGTGGGCGATAAAACGAAACACTACCAGAATACCGAGAGTAAGAAGAATCCGACGCCTTAAATCAGGAAGACTAAAGGCGTCGAACATTGCCTGTAGCAAGCGTGGCCTAGATTGCCTTTGCTGCATATGCTACCTCCTCCACCTGGCCACCAACCTCTTCAATCTTCTCTCTAGCTGCTTGAGAAATTTTATTGGCCTTTACCGTAAGTGGATGGTCAATATTGCCCCCCGCCAGAATTTTTACCGGGTAGCGTAGTGATTTAACTAATCCGGCAGCTAACAGCTTTTCCGGTGTCACCTCGCTCCCCGCTTCAAATCTATTCAACCTTTCCAGATTAACAACGCTGTACTCAACCCGAAAAATATTGGTGAAGCCACGCTTCTTCGGTAAACGCAGGATAAGCGGTAATTGCCCAC
This sequence comes from uncultured Dehalococcoidales bacterium, assembly GCA_964473905.1. Classification (GTDB taxonomy): domain Bacteria; phylum Chloroflexota; class Dehalococcoidia; order Dehalococcoidales; family CAYYQY01; genus CAYYQY01. The sequence goes on along the minus strand of CAYYQY010000010.1, from coordinate 40,676 downwards.
CCTCAAAACCGCGGTTCACCTTACCGCCAGAACGGGACTTCTGTCCTTTGCAGCCCCGGCCCGAATAGGTACCGTGTCCGCTGCCATCCCCACGGCCGACTCGCTTTCTATCTCTCTTTGAGCCCAGAGATGGATATAGCTCATGCTGTCTCATTACCGGCCTCCTCCACCTTAACCAGATGTCTCACCTTGTTTATCATACCTCTAATCGGACGGCAATCATCGTGTATAACAGTCTGATTCAAACGACGAAACCCCAACGCTTTCAGGGTTCTCTTCTGAACCTCAGCATAACCAATACCACTTTTAACCAAAGTGATATGCAACTTAGCCACTGACCGGCACCTCCTTGGTCTCAACATCTGCCTTACGTTTTGCTACCACTTCCTTCGGTATTCTTAACTGGCTAAGACCCAGTATGGTAGCCTTAGCCGTGTTGGTCTTATTAGAGCTACCGAGCGATTTAGTCAGGATGTCCTTAATTCCGGCTGCTTCCACTACAACTCTAATACTCCCGCCGGCAATAGCTCCCACTCCAGGTGCCGCCGGTTTTAATAAAACCTTGGCCGCCCCGAATTTAATCACTATCTGATGGGGAATAGTACCCCCCACCAGCGGCACTTCAATCAGGTTTTTCTTGGCTACGGCACCCGCCTTGCTGATGGCCACCGGCACTTCATTCGCCTTGCCAATACCAACACCCACATGGCCGTTTCCATCCCCGGTTACTACCAGTGCGCTAAAGCTCATTCTTTTACCACCTTTAACCACTTTTGACACGCGGTTGATGTAAACCAACTTATCGTTCAGATTTAATTCCGATGGGTCTATTGCGCTTCTTAGTTTTTTCATAATCCTTAGAATTCCAGCTGTTTTTCACGGGCTGCCTCGGCCAACGCTTTAACCCGCCCGTGATATTTGTAGCCGCCACGGTCAAATACCACGTTGCTTATGCCCTGAGCCAGGGCACGTGTGGCCAGTAAGGAACCCACCAGTCCAGCCCTTTCTGTTTTGGTTTTACCGGTAAGCTCACCTTTGATTTCAGGGTCAAGTGTTGAAGCTGAAACTAACGTATGCCCCTGAGAGTCATCAATAACCTGGGCATAAATGTTATTCAGGCTACGGAACACGCATAAACGGGGCCTCCAGGCGGTACCCTCCAACTTTTTCCGCACCCGGATGTGCCTTCTAATACGAGATGCTCTTACTTTGGACTTTTCCATTATTTCTTACCTATAGCCTTACCGGCTTTACCCGGCTTAAGACGTACCTTTTCACCGGCGTATCTGATACCCTTTCCTTTATATGCATCCGGCGGTCTGATATGCCTTATCTCAGCTGCCATCTCGCCGACCATTTCCTTGCTAATCCCGCTAACCTTAATGCGGGTGGGTGTATCCAGGTCCAGAGATATGCCGGCTAACGGCGTAACTGTCACCGGATGACTGAAACCGACACGGACTAGCAGATTATCACCCGCTTTTTCCGCCCGGTAGCCAACACCCACCAGCTCCAGCTTTTTTTCAAAACCGTTGGCAACGCCCTCTACCATGCTGGCTATAAGACTGCGGGTTAGCCCGTGCAGCGAACAGTGCTTCTTGGTATCATCCGGCCGCGCTACGGTCAGCGTATTGCCATCTATAGCTACAGACATGTCCCGGTTTATGCTCCGGCTAAGCTGACCCCTGGGACCGGTTACGGTAACTTCATCCTCTTGAATTTCTACCTCCACTCCCTCAGGGATATGGATAGGCATGCGTCCTATTCTAGACATAAGTTATACTCCAAGATTGCTTTACCATATGTAACATAATATTTCACCACCGATTCCCTGCCGCCAGGCCTGATAACCCGTCATAAGACCCTTGGATGTGGAAATCATGCTGATACCCAGACCGCCATAGACACGGGGAATCTCCTTGCTCTGAGAATATACCCTTAACCCGGGTTTACTTACCCGTTCCAGCCCGGTAACAACAGAGCGGCTGTTGTCATCATATTTCAGGTATATCTTGATTACCCGGTTCGGCTTACCTCTCAGCACCTCGTAATCCTTGATGAAACCCTCTCCCTTTAAAATCCTGGCTATAGCCAGTTTAATCTTAGAGGTTGGCACCAGCGTAAAATCGTGCCTCGCCATAACTGCGTTACGGACTCTGGTCAACATATCGGCTATAGGATCACTAATAGTCATATTAACCTACCAACTAGATTTTCTTACTCCGGGAATCTGTCCAGCACTGGCCAGTTTACGGAAACATATCCGGCACAGGCCAAACTTGCGGATATAAGCACGGGGGCGACCACATAAGTGGCACCGGTTATGCTCCTGTACCTTATATTTGGCTGTACGTTTCGACTTCACAATTTTTGATAACTTTGCCATATATCTTTACACTCAACCTTTCGTAAAGGGCATACCCAGTAATTCTAACAGGTGCCTTGCCTCATCGTCTTTCTTCGCCGTGGTAACAATTACGACTTCCAGGCCCCTTGCCTTGTCTACCTCATCGTAATTCAATTCAGGAAAGGCGATTTGCTCTTTAAAGCCCAAGGTATAGTTACCATGGCCGTCAAAGGCATCCCTCGATACTCCCTGAAATTCCCGCATGCGGGGAAAGACGATATTTACTATTTTATCAAAAAACTCGTACATCCGCCTGCCCCGTAGCGTAACCTTCATACCAATCGGCATCCCGGTCCGCAATCTAAAGGCAGCGATAGACTTCCTGGCTCTGGTAATAACCGGATGCTGCCCGGAAATGGCTGTCAGGTCTTTCTCGGCAGATTCCAAGACCTTGGCATTCTGCACCGCCTCTCCCAGCCCAATATTAATTACAATTTTCTCCAGGCGCGGTACCTGCATCACGTTCTTAAAACCAAGCTGCTCAACTAAAGCAGGTACCACCTCTTTTGTATATTTTTCCTTCAGTCGTGACATCTAATCAACTACCTCGCCACAGGCCCGGCAAAACCGGACTTTCCTGCCGTCGTTCAGAAATCGAACACCAAGTCGAGTCGGATGATTGCACTTGCTGCAAAGTAACATGACATTGGATACCGGGACTGGCGCTTCTCTCTCTATTATGCCCGCCTGCCTGACACCCCGTGTCGCCCGGGTATGTTTTTTGATGAAATTGATACCCTCAACCAGCACCGCTTGTTTCTTGGGATAAGCGAAGCGTACCTTGCCGCTCTTACCCCTATCTTTACCGGCAATAACCAGCACACTGTCGTTCTTTCTGATATTCATCACCGTTTTTACTCCATTTTCCTGACGGGCTTACAGACTCACCCGATTATCTACCACTCAAACACTGTTAAATAACCTCGGGCGCCAGCGAAATAATCTTGGTAAAATTCTTCTCTCTCAGCTCCCGCGCTACCGGCCCGAATATACGGGTGCCCTTGGGATTATTCTTATCAGTTAAAATTACCGCCGCGTTTTCGTCGAACCTGATGTAAGAGCCATCGGGACGCCGGTATGGCTTTGAGCAGCGGACAATGACCGCCTTGACCACGTCCCCCTTCTTGACCAGTGCCCCGGGAATCGATTTCTTCACGGTAACTACGATAATATCGCCTACCCGCCCGTATCTCCTTCTCGTACCGCCTAGTATGTTAATGCACATAACCTGGCGGGCACCGGTATTATCGGCCACTTTCAGTCTGGTATTTGATTGTATCATCTGGTCTCTTCCTCAAGCTAATCTCAGACAGTCTGCTCCAGCGGAACCTCAACCTGGCGACCTCTGGTTATCATCTCTACCACCCGCCATCTCTTCTGCCTGGAGATAGGCCGGGTCTCGGTAATCCTTACCTTGTCCCCAACATGACACTCGTTTTTTTCATCATGGGCTTTATATTTTATAGCCCGCTTAATCGTCTTCTTATATAACGGGTGCCGCTTCGGCGTTTCCACGGCAATAACCACCGTCTTATCCATACTATCACTAACCACCCGACCAACCCTAACTTTATGTTTCTTTTCCATATTTAAGACCCTCTATAAACAGATAGCAGTTCAGTGTTACCTGACACCAAGCTTTCGCTCCCTAATAATAGTCTCTATCCGGGCAATCTTCTTCTTCGCCCGTGGCAACTCACGATGGTTAACCAGCTGTCTGGTAACCAGACGAAAGCGAAGATTAAACAGTTCCTGGTGAGCCTCCTCCAGTTGCTTGGACAGTTCCCCATCGCTTAAAGCACGTATCTCTTCAACTTTCAACTTCAGCTAGCTCCTCAACCGCAGATTTACCGTTACTCTGATCTTCTCGTACCAGAAACCTGGTAGCTACCGGTAGCTTGTAAGCGGCAAGACGCATCGCCTCTTTAGCCAGTGTTTCGCTTACGCCGGCCATCTCAAACATGATTCTTCCCGGCTTGACTACGGCTACCCAGTGGTCTGGAGAACCCTTCCCGCCACCCATACGCGTTTCTGCCGGCTTCTTGGTTACCGGCTTATCCGGGAATATACGTATCCATATTTTACCGCCACGGTTGATGTAACGCGTCATCGCACGTCTGGCCGCTTCTATTTGACGGCTGCTAATCCACGTACCAACGCCTACTGCCTGCAAACCATAGTCACCGAATACCAGCGTGTTCCCTGATTGCGCTTTACCCCGCCGGTGTCCCCGGTGCATCTTGCGATGTTTCACCCTTTTCGGCTGTAACATCACCCTCTCCTTCTTCAACCAAAGTAGAAGCCGCAGCCTCCGCTACGGGGGCTTTCTCTTCATTTCCACCCTCTACTTCAGGTGTAATTTCCTCTATTTCCATACCCTTAGCTTCGGGTAAGATATCACCCTTGTATATCCATACCTTTACACCGATCCGACCTAACGCAATGTGTCCCTCGGTAAAACCGTAATCTATATCAGCCCGCAGCGTCTGCAAGGGCACCCGGCCCTGGTGTGATGTCTCTCGCCTGGCTATTTCACCACCGCCCAACCGCCCGGAACATCTGATCCTTATCCCCTTGGCACCGGCCTGCATGGTACGGAATATTGCCTGCTTCATCGCCCGGCGGTAAGCAATACGGTGTTCCATCTGATCAGCCACCGTTCTCGCCACCAGAAAGGCATCCAGTTCAGGCTGATGGATTTCACGGATATTCAGCCGGATTCTCTTGCCGACCAGCTTCTCCAGGTAAAGCCTTACTTCGTCAACCCGCTGTCCTCCCCGACCGATAACGATACCGGGGCGCGCGGTGTAGATGGTTATAGACACCTCATTCGCCTGCCGTTCTATTTCTACCATAGAAATACCGGCTTCGGTATATTTAGATTGAATGGCTTTCCGGAGTTTAAAATCCTCCTCCAAAAATACAGCATAGTTCTTATCGGCATACCATTTTGCCTGCCAATCCCGTATGATACCGGTTCTGAAGCCTATAGGATGAACTTTTCGTCCCAATTTATGTCTCCACTTCGTCAACAATAACTGTAATATGACTAGAACGTTTAAGTATGGTGTTAATCCGCCCCCGCGCGCGAGGACGATACCGTTTTAAAGTCCGCGCTTCGTCAGCAAATATCCTGACAATCTTCAAATTCGATGGTAACATCTCGTGATTATTCTCAGCGTTTGCCGCTGCGGACTTAACCACCTTGGCTACCACTCTGCCTGTCGGACTGGGTACAAACTTAAGAATATTCAGCGCATCTTCAACCCTTCTGCCCCGTACCATATCCACTATCAGACGCACCTTGCGCGGCGGTATACCGGTGTCTTTAGCTACTGCTTTTACATCCATTTAAGCCTGTCCTAAGTCTACTTCTTTTTCCATATTTTAGAAGCTTTTTCACCTCTGCCGACATGTCCTCTGAACATCCGCGTCAGGGCAAACTCACCGAGCTTATGACCGACCATATTCTCGGTAACGAAAATAGGCACGTGACGCCGCCCGTCGTGTACGCCAATGGTATGACCTACCATCTCCGGCATAATAGTACAGGCGCGTGACCAGGTCTTTATTACCGCTTTCTGCCCGGTACGGTTCAGTACCTCCACCTTCTTCAACAGTTTTACATCTACAGCTGGACCCTTTTTAATTGACCTTGACATTTACTTCCCTCTGCGCCTGACAATCATTCTATCTGAAGGTTTACGTTTCCGGGTTCTATAACCCAGGGCCGGTTTACCCCAAGGCGTCTTGGGCCCTGGCATACCTATGGGAGACCTGCCTTCGCCACCGCCGTGCGGATGATCATTCGGGTTCATAGCTGAACCTCTAACCGTCGGCCTCCTGCCCATCCAACGGCTACGCCCGGCCTTACCCAGGCTGATATTTTGATGGTCAATATTCCCAATCTGCCCGATAGTAGCCAGACACTCAATACGAACACGGCGCACTTCACCGGAGGGTAAGCGAATCAGCGCATAATCACCCTCTTTTGCCATTAGCTGCGCTGAGGCACCAGCGCTCCGTACCATCTGCCCGCCTTTCCCCTTTTGCATCTCTATGTTATGTATCTGCGTACCCGTGGGTATCAGCTTCAAGGGTAACGTGTTACCCGTTTTTATCTCGGCGTCATTACCCGACTTTATTATATCACCAACTCCGAGCCCCACTGGAGCCAGGATGTAGCGCTTTTCCCCGTCGGCATAGTAAATAAGAGCGATGCGCGCTGAGCGATTGGGGTCATACTCAATAGCTGCTACCCTGCCCGGCACACCCGGCTTATCGCGCTTGAAATCAATAATACGCAACTGCCTCTTTGAACCGCCGCCACGGTGACGTACTGTCATTTTACCCTGGTTATTACGCCCGGCCTTCTTCTTCAGAGGTACCAGCAGCGATTTCTCGGGCTTACTCTTGGTTATCTCTTCGAATGTAGAACCGCTCATCCCCCGTCTGCCGGGAGAGGTCGGACGATATATCTTTAAAGCCACCTGAGCTCCTCCATTTTCATTTAACTACCTAGACCCCTTCGAAGAAACCTATCTTGTCCCCTGGTCTCAGTGTTACTATCGCTTTTTTCCATGATTGAGTCAATACCTGCCGCCTGCCTACCCGCCGTTTTTTGCCCGGCACCGTCATAACATTGACCCCGGTCACTCTGACCTTGAACGCTTTCTCTACCGCCTGCTGCACCTGGTGCTTGTTCGCAGCACCGGCCACTTCAAAAGCATATTTATTCTCAGCCTGAAGGCTGGTAGTCTTCTCGGTTAATAGCGGACGCCTTAATACCTCATACAGATGCACTCTCTTCTCCTCCTCCGCCTGGCTTCTCGCCCCACAGCTGCTCAGCTTTGCGAACTGCATCTTCAGTCATGAATAACATTTTATAGGAAAGTATGTCAACCACGTTAAGAATGTTGGCCGGTATCAGGCTTATCCCGGCCAGGTTACGGGTTGATTTTATTAAGTTCTCTCCCATCTCGGCCGTCGCCAGCAGGGCCGATGATGTTACCCCCAGCATCTGTAAAACGCTAATCATCTCTTTGGTTTTGGGCTGCTCCAGACTGAGCTTTTCCACCACCTTGAACTCGCCATCCCTTACCTTGGTTGACAGCGCACACCGGATAGCGAGCCGCCGCATCTTCCTGGGCATCGCCTGCCGGTAACTCCTGGGGTGCGGACCGAATGCAATACCGCCGCCACGCCTAATAGGTGACTTTCTGGAGCCGGCGCGGGCCATACCGGTATGCTTCTGCCGGAAGAGCTTCTTGGTGCTGCCCCTCACCTCACCACGAGTTTTGGTATCCGCCGTGCCCTGACGGGCATTTGCCCGCTGCCTTACCAGCGCCTGGTGGACAACGTCCTGGTTAAAGGGCACACCGAAGACATAATCACTTATCTCTATATCTTTAACTTTTTCACCCGCAAGATTATATACTGATACTTCCAACGTCTTACTTCCCTGTACGAGATTTCTTTATTAGTAGCAGCCCGTTGCGCGCTCCGGGAACAGCCCCCCTTACCAGCAATAGGTTGCGGTCAAGGTCAGCTTTAAATACTTCCAGATTGCGTACCGTTACCCGCTCATTACCCATGTGACCTGCCATGCGCATTCCTTTAAATACCCTGCCCGGAGAACTGGTAGCCCCTATAGAGCCCGGGGCACGGTGCCGGTCAGACTGTCCGTGAGTCTTGGGACCGCCGGCAAAACCATGTCGCTTTACCACGCCGGCAAAGCCTTTGCCCTTTGATATGCCGGTAACATCAACCAGGTCACCCGACTGAAACAGGCTGACATCTAACTGCTGGCCTGCTTCCAGACCCTCGGTATCTTTTACCGTGAACTCTCTAAGATATCGGTATTTCTTAAGTCCCTTGGGTTGTCCCCGCTTGGAAGACTTTGACCTCTTAGCTTCACCGAAGCCAAGCTGTGCCGCGTTATATTTCTCCTTGGCCACGGTTTTTACCTGCGTTACCGTGCACGGGCCAGCCTGAACAGCGGTTACTGCCTCTACTTTGCCGTTCTCCCTGAAGACCTGGGTCATACCCAGTTTCTTACCAACAATTCCTTGTATCATATCCGGTAAATCCTATTTACAGCTTAATATCTATTTCAACCCCGGAGGGTAAATTTAGCTTGGTCAGCGAGTCTATCGTTTTAGAAGTTGTTTCAATAATATCAATCAGTCTCTTATGAGTCCTTATTTCAAATTGCTCCTGTGAATCCTTGTCAATAAAAGGGGAACGAATAACGCTGAACTTCTGTATCCGGGTAGGCAGCGGTACCGGCCCCGAAACCACGGCCCCTGTAGCCTCCACTGTCTCCACTATCTGCAGAGCAGCCTGGTCGAGTATTTTATGGTCATAGCCCTTGAGTCTTATACGTATTTTCTGTTTAGGCATACCCTTTTCCTACAACTATAATTTGTTCAGCTAATTCGGACGGCATCGCCCGGTAACATTCAAACTGCATTGAATAGGTGGCCCTGCCTTGAGTCAGTGACCTGAGATTGGTTGCATAGCCAAATACCTCGGCCAGAGGCACCATTACATGCACCGCGGACGTATCACCGTAGGTCTCTATAGCCTCGATTTGACCCCGCCTTGAATTGATATCGGATATTATGTCACCCAGGAACTGCTGCGGCGCTATGGCTGATAGTTTCATTATGGGCTCTAAAAGCACCGACTTGGCTTTGGCCATACCGTTCTTTAGCGCTATTGAGCCGGCTATCCTGAATGCCAACTCGGATGAGTCAACTTCATGGTAGCTGCCGTCATAGAGCGTAGCCTTGATATCCACCACCGGATACCCCGCCAACACTCCGTTCTGCAGGGCCTCTCTAATGCCCGCTTCCACAGCGGGAATATACTCCCTGGGTAAAGTGCCACCCTTCAAGCGACTGGCAAACTCAAAACCGACGCCTCTTTCCGCAGGCTCCAGCTCCAGCCAAACATGACCGTATTGCCCCCGTCCGCCGGTCTGTTGAACAAATCTACCTTCTGACTTTACCGACAGCGTTATCGTTTCCTTGTAAGCTACCCTGGGTTTGCCTATCTTGGCCTGCACCCCAAACTCACTTACCAACCGGCTAATGATAACTTCCAGGTGAAGCTCGCCCATGCCCGAAATTACGGTCTGACCCGTATCCTGGTTATATTCTACCTTAAAAGTGGGGTCCTCTTCGGTCAGTTTCTGCAGCGCATCCCCTATTCTGTCCTGGTCAACTCTGGTCTTCGGCTCTATGGCAATAGCAATTACCGGTTCCGGAAAGCTGATGGGTTCAAGCAGTATTGGCACGGTGGCAGTACACAGGGTATCGCCCGTCAGGGTATTTTTAAGACCCAGGCTGGCGATAATAGCCCCGGTATCAGCCTCGGGTATTTCTTCACGGCGATTAGCGTGCATCAAAAGCAGCCGCCCCACTCGTTCCCGCTTCCTGTGTGTAGAATTATATACCTCGGCTCCAGCCTTCACCTTGCCTGAGTACACCCTCAGGTATACCAGCCTGCCGACAAACGGGTCGGTGACTACTTTAAAAGCCAGCGCTACAAACGGGGCATCGTCTTTGGCCAGCAGGCTAACTTCAACCCCGGAATTAGCATCAATAGCCCGCACCGGCGGAACATCCATCGGTGTCGGCAGATAATCTATAATAGCATTCAGTAATAGCTGAACGCCTTTATTTCTCAACGCACTACCGCAAAGGACAGGGACTCCGGCGTTAGCCAGGGTGACACGCCTCAGAGCCGCTCTCAGTTCGGAAGCGGTAATATCCTCGCCGCCGAGGTAGGCAAGCATTATCTGGTCATCCGACTCGGCCAGCTTTTCAATCAGTAACCGGCGCGCATCTTCACATTTTGTCCGGTCTGCCTCCGATAGCGGCACCTCGGCAGGTTCCGAATCCCCCACCCCATCAAATATCAGTGCTTTTCTGGTTACCAGATCGATAACGCCCCGGTAGGCAGTCTCAACACCCAGGGGAACCTGTACCGCTAACGGGTGGGCTCCCAGCCTTTCTTCAATCGTGGACAGGCTCCGCTTAAAATCGGCACCTATGCGGTCCATCTTGTTAATGAAGCATATCCGGGGCACGTTGTATCTGTCAGCCTGCCTCCACACCACCTCCGATTGGGCTTCCACACCGGCTACGGCGTCAAAAACAACCACGCCACCATCCAGCACCCGGAGGGAGCGCTCCACTTCGGCGGTAAAATCTATATGCCCGGGAGTATCTATAATATTGATGCGGTAGCCCTGCCAGTGGCAACTGGTAGCAGCGGCAGTAATGGTGATGCCGCGCTGCTTCTCCTGCTCCATCCAATCCATCACCGCAGTGCCTTCGTCTACCTCGCCCATCTTATATGTACGCCCGGTATAGTACAGCATACGCTCGGTGACGGTAGTCTTACCGGCATCAATATGAGCGATAATGGCTATATTTCGTATCTTGTCTAATGGGAAACTTCTGGACACTACCCCATCCTTACGTTCTAATTCTATTGTCGCTTTACTCTTCAACATGGCATCAAATTAGACCCGAATTTATATTATATAATCCCCTACCACCGGTAATGGGCAAAGGCCCGGTTCGCCTCGGCCATTTTATGGGTATCTTCTTTCTTCTTAATGGTCGGCCCCTGGCCTTTAGCCGCATCTAGCAATTCAACCGCGAGCTTCTCGGCCATTGATCTACCTGACCTGGACCGGCTCGTCTTAGTCAACCAGCGCAGGCCCAGTGATAGACCACGCCTGGGTGTTACCTCAACCGGCACCTGATAGGTAGCACCACCGACACGGCGGGGCTTGACCTCTACCAGTGGCGTAGCGTTTCTTACCGCCTGTTCAAGCAGAGCCACCGGAGACTTATGCTCCTGCTGCTCCATAATATCCATAGCATCGTACACAATTCTCTCGGCGGTAGCTTTTTTACCGTCCATCATTATTCTATTAATCATCCTGGCTACCACCAGGTTATTATGTTTGGCATCAGTATGTATTTCTCTGGTTAAAGGTCTATTCCTTCTCGGCATTTCCTCTCCCTGCCATTAACAGCGGTAAGCGCTGTTGTAATAAACCGGCTTTTTATTTAGTCTTAGCCGCCGCTTTTACCCTCTTGGCACCGTACTTACTTCGCGCCTGACGTCTATTTGCTACACCGCTTGCATCCAGCGCTCCTCTGATAATATGATACCGGACACCGGGTAAATCTTTAACGCGCCCGCCGCGTATCAGGACTACCGAGTGTTCCTGAAGTTCATGTCCCTCACCCGGAATGTAGGCCGTTACTTCCATTCTATTGGTCAATCTTACACGGGCTATTTTACGCAGCGCCGAGTTAGGTTTCTTGGGAGTGGTGGTTTTAACCTGAATACATACGCCTCGCTTCTGCGGCGAACCATCACCCTGCGTAACCTTGTTCTTCAAGGTATTGTAAATCACCCTTAATGCCGGCGCTTTGGTCTTCTTAAGCACCCTTTTACGCCCTTTTCTGACAAGCTGATTAACAGTAGGCAATTATCGCCCTCCTAGTCTACACAATGTTAATGGATGAGCCTTAGCTCATCCATCCCAAGCTATAACAGAAGATTGAAGTTTAGCTTCACCCCGCTATCTATAGCCGCAATAGCCCAGACACAATTTCAAAGTTTATCATAGTCAGTGGCGACCTGTCAACAAATTATATGGTATCTGGTGGACTATATGGAAAATAACTGTCCGCTATACCGGCCGGCCTGCTGTGCAGGTAAGCAAGCCGGATTTATTCACCCCCTTGTGCCGGCGAGACTATGGGGCAACACCGTATTCTACACCCATTATTTTAGACTCCATAGAGCTACTATAACGTATACGCGTACTTAATTACCGACACAGTCAATCAATCCAGGGAATACATATTTACACACGCACGGGCATTTTACCACTCATGAATAATTGTGATATATTTACTTTAATATATATGCCTCCTGCCGGTTCGGCAATAACACATTAATATGCACAACATGCCGGAAATACTGGATAGCAGTCTTCGGTAATTTGGTACTTGCAGTTCAAGGAGGTAGTAAATTATGTGAAAAAGCAGTCTCCGTCCGCTTTTCTGATAAAGCCATATATTACGGGAGGTTCCAATTGAAAAAAAGAGGATTAGCGTCAATCACAACCATCATCTGCTTAATTGCTTTACTGGCCATGTCCCTGCCGGTCATTACCGGATGCGGAGCTACCCAGCCCGGAATGACTTATAAGGTTGGTATTACCCAAATAGTTACGCACCCCGCTCTGGATGCCAACCGCCAGGGTTTTATTGACCAGCTAGCCGAAGAGGGCTTTATTGAAGGAGAGAATATAGAGTACGACTTCAATAACCCTGAGGGCGACATGACTATAGCCGCATCCATCGCCCAGAAGTTCGTTTCCGAGAAGGTAGATTTAATCCTTGCCATAGCTACGCCTACCGCTCAGGCCTGTGTTCAGGCGGTGAAAGGTACCGAGATAAAAGTGGTGTTTGGTTCTGTAACCGATCCGGTAGAAGCAGCGCTGGTTGCCAGCTGGGATGAGCCTGGCGGTAATGTTACCGGCATCAGTGATTGGGCTGACGTGGGTGCCCAGGTGCAACTGGTTATGGATATTCTGCCCGATATCAAGAAGCTGGGGACAATCTATAACGCCGGTGAAGTAAATTCAAGGGTCCAGGTTGTGGAGCTGAAGAAAGTGGCCCCGGACCTCGGCATAGAGGAGATTGTTGAAGCCACCGTCGCCACCACAGCCGATGTGCTCGCCGCCGCTCAATCACTGGTGGGCAGGGTAGATGCTATATGGATCCCTACGGATAATACCGTTGTCTCCGCATTCGAGGCCATGGTAAAGGTCTGCGAAGATAATTCCATACCGCTCTTTGCCGCCGATGTCGCTACCGTGGAGAGAGGGGCTATCGGCACCCCCGGTATTGACTACTACCAGCTGGGCAGGGAATGCGGACAGGTAGCCGCCCATATCCTTAATGGTGAAAGCCCGGCTGATATCCCGGTTAAGAAAGTAGATATGACCGACCTGTATCTGAATCCGACAGCGGCAGAGAGGATGGGCGTAACCATCCCAGCCTCGGTATTGGATCAAGCCACGCAAATAGTAGGGGAATAGGTTTATAACATACCGGCCAGCCGTTGACCATATTGCCGGATAAAATATAACATGCCATCCTTATACTGGAGATGATATTGGATGTTGTAGGTAGTGTTTTGGGCGTCGCCTGCTACGAGGGGCTCGTCTTTGGTCTGGTTACTATAGGCGTATATCTGACTTTCCGTGTCCTGTCCTTCCCTGACCTGAGCATAGACGGCACTTTCCCTCTAGGCGGCGCTGTAGCGGCTGTACTAATAGTTAATGGTGTCAACCCTTTCGTAGCCACGCTGGTTGCTCTCGGCAGCGGGCTGTGTGCCGGCGCCATTACCGGGCTGCTCAACACCAAGTTGAGGATAAGCGCCCTGCTCTCCGGCATCCTCATGATGGTGGCACTATACTCGGTAAACCTGAGAATTATGGCCGGGGCCAACGTTCCATTAATCCGGGAGACAACCAGCTTTGATATCGTGGCCGGTCTGTTTGGACTGAGAAGCGGGATAGTACTGTCCATCATCCTGGCCGCTTTTGCGGTTATTATTGTTGCCTTAATCCTGAACTGGTTCCTGCGTACCGAGATAGGGCTGGCATTGCGGGCTACCGGCGATAACGAGCAAATGGTGCGCACGCTCGGTGCCGACACGGACAAGACAGTGTTGCTGGGCTGTGCCATCTCCAACGGCCTGGTGGCTCTTGCCGGGGCGCTGGTAGCTCAAAACCAGGGATTCAGCGACGTGGGCATGGGCATCGGTATGATTGTCCTGGGGCTAGCCGCGGTAATAATCGGCGAGGGGCTCTTTCATCCCCGAGGCATCGCCTCCATTCTGCTCGCCTGCCTGGGGGGCACCTTTGTATACAGGTTATTTATCACCATTGCGCTCAGGCTGGGTATGGCCCCCGGGGACCTGAAGCTGGTAACAGCGCTACTCGTGATTATAGCACTGGCCATCCCTTACATACGCAAGAGGATACGCCGCGAGTGGCTACCACCGGCACAGCGAATGTAATATTTTAGTATTAGAGTATCTGGATGACTATAACAGAAAAGCAAACGGCACTGAGTTTACAGAATATCAGGAAAGTATTTGCCAGGGGCACCGTAGATGAGGTTACTGCCCTGAACGGTATAAATATTGACGTCTATGAGCAGGATTTCATCACCGTCATCGGCAGTAACGGGGCCGGTAAATCCACCATGCTCAATATCATCGCCGGTGTTTTCCCGCCGGAAAAGGGTGGCCAAGTTGTTATAAACAACCACGACGTCACCAATATTCTGGGTTACAGAAGAGCCATGTATGCCGGCCGTGTCTGGCAACAGCCCGATATGGGCACCGCCGGTAAACTGACAATTGAAGAGAATTTGTCACTGGCCATACTAAGGGGCCAGACCAGAGGTCTAAGAGGGGCGCTCAATACGAAACGAAGGCAGCAATTCCGCGAAGAGTTAAATCTGCTGGAGCTGGGGCTGGAAGACAGGCTCAACGCACCGGTAAACACCCTGTCCGGCGGACAGAGACAGGCGCTGTCTCTGGTCATGGCTACCATAAGCCAGCCCACCATACTGCTGCTTGACGAGCACACTGCCACCCTGGACCCGAAGACAGCTAGAACCGTGCTTGAACTTACCAATAAAATAGTCCACCGGGAAGAGATGACCACCATAATGGTGACTCACAATATGGAGGTAGCACTACAATACGGCAACAGACTGATCATGATGCACGAAGGTAGAAACATAGTAGACGTGGGCGAAAGAGAAAAGAATAACCTTAAGGTAAGTGACCTGGTACGGGCCTTTGAACGGGCTGCCGGAGAAGAGTTCACCGATGATACCATTCTTCTCAGCGATAGCGCCTGACATTATTAAAATCATAATAACAGGACAGGGCTAACGGGTAGACATATTTAATTCGCATACAGCATAATAAAATGGCGGTACATAACTGGCCTATCATGAATATAAGGAGGAGGCATGGATTTTTCTCTCGAAGGTAAAGTAGCGCTGATAACCGGTGGCAGCCGTGGCATAGGAGAAGCTACCGCTCTGAGCTTTGCCAGGGCTGGAGCCGATGTGGCCATAGCCAGCCGGAAACTCCCTGCCCTGGAAGAGGTCGCCGGTAAAATAAAAGAACTGGGGAGGAGAAGTCTCGCCGTATCGGCCCATGTTGGCAGAATTGAGGAAATAAACAACCTGGTGGCCAGGGTTAAAGAAGAGTTCGGCAGAATTGATATCCTGGTTAATAACGCCGGTGTAAATCCCAGTATGGCCACAGCGCTGGAAGCAGACGCGCGTATCTGGGATGCTATAATGAACATAAACCTCAAGGGTCTTTTCTTTCTCAGCCAGGCGGTAGCCAGGGTAATGAAAGAGCAGGGCGGGGGCAGTATCATTAACGTCACCTCGGCGGCCGGCATCAGACCTCATGTGGTACCCATCTACTCCATAAGCAAATCAGCGATAATGATGGCCACCAAGGTAACGGCACTGGAATGGGCAAAGTACGGCATCAGGGTAAACGCTGTCGCCCCGGGTCTCGTGAAGACTCAGTTCAGCGAGGCTCTCTGGAATAATGAGGAAATCCTGAACCACCTGTATGACAGAATTGCCATGAAGCGAGTGGCCGAGCCCGAAGAAATGGTAGGTGCCATGATATACCTGGCCTCCGATGCCTCCTCATTCGTAACAGGTACCACGCTCAGCGTAGATGGAGGCGAGACCATATAGAGTTCCGCTTGTACTGGATAATTTAGCCGTCATGCCTTTCTAGCGTGCGTGACACTGGTTCACCAGCCAGATAGCGGGGAGTATATCTTCTCATAAAGGGAGAAAAATTAAGATGGTTGATGTCATCGGTTTTAGCGGAAGTCCACGGCCAGGCGGTAATACGGACATTCTACTGGATAATTTCTTGAAGGGAGCGAAGATAGCCGGCGCCCGGACTGAGAAAATCTGCCTCCGCGACTACGTGATCCAGCCCTGCGTCGGCTGTGAGCAGTGCCGCAAGCACAAGACATGTACCAAACTCCTTGACGGTATGCAGTCGCTCTACCCCAGGATAGAGGCAGCCAGGGGACTGATACTGGGTTCTCCCACCTATAACTACAACGTCACGTCCGGGGTCAAATCCTTCATTGACCGTCTCTATCCGTACTACATCTTTGATGATAGCCGCCCGCGTGACTATTCCAGCCGCTTCTCCGGACAGGGGCGCAAAGCCATCGTCTTCACTGTTTGCGAGCAGGAAGACATCCACGAAACGGGGTTCGCACTCCAGGCAATGAAAATGCCTCTCGAAGCACTGGGCTACGATGTAATAGAGGAGTTCCTGGCCAAAGGTTGCTTTGACCGGGCTGTGGTACGCACCCAGAAAGAACTCCTGGAGACAGCAGTCCAGCACGGCATTAAGCTCGTCCAGGACCTGTAGAGCCATACCGGCACTTGATTATGGTTTGCCCCTGCATCCAGTTAACCGTAACGGGCTTAAACCCGGTGAGACAGGCTTACCGGTTACCCCATCTACGACCATTATTGTGCATAGTCGCCCGATATATTTTCGGCTATTACGCGGCCTATCACCATCTCCTCTCATGAAAAACCGAAGTAAAATCTGTTGACTTCAACAATATTCTTATGTATAGTAAATGTCATGTCTGTGACACCGTACAGCATTGTTCTTAAAAGGCAGGGCAGGCATGGAGAAAATATAACCATTCTATTTGTTGCTTTGCACCGATAGGGAGACATCGATCTACTATCTGTATATGGTCACTTGGATGGTGGTGAGTTAATAGTGAAACCGGCCCTGAAGGGTTGTTTATTCTTTTTAACGAAAGGAGCAAGAAATGGTTAACGAAGATGCTGCGTCATCAGAAGTAAGAGCCCAGGAACCCTCCAAGTTCTTAACCAAGCCACTGCCCCAGATTCTGGAAGAGATGGAATCCAGTATCAAATACGCCACCGAAGCCGCCAGGAGAGCAGAGGAAGCGGCTGACACGGCGAGTGGTGCCGCCAGATCGGCTACAGAGGCTTCCGGAGAAGCCGAGAAGAGAGCCGAGGAAGCACGTGAAGCCGGAGAGAACGCCGCTGAAAACGCTTCCAGAGTAGCCACCGAAGCCGCCAGGAAAGCCGAGATTACCAGTCTGTCCGCCATTAACGCCGCTGCCACAGCCCGGAAAGCGTCAGAGGAGGCAGCCGCCGAGGCAATTAAAAAAGCGGAGGAGGCAGCCAGAGTCGCCGCAGAAGCGGCCAGCAAGTCGGCTGAAGAATCAGCAAGGAGAGCAGATGAAGCCGCCTTAAAGGCCGAGGAAACGGCAACCAGTGCTAGAGAGGCCTCAGACCGGGCTATTCAGCAAGCCGAGGCCACAGCTGTCAGCGCTAGAGAGGCCTCAGACCGGGCTATTCAGCAAGCCGAGGCCACAGCTGTCAGCGCTAGAGAGGCAGCGGCACAAGCGGTCAGGAAAGCGGAGGAGGCAGCGGCACAAGCGGTCAGGAAAGCGGAGGAGGCAGCGGTAAGTGCCAAGGAAGCCGCTGGGCAGGCAGTAAGGCAAGCTGCCGAATTGAGTGTTTCCGCCAAACAGGCATCTCTCGCGGCTAGCAATACCGTGGCGGCGGCTCATAGGAAAGCCGAGGAAGCGATAGCCATAGCCAGGCAACTGACCGAAGCGGCCAGAGCGGCGTCCGAGTCTGCTGTAGCCAGGTCGGAGGAAGTTCTGAGGAAAACCGAAGCCCTCGCCGCAAAGTCATTTAAGAGTCCCTTTTCGTCATGGGAAACCATATTTATTATCATGGTAATCGTAATGGCTACGGTGATGGCTGCGGTAGCCATCAGTCTGGGTCTGAGCTCAATAGGGCTATAACAGGCTGTCCCGGCCAGTAAATAATTTATGTATACCGTATTTAGTGGAGCAGTGTAGGATAAAATACCAGTACCCGCTGGACTAAAATGTAAAACTGTTAAATTTAATTAAAGTAAATGGTTTTGGATTTTTGAGTTTATCTATCTGGCACTTTTAGCTACTTTTACTCCGTTCCGGTAACAGGTTAATAGAAAGGGGCTGGTAAGCTTCGCCAGTTCAATAGCCGGCAGGTAATACCCGAAGGTAGCTGTGTTTAGAGAAGAGATAATCAATACTGACATCCTTATCATCGGCGGCAGGGCGGCTATCGAGTCCGCCGGCACCGGTGCCGACGTTACCCCTGATAACCGAGGGGCTTTATGCTTCCGGCCCCAGCGTGGGGCCGGTGGTATGCGCCGCGGTCGGCCCCTGGACAACGCCACAGGATAGTAAAGACCTGCATTTTGGGGGCATTGTCGTAAGCGGCCGGCACTTTCTATGCGACCAGGAGCTCGCCAAAATACTGGTAGATGAAGCGCCGGAGCGGGTTATTGAGCTGGAAGAGTTCGGGCACCTGTGGGACAGGGATGCAGACGGTAATATTGCCCCCTACCCTGAATTTTCCGAGGAAATCCGCCTGCCGGAGGAATCGATCGCATCACTACTACCAGAACCGGTTTATCTCCAGCATCAGGGAAGGTATGTACTTTGGCTATACTGTCACCTACCACGATTCCTGCTACCTTGGCCGCTATCACGGCATATATGAACAGCCACGCTTTATTCTGAAAGCCATTCCCGGGCTAAAACGGAGATGAAGGATAACCGGGACAACAGCCCGTGCTGCGGCGGCGGGGGCGGTGGCGACTTCCTTGATATTCAAGCCAGGCCGCGCCTCTCCTGGGTACGGGTCAGACAGGCGGTTGACGCCGGTGCCGGGGTTATCGCTGTTGCCTGCCCCTTCTGCCGCACCATGCTTGAGAACGTCGTTAAAACAATGGATGCCGGGCTGGAAGTAAAACACGCCTCGGAGATATTACGGGAAGTAATTACAGAATGAAGCCGGTTATGTTCTTTAAAGACTATAATGTATTTTAGATTTTTCATCTTCAGCACTACCCTCATCTTTTCTATTTAAAGGTAGATAAAGATATGGTGATTGACTGTGCAATGTGATTTAGCGGGAGGTTCATAGTGAAGGTTCTGATATTAGGCGGCTGCGGATTTATTGGCTCTTCTATCGCCCGAGACCTGATTAAAAGTGATGATGTATCGGCAGTGACTCTGGCTGATAAAAACACGGATACGACCAAGCTGGCTGGCTCCATAAAACAGAGCCCGAAAATCTCACTGGAGAGAATTGACGTGACTGCCTTCAGCGAACTGGTTGGATTGATGCGTGGTAGTGATATTGTCGTTAACTGCATCGGGCCGTTTTCTGAGCAGAGCACTGACATTGTCCGGACAGCTATGGCAGCAGGTATTAATTATACCGGGTAGGACTCCGCCTCGATGACACCGGTCAGTATAAGAGGATTAAGCGGAAAGCAGGCTATACAAAGTATGGTTAAAAGAGTACTCCACAGGATATTACCCCGATTACGAGATGAACGGCCGTTACCCATCTCTTCATCTTCCTTTGTGTTTTCCCCCTATATTAATACCGGCCCATATTTTACCGCAACCAGTAAAAAATATAACGGACGTTAATATAAGATTTTTTCAGGAACTAAAAATCACCGGTGACGAGGTTCGCCTAACCTATACCATGCCTCTTGTACATGCTGGTATATCTGAAAAAAATGGGGAAATGTCTATAGTAGAAAATGGTGGGCGGTACTGTACGGTAGGCAGAACTCGGACGTTTGAATTGGCCTTTAGCTTGATTCCAGAATAACCTACTTTGGTCCAGGCCAACCTTGTGGTAGATGGAGCAAACTTCCGAGTGATTCTCCTTGATACCATTGTAAGTAGTCGCCTGTGACAATGCCATGAGGAAATCGACGAAGGTCAGCCGGTGGTTTGCATTTTGCCCATGGATTCTCGTAAATACAGCAGATGGCTGATGCCATGTTAGAATGCTGCAGTGCATCAAAAAGAAGCACGGCACTTGCGCTGGTATTCTTTTCTTTATCCCAAACATGGTTTTTCTTGTGAACATCTTGAGATGCTACTACCCGTGAAACATTGGGATCTTCCGTAGATGATTCCCAGCCAAACAGCGCCTCGAGAGTGTCTGTTCTGTCAACTCCAGCAAGGTCAAGAGCGTTGACCGCGACTACTAAAGGAACTTCAAGTCCTCGATACTTATGAGCTTTAGCGCGCACAGCCTCTACAATTGGCCTTACTGAATCGACGAAGTCTACACGCATAGTGCCAAATCCAATAGCGCGGTGTGGTGCAGTTCCACGCTTCTCTGGGCTTCTTGGCAGAGCCTGAATCTTGAGAGTCCAATCACAATGCTTAAGTCGATACTCTGGTAACGGCAAATTGTTGGTACAATCTTCTCGGACTTTTTCGTAGTCCAAGCTACTAACCCAATTTTGAAGCTCTTGTATTTTTCTCTCAGGAGGAATGCTCGTAAGTTTCCCTCTGGGACTGGGGCAAAGTGAGAAGTCAGGGCAGTCCAGATTATCAATTTTGTCGAAAACAACTTTCTCGGATGGTCTGTCGCGGAAGGTTTTTGGCTGCGCAATAGTGGCTTCCAAGAAAAACTGCTCACCCGAAGAGTCGCGAGCGAGAAAATCAGGGGTGCCTGACGGCGTTTGAGGGTTCAACGTAATTTGATAACCCATCTCTCTTAACAGTTTGAAAAGGACAAGTTCAAAGAAAGCGCCTTGGTGATGTAAATTATTTTTGCTTCTAAATCTACTCCGCAAATTATTCTTATTGCTCATTGGGTATGCGGAGAACCAGCCTTCAAGGGTTGAGCGAATTACGGTGGCGTTATTCCAAGACAAACGATTTAATGCATTAAATAACGGCTCTACATACTTTGCCGGTGCGTCGTCAGTACGTTCGAATTCATCAAATAATTTGAGATTATCAGTCATGTATTAGTAATTTTAGGGTAATAAAGAGAGAGGTTCAAGTATAAGTTCTGTCTATTGTACAGTACCGTTATTATGAGGCTAAAATGGTGGGCCATTCTGGGCTCGAACCAGAGACCTCAGTCTTATCAGGACTGCGCTCTAACCAACTGAGCTAATGGCCCAACACTCTGAATTTTAAAGTATAATGGTATAAAAATCAAGGCTCTCATCTATTTCTGAATATCCGCTCTCTATCAGCGCACCTCCTTTTAAATCCCCTTTAGCTACTATCATTCATATTGGTTTATAATAATTGATAATATCCTTCGCAGGAGAACCGTAATACCTATGGAACCGGGCTATATTGAGCTATATAATAGCGGTGAGCTTGAGCGCCGCGTAAGCGCCCTTGAAGCCAGGCTCGCTTCGTGCGATATCTGCCCCCGGCAGTGCCACGCTAACCGCCTTAAAAACGAGACGGGTTTCTGCCGTTCAGCCCGTTTACCCGCAGTCGCGGCGGTCTGCGCCCATCACGGAGAGGAACCCGCTATCTCAGGCAGCAGGGGCTCGGGGACGATATTTTTTGGTAACTGTAACATGCGGTGTGTTTACTGCCAGAACTACCAGATAAGCCAGGACCAGGACAAACAGAAGGCAAATGAAGTAAGTTGTCATGAGCTTGCCGCGAGTATGCTCTATCTTCAAGACGAACTGGGCTGCCACAACATCAACTTCGTTTCGCCGTCTCACTTTGTACCGCAGCTGATGCGCTCCGTCCTGGAATCAATCCCCATGGGACTGCGCCTGCCGTTGGTCTATAACACAAACGGTTATGATACTATCGCTTCCCTGAGAGAGCTTGATGGCATTATAAGCATCTACCTGCCTGATTTAAGATATGCCTCCGATAACTATGCAAGCCTGTTCTCCCATACCCCGGACTATGTTGCACACGCCCGTCAGGCTATTAAAGAAATGTACCGGCAGGTAGGAGACCTGGTAGTAGATAAATCCGGCCTGGCGCAGCGGGGCTTAATTGTACGGCACCTTATTCTGCCCAACGGGCTCGCCGGCAGCCGTGAGTCATTAAGCTGGCTCGCCCGTGAGCTATCGCCAGAAGTTGCGGTCAGTATAATGAGCCAGTATTTACCGCTTCACCTGTCAGTGCAGATACCCCCTCTCGCCCGTACAATTTCTATGTCTGAGTATCAAGAGGTTCTTAATCTTATAGATGAACTGGGGCTGGAAAACGGCTGGCTCCAGGAGATGGGAGCCCCGAATGATTACGTGCCGGACTTTAACCGCGAGGGACAGCCCTTCGTAAACAGCACTACTGACCGGTAATTACGGTTACAGCTAAAACGCGCTCGCAAACTCGTTAATGTTGGGGCTGTTTGCTTCTCTCTCCGCGTCACTGCTATAATTTGGCTGCACTGGATGGCTCGCATTTCACATATATTTTTATTAAGTATTCTGGATAATAGAGTGGGCCTTGTGCCTGAGATAAATCCCCGGGAGGTAATTTACTTTGAATAACGATGGTTTTGACAAGTTCAAAGGCTCGGCTGATTACGTAACTTCAGCACCGCTGCGGAACGCGGTCAATGTCGCCATTGCCCTGGGTAGACCGCTGCTGGTAAGAGGAGAGCCCGGAACCGGTAAAACACTGCTCGCCCACTCGATAGCCCTGGCGCTCAATAAAAAGCTCATTACCTGGAACATCAAGTCCACCACGAAAGCCCAGGAGGGGATGTATGTCTATGATACCGTGCAGAGGCTTAATGACAGCCGGTTCGGTAGCGGCGAAGTTGCCGATATTAAACACTATATCAAGCTGGGCAAGCTGGGGCAGGCATTCGCCTCCCCGGAGCAGGTGGTAATCCTTATCGACGAGGTAGATAAAGCCGACATAGAGTTCCCCAATGACCTGCTCAACGAATTGGACGAGATGAGCTTTTACATCCCGGAGACCAATGAGACCGTCACCGCTATCCACCGCCCGATAGCCATCGTCACCAGTAATGCCGAAAAAGAACTGCCGGACGCCTTCCTCAGGCGCTGCATATTCCACTACATAGAGTTCCCCAACCCGGAGCTTATGGAAGAAATCGTGCGGGTGCATTATCCGAACATAAAAAATAACCTTTTACGCGAAGCGCTGCAGACCTTCTATTCGCTGCGGGGGATTGATGACTTCCGGAAGAAACCCTCCACCAGCGAGCTCATAGACTGGATTCAGGCACTTATCGTCGGGGGCGTCCCCCACGAAAATATCTCCAGCCAGATCCCCTTCATGGGCACCCTGCTCAAGAAGGAGACGGATAATGATTTCTTTACGAACACCTACATGACGCGGGTCGGTGACACCTTCGTCATCCGGCGGCGATAAACTTGTTCACCGATTTTTTCTATATCCTCAGGAAAAGGAAAGTGCCGGTCTCCGTCACCGAGTGGATGACGCTCATGACCGCGCTTAACAGCGGCTTCATCGGTAGTCTGGATGATTTCTACTTCCTGGCCAGGGCGATACTCGTTAAAAGCGAAGCTTTCTACGACCACTATGATGTCGCCTTCCAGGAGTATTTTAACGGCATAGAGCCGCCGGCCGAGATCTCGGAACAAATACGGGAGTGGCTGAATAGCAGCCTGAACCGCTCGGTGCTATCCAAAGACGAGCAGGCCCTGCTGAACGGCATGAATTTTGATGATCTTATGGCCGAGCTGGAGAAAAGACTAAAGGAACAGACCGAGCAACATGACGTCGGTGACTACTGGATAGGACGGGGCGGCACCTCTCCCTTCGGCCATTCCGGTTTTAATGCAGCCGGTATCAGGATTGGCGGTGAATCGGGAGGCAGGCGTGCGGTACAGATTGCTGGAGAGAGGAGATTCCTGAACTACCGGCATGACCTGACCCTTGACGTCCGCCAGATTAAGGTAGCTCTGAAAGCCCTGCGGCAGCTGACACGCACCGGCCCAGAGGACGAGCTTGACCTGGATGAAACCGTAGAGGCTACCGCCAGGAATGCCGGTGAAATTGAGTTGATGTGGCAACGCAATAGAAAAAACACGGTAAAAGTCCTGCTGCTCATGGATGTCGGCGGTTCTATGAACCCCTTCGCTTCAATGTGCAGCCAGTTATTCTCGGCCGCCCATGCCAGCAACCATTTTAAGGACTTCAGTTACTACTATTTTCATAACTGTATCTACGACTATCTTTACCAGGACATAGAAAGAAGTGACGCCATAAGTACCGACCACCTGCTGCTTACCCTGGAGCCGGACTACAAGCTGGTGCTGGTGGGGGACGCCCGCATGGCTACCTCAGAGCTGATGCACCAGTATGGGGCAATTAACTACTTCGAACGTAACGAAATGCCCGGCATGGTCTGGCTTAAGCGAATCGCCGAACATTTTACCCATCATATCTGGCTCAACCCGGAAGAGCTGCGTTTCTGGGCTCACCCCACCGTTCACGCCATTTCCCGGACATTTCCCATGTTCCCGCTGACACTGGACGGACTGACGCAGGGCATAAGAAGACTGATGGTAAACAGGTAACCTCGCTTTTTTCGCTACAGACACTGCCTTCATTCTCATTTATAGACCGGTTGCCCCGTACAGTAGACACTATACTTGACACTACTCTTTCACTGGCATAAAATACATAGTCAGTCTATGTATATCATGATGTCATGGAGTTATCATCTTTAACTATGAGCTTACCGCAGGACATGGCACCGATAACTACTCTGGTAAGCCTCACCGGCAAGCGGGCTATCGTTACCGGTGGTGCCATGGGTATTGGCTTCGCTATCTCATGCCGTTTTGCCGAGGCCGGCGCCGCCGTACTCATCGCTGATATAAATAGCGAGGCGGGCGAGAAAGCCCTGAACGAGCTAAAGGCTCACGGCTACCAGACCTATTTTTCCCAGTGCGACGTAAGCCGGGAAGATGACGTAAAGGCTATGGTCAGCACCGCGGTGCAAGCCATGGGAGGTGTTGACATCCTGGTTAATAATGCCGGCGTATATCCCCACATGCCGCTTGCAGAAATCAACGGAGATAACCTGGAACAGGTACTGGGCATAAACCTCAAGAGCATCTTTTTCTGTAGCCGCGAGGCAAGCCGGGAAATGATAAAGCAGGGCCAGGGCGGCAATATCATAAATATTGCCTCTATTGACGGTATCCATCCATCAGGTAAAGGGCTGGCTGCCTACGATTCATCCAAAGGCGGCGTCCTGATGCTGACCAAGAGTCTGGCACTGGAGTTGGGTCAGCACGATATCCGGGTAAATGCCATCGCTCCCGGCGGCATTATGACCGAGGGCGTAGCCTCGGTTACCACAGAACCCTCGGCGGAACAAAAGAGAGCACAGCTTAAGGAGCTTAAATCATTTATGTCACGTATGGTCCTGGGCAGGATGGGCAGTCCTGACGATATCGGCCGGGCAGCCCTGTTTCTCGCCTCTGATATGTCAAGCTACGTGACAGGCAGCACCGTTATCGTGGATGGCGGCTATCTAATATCCTAGCCTGTGTACAGCCGGAATGTTATTGCAGAGACAGCACGGCAAGAGGTAATAAATATGCAAAAAGTTATCGTTATGACGGACAGCGTAGCCTGTATTCCCGCCAACCTGGCCGAGGAATATCAAATTAAAGTGATACCGGCTGCTTACATTCTCTACAACGGTACTACATATATCGACGGGGTTACTCTGAGCGTTCAAGATGCCTACGCCTTAATCAAAAAAGACCCGGATAAATTTATGACCTCGGCACTGACACCGAACTATATCCTTGATGTTTACCGCGAACTGGGGGAGAAAGGGCACGACATATTTCATATTACCCTGTCATCCGCCCTCAGTGCCGGCTCTAAGACAGCGAGCCTCGCCTCGGAAGTGTTTAAAAAGGAATATCCTGACTCCAATATAAGAGTATTTGATTCCAAAGCCGTGGCCGGGGCCCAGGGACTGGTAGTGCTTGCAGCCGCCCAAGCTGCCGCCCGGGGTATGGAGCTAGAGCAGATTGCCGATATCACAGAGCAGACCAGGCAAAGAACAAAGGGCATCATGATGCTGGATACCCTGCGCTATGTCTACCGCACCGGCCGCATGTCAAAAATGGCATCAAGGATAGCCTCGCTGTTTAATATCAAACCGATAAACCGTCTGACAAGTGAAGGCACAATTGAGTTCGTGGATAAGGTGCGCGACAGGAAGAGCGGTTATCAGAGGCTGATTGATTTAATCAAAGAAGACACCGAAACAGATTCCCTGTATTTTATGATAATGCACGCCGCTGCTCCGGAAATGGCCGAGGAGTTAACCGGGTTACTGAAGCAGCAGTTCAACTGTCTGGAAGTAATTATCAGCGAATACAGCCCGGTAATGGGATATGGATCGGGACCGGGCTCCATATTTGTCGGCTATTGTGCCGATCCAGATTTGTTCAAATAGCATATATTGATATATAATTAAAGTCCGGAATGAAAAACGCCGTATCCGAATAAAGCTTGGTGTTGGCGGCGGTAGAACAGAAAAATCCCGATTTGATACCGGGTGTCTGATTAGCTAGTAATGTTAGATACAGAACAAAACAAGAACAGCAAGCTCATTACGCTTGATAAATTTCGAGAGATAAATAATACATTTCCCCACACGAGCCAGATCCTGGCACATAAGCGTGATGGCAAGAAGGTGTTTGGCTGGCTTTGTACCTATACTCCCGAGGAAATCCTGCACGCCGCCGGTATACTGCCTGTCCGCATTAGCGGTTACCCCCATGAGACCGAACTTGATGACGGCAATGCCTACCTCTATGTAAATAACTGCTCTTTCTCACGCAGCTGCTTGCAGATGGGTTTAAGAGGGGAATACGAGTTTCTGGACGGCGTTGTTGGCGGCTCCACCTGCGATGGGGCCCGCCGGCTGTTCGACCTGTGGCGTATTTACATCGGGACACCGTTCCACCACGTGCTAACCGTGCCACGTAAATATACAGAGAATGCACACAAACTCTATCTCCACGAGGTTATTGAACTCGCGCAGCATCTAGAAACATTCCTCGGCATTAAAATAGCTGACGACGCACTCTATAAGTCTATTGAGCTCTATAATGAATCAAGGAGCCTCCTTAAAAAACTGTACGATTTCCGCAAGCGGGATAAGCCACCCATCAGCGGAGCCGAGACCATGGAGGTACTCAACGCCAGCTATCACATGCCCAAGGAGATTTTTAACGAGTGGCTTAAAGAACTAATCCAGGAGCTTGCCGCCTCGGGCAACGCCAATAGCGGGCGGGCCAGGATAATGCTAATCGGCAGCGTGCTGGACAACCCGGAGTTTATCCGCTCCATTGAAGAGCAGGGCGGACTGGTAGTAACCGATGAGCTCTGTACCAGCACCAGGTACTGGGGCGACCCGGTTATCATCAGCGACGGTATGTCCCCGGTTGAAGCCATCTCACGCCGCTACTTAAATAATTTCCCCTGTGCCCGTATGTACCCTTCCGATGAGCGGTTTAACCGCATCATAAAGATGGCAAAAGAGTTTCAGGTAGAAGGCATAATAAGCCAGATAGTGAGATACTGCGTACCATATTGCCACGATTTACCGCTGCTCACCGAAAGACTAAACGAGATAGAAATACCCATCCTTGCCCTGGATGTAGAATACGGCACATCTGGCTCCGGGCAGATCCAAACCAGAGTGCAGGCCTTTCTAGAAATGCTGGAGGCAAAGAGGAAGTGACCATTGCTCCTGTTAAAAACAATATTCAGTCCATAATACGGGCCTGCCGTCTTATTATGAAAATGAACAAGACGCGGCCCGATGCCCGGAAAAGCGAAGAGCTTTATTACGAGATGCTGATTAAATACTTCACGCGACTGCTGAACTCCAGAAAAAACGGTGATTTCGTGGCGGCTCACACTGTCTTCTTCCCCGCCGAGATTATATATGCCATGGGTCTCGTGCCCATGCACACCGAAACCACTACCTGGATGATATCCCTCTTTACCGGCGAATGCGCCGATATCCTGGAGGCAGGTGCCAGCCTGGGGCTTGCCTCGGAGATATGTACCCCGCACCGCGGCCTCGCCGGCGCTTTTGCCACCGGGACTATACCATATCCCGACGCCATGCTGTGGTCCAACATGGTCTGCGATAATACGGCCAAGAGCGGCGAGCTTATCATGAAGATTACCAAATGCCCCGGCTTCTTTCTTGACCATCCATTTAAGAATACCGAACACGAAATGAAGTACCTGGTTAGTGAACTCGGAGACATGGTCAGTTTCCTTGAGGCAGAGTCAGGCAGGAAAATGGACTGGGATAAACTGGCTGAGATTGTTGCCCGGACAGACAGGCAAATCCAGCTGATGCGCGAGATTAACGAGCTGCGCCAGGCCGTGCCGACCCCGTTCCACCCCCAGGGTTTTCTGGAGCTGATTTCGGTTGATTACCTGTATCCGGGTCAACCCGAAGCCATTGAATATCTGGAGACGCTGCGCGAAGAGCTGAGCGACATGGTGCGCCAGGGCAAAGGAGCAGTACAGACCGAGCGCTTCCGGCTGATGAGCTTTTTTCTACCGCCCATGTATCTGATGGGATTCATGGAGAGTATCTCGCAGGAGTACGGCGCGGTCAGCGTGACGGAACCTTTCTTTACCTACTGGGGAGAAGGCAGACTTGACCCCGGCAAACCCCTTGAAAGCGTAGCCCGGAAATCCTATATGATTCCCGAGATGCGCATGTACGGGCCCATGGATGAACGGGCACTGGACAGTATTGTTGAGTGTGCCAAACAGTATAAAATAGACGGGGCCATTTACTACGCGGATGTGGGCTGCCGGCATACCTGCGCCATGATAAAGCTTTTCAAGGACACCCTGAGCAATATTGATGTGCCGGTACTGACTCTGGACTGCGACGTTGTTGACCCCACGATAACTTCCAGGGAAGAGGTGAGAGAGAAACTGGAACGGTTCTTTGAACTCCTGGAAGACCGTTAGCTGCTCTTTATTTGACTATTATGAAAGCTTTGGGTATTGATATAGGCAGCCTGACTACCAAGGTAGTGATTCTGGATAACGGCACGACACTATCGGCTACCGTTACCCCCTCCGGTGAGAACGCCGAACTGGCCACCAGAGAGGCTACGCAACAAGCCCTGGATGAAGCCGGGCTCAGCTTTGACGACGACCTCTACATAGTATCCACCGGGGCCGGTGGTAAGTCCATTTCCTTCAACCGCCAGCAAAGAGCTATTACCACCTGCCTGGCGCGCGGTGCCTTCTACCTGCATTCCACAACACGAATGCTGATAGATATGGGCGCGGAGAGCAGTACTATAGTCAAGATTAACGAGCGCGGACGCGTCAGTGACTGGGCCACCCATGATAAATGCGCCGCGGGTACCGGCCTGTTTCTGCAGCAGATGGCCAAGCTCATGCAGATACCCATGACGGAGATGACAGAGCTTTCCCTCAAAGCCAAGGCAAAAGCCGATATCAGCAGCACCTGTGCCGTATTTGCGGAGTCGGAGGTAATCTCTCATGTCCACCGTGACCCGCCTACTCCCAAAGAAGACATAGTAGCCGGCATCAACTACTCAGTAGTTAGCCGTATCAAAGCGCTGTGCAAGCGTGTCGGCATTGCCCGGGACGTTTTGGTAACCGGGGGTGTGGCCTTAAACGGCGGCCTTATTGACATTCTGGAAAAAG
Organism: uncultured Dehalococcoidales bacterium; assembly: GCA_964473905.1. GTDB lineage: Bacteria > Chloroflexota > Dehalococcoidia > Dehalococcoidales > CAYYQY01 > CAYYQY01. The sequence goes on along the minus strand of CAYYQY010000010.1, from coordinate 10,545 downwards.
AGTTGGGTTTTTCCGTCTCCGTGCCCGAGACGCCCCAGATTGTCGCCGCGCTGGGTGCCGCTATACTTGCCAGGGAGAACATAGAGAAAGGCAAGCAGTAATGACAGTCGCCGGAATTGATATTGGCTCACGAGCAGCCAAGGTTGTCATAATGAGAAATGGCACTATCCTGTCATCAACCATACGTGACACCGGGCCGGAAAGCGTAAAAACGGCATACATGGCCATGGAAGCCGCCCTCGACGGAACCGGGCTATCCCTTGATGATATTCAATATACAGTGGCCACCGGCTACGGCAGAGTACTGGTGCCCTTCGCCAATGAAAATATCTCCGAGATAAGCTGCCACGCCAGGGGTATCAACTGGTATTTTCCTTCGGTACGGACAATTCTGGATATGGGCGGCCAGGACTGCAAGGCAATAAGCTGTGACGGCAGCGGCACCGTAACCAATTTCGTAATGAACGATAAATGTGCCGGAGGGACGGGACGCTTCCTGGAGATGATAGCCGAGGTAATTAACATTCCCCTGGAAAAAATCGGCGACTTATCACTTGAGGCCAAAAAGACTATTCCGTTTAATACTATCTGCGCTGTCTTTGCCAAATCTGACGCCATTGCCTATCTCAGAAAAGGCATCGCCAAGAGCGATATCCTCTCCGGTCTTCACGAGGCTATTGCCGTCCGCTGTCTTAATCTGCTTAAACGGGTCTCTATAACCAAAGATTTCACCATCACCGGCGGCATCTCCAAAAATAAGGGCATGGTAAGCAAGCTCACCGAGAAGGTCGGGCTCAAGCCGCTGCTCTGCGCAGACCCGCAGCTAGCCGGTGCGCTCGGCGCCGCTCTTTTTGCCCGGGAGCACCTGACCGAAGGAGCCAGTCAGCAGCAGCACAAAAGCCAGTACGGCTACAGCGACGCTACCGGTGACTACTTTATCACCATTGATGGCGGACTGTGTAACGGTTGCGGTAAATGCGTCACCGCCTGTCCGGCGGGCATTTTCACAGTTGCCAGCGATGATGCCGGACAGCTCAAAGCCACCGTTAAAGAGGAACTGAGGAAAAATATCTCGTTTTTGTGCCCCGGTATTAAGTCATGCAACTCTGCACAACCGGTAACCTGCCACAGTGCCTGCGACATGAATGCCATAAGCCACAGCTGGTAGTCCAAATATTAACGGTGGTAGCTTTAAATACCATGAAAAGGAGAGTGACATGGGAAAGCTGGATTCTCACAACAAGCCGATAAGGATAGCCGTTGATGCTATGGGTGGTGACTTCGCCCCGGCTGAAGTAGTGAAGGGGTCTGTCATAGCCGCCAGAGAACTGGGAGTAGAGATTATACTGACCGGCATCAAAGCAGATGTGGAACGGGAGCTGGCGACTACGGACGCTACCGGCCTGCCGATACGTCTGGTGGAAGCCACCGACATGATAAAGGACGGCGAAGAGCCGGCATATGCCGTGATGCGTAAACCCAATAGCTCAATAGCCCTGGCTGCCAGGCTGGTCAAGGACGGCGAAGCTGACGGTGCGGTGAGCGCCGGCTCGACCGGGGCTTCCATGGTATCGGCGCTGCAGTACATGGGGACATTACCCGGCATAGATAGACCCATAGCCGGCGGCAACTTTCTCGGGCTGGCTCCCAAAACGGTAGTCCTGGATTTAGGTGCTAACGTCGGCTGTCAACCGTATCACCTGGTAAATTTTGCGGTAGCGGGCAGTGTCTACGCCCGAACGTTTCTCAATGTTGAGAATCCTACCGTAGGGCTCCTGAACGTGGGCGCCGAAGAAGGCAAGGGTAACGAGCAGGTAAAAGAGGCCTACTCATTACTCCAGAAGAGCGGCCTGAACTTCATCGGTAATGTGGAAGGTATGGATATCCCCCGGGGTAAGGCCAATGTTATCGTCTGTGACGGTTTTATCGGTAACATAATGCTCAAGCTATGTGAGGGGATGGGCCACACCGTCAACCGGTGGCTATCAGAAAAACTCAAGGATAACCTGAAGGCATCAGATATAGAGAAGATTACCGGAGAGCTATCCCGGCTGACCAGTCCGGCGGTAGCTATGGGCGGCGGCCCGCTGTGGGGTGTGAACGGCGTTTTTTCTGTCGCTCACGGTAACAGTGAAGCAGCTCAAATAGCAGGCACCATCAGGCAGACCAAGCTCGCCATTGAGAGTGGTTTCATTGATAACCTCAGGAGCGAACTGGAAAAAGCCCAGCAGATAGTCTCCGAGTGAAAACAGGCTGTAAAATATTACCTTGATCGCTTTTAGATAAGGAGAAGAAATGTCAACACTTGATGAGCTTAAAAAGGTTATCGCCAAGGTCACCCGCTGTAGTGAGGATGAAATATCCGCCGAAACGCCCCTTAAGGATATTAAAGCCGATTCTCTGCACTGGGTACAGATAATAGTGGGCATGGAAACCGCCCTGGACATTGAAATAGATATCGAAAAGATGAAGGAAATGACAAAGATATCTGATCTCATTGACCATATAGATAGCATTGCCCGATAGTTTTGACCCTGACATAACCAATAAAATAATTGCTAGCACCTGCAGTATTGCTCCGGGCTAGATGTGCCGGTCGCGCGTGTTTTACCCCAAAATAATCCTCAATGCCAGACTACGGGAGAAATCCCTTAATGAAAGCTCTTTTTTTGTCCCCTCCCGTAAAAACCTTGACAGGTATTCCCCAACGGGCTTAACATAGTCTCTAATTTATTAATCAGAAAACGTTTATAACATATACACCCCGATTTTACTCAAATCCTGAACTATGAGTGTTACTGTCAGGTAAATAATTTGCGGGAGTTTAAAATTGAAAACGTTAATACTTGGCGGCCTGGGGAAAATGGGCGTGCTAATCTGTGATGACCTTATAAAAAACAGTAGCGTGGAGCAGGTTATTCTCGCCGACATAAACCTGGATACAAGTAAAGTGCCGGCAGAGGTGCAAAAGAGCCCAAAAGTCTCCACCCGATATTTTGATATAACAGAGTCCCACCCGGCACTGGTTGAGCTGATAGCAAACAATGACATCGTTATAAATTGCGTCGGACCGTATTCCGTAATTGACCCTTATGATACGGTAAGGGCAGCCATTGAAGCCGGGGTAAACTACGTAGATATCTGCGATGACTATGACGCCACTAAAAATGTATTTACGCTTGACGAACAAGCGAGAGAGGCAGGAGTAACCATCTGTAACGGGCTGGGCATGGGGCCGGGAACCGCCAATGTGCTGGCCAGATACGGTGCCGATAAACTGGATACGGTCAGCGAGATAAAACTATCCGCGGTAATCGCGCTACTGGACCCGGTGGGTAAGGCGGGCATATCTCATGCGCTGGCACATTTCCTGGGAGACGCCCCGCAGTACATAGACGGACGTATACAGTCAGTACCGGCCGGCTCCAATGTTGAAGAAGTGCTGTTTATGGAACCGTTCGGCAAAAACGAAGCGTTCTGCTGCTCACACCCGGTTATTTTCACCCTGCCCCGCTACATAAAGGGAGTGAAAACGGTGAGCAGCAAAATCACATTCTACCCGCCTTCAGTAAACGAACTGCTCCGTCTCTTTGCCGACCTGGGCCTGGCCAGCAAAGAACCAATGATAGTGGGTAATGCAAGCGTCACCCCCAGGGATTTCATCGCCACCTTTATTCAACAGAACCCCCATCTCAGAGTGGGACAGAAACCTGATATATCCTGCGCCTGCAATATCGCGGTAACAGGGACCGAGAACGGAAAGGAGGTTACCTACACCTACCGTTTCGGCGGTTGGTCGGGGCCGATGGTATCCATCCCTGCTTCGCTATGTGCCGAGATGCTCTACCACGGGGAGATTACAGCCAAAGGAGTCCTGTCCCCGGAAGGGGCTATTGACCCGGAGAAATATTTCAGCGGGCTCATAGCCAGAGGGCTGGCACTTAGTAATGGTCTACCCTTCATTGAAGATAAGGTAATTTCGGCGGCGGGTTAATCGTTCACTGGCTGCAGGCACGGTATACGTTATCGCCATTACCTGTATCTGCTGCCGTTTATGGCAAATTTTAACATTATTTTAACACCAATTTTAGGGCTGTTTAGCAACGGGCATTTAATATTATCATAGGGTAGAAGAAGAGTGGCGGTTATCCAGGAGCAGACCGGTGAATTGGAGGTGATATATCATGAACGGTGAGAAAGTTACCCCAGAAGTCATCACAACCGGCGTGACAGAAGTCGATATGATACTGGATGGAGGCATCCGCACCAGGACGCTGAGTCTTATTGAAGGCCAGCTTGATTCCGGTAAAAGCGTCCTGTGCCAGCACCTGATTCACGGCACCCTGCACTACTCCGATAAAAACGTAGCCTACTACACTACCGAGAACAGTATCCGGAGTCTCATTGCCCAGATGGGAGCTCTATCGTTAAGCGCCCTGGACTATTTCCTGACAGACCGGCTGCGCATCTACCCCATACCCCTGTGCAATGATTGGAGAAAGGCTGACATCAACATACAAATTCTTACCTATCACCTGCTAAGCCTGCCCGAACGCTTTAATGTGGTTATAATAGACACCATCACGCTGCTCATGACTTACGGCAGCCCGGTCTCGATACTGAATTTCTTCCTGGCATGCAAAGACCTCACCGAACAGGGGCGGACGGTCTTGCTGGTCGTACACTCCGATACCTTCAGCAAGAAAATGCTGCCCCGGATTATTTCGATGTGCGATGTCTACCTGACGCTGAAACTGGAGGAAATCGGCAGCCGTATCGTACGGGTGATGGAAATTATAAAGCATCGCGGCGCGAGACCGTTCAAAGAAGCGGCACTTTACTTTGAGGTTAAGCACCGGGAAGGCATAAAGGAGCTGCCCTACGCCAAAGCCAAAGCAAAAGCCGTGTAATCCGGCCGTCAAGTAAGCTCGTGTTATAAAGACGATTGAATTAGACTCCGAAAGCCGGCAGTTGTGTGCGGGATAGCGCTGCTGGCTTTTGGGCATTTCGGTTAACATACCCGCTTCCCGAACGCCCCCCTGCCTGCTATCCGGTGCTTTTACGTTACAGCGGACTAACTTCCGTTTTCATGAACTGATAGCAGACAGGGTTACCTTTCCCCAGATATTATACTGCGTTAAAGTTACATCATAAGCCATCACCCACTAAAGTGCTTTCCAAAACAGGTTAATACCGGCAAATGCGGGTAATTTTGGGTATTTCCCCGTATTACAAGTACTGTGAAACTTGGTTGATAGTACATAGTTGAAAAGTAAATAATGGGCAAGGTAAATTGGGTAGTGATGTACTGAGAAAACTAACAGGGAAACGGAGCCTGCTATGAACTTACCTGACAGTGCCAACCCATATGGCAGTGCCCACTCTGCTTTTTGGGCTGGAGATGAACCGGAAGACGGACTGTTTAAAACCATGGTAAACGAATCACCAACAGCCTTGGTTATCATTCAGAACGAAAAACTGGTTTTTGTAAATCCTGAATTCAAGCAGGTTATGGGATACGCAAAAGAAGAGCTTTTAGGCAAAAATCCACTGGACTTCGTTCTCCCCGAAGATAGGGATATAACCAGAGAAATCGTTATAGCCGCGCTGAGGAATTACCGGTCTCCCATATTTGAGTTCAAGGCTGTCAGCAAATCAGGGAAACCGGTCTGGCTCAAAGGCAGGCTTACCTCCATTAAGCATGACGAAACGGGGACCATCCTGGGCAATTTCACCAATATCACCAACCTCAAACAGATGGAGGAGAATCTTAAGGACCACATGACTCACTTCCGCTATTTAGTAGAATCGTTAAGTCACTCAATAATTTCTATAGACGAACGGTCAACAATAATTACCTGGAACAAGGCTTCGGAAAATATCTTCGGCTACCTGGCTGACGAAGTATTTGGCAGACCGGTTACTTTATTAATGCCGGAGCGATTTCGTGATGATTTTCAAAAGGGAATGGAACGGGTAACCACCACGGGAAAGACTCACATCACCGATAAAACAGTTAAATTTATTGGGCTTAAAAAAGACGGCAGTGAATTCCCCCTGGAGCTAACCCTGTTCAAGTGGGAGTTAAACGGCCAGACCTCTTTTGTAGCCAATGTCCGGGATATCACCGAGCGTACAAAGGCAGAAGAAGCACTGCAGGAAAGCGAGAGGCGTTACCGCCTGCTGGCCGATAACGTTGCCGACGTCATCTGGACATTGGATATGAACATGCGCCCCACCTACATCAGCCCTTCCATCAACCAGTTCCTGGGCTACAGCGTTGAAGAAGCTATGAGTAAGAATATGGCGGAAGTCTTTACTCCCGGCTCGTTTGAAATCGCCATGAATGCTTTTTCGGAAGAGATGGAAAGAGAAGAAAAGGGGCAAAACGAGCCGCTAAGGTCAAAAATGCTTGAGCTGGAGTTGATTCATAAAGACGGCCACGCGGTACCGGCCGAGATAAGATATACCTTCCTGCGCAACGCCGAGAAAAAGCCGACCGAAATTCTCGCTTTAGCCCGTGATATTTCCGAGCGTAGACGGACAGAAATAGAACAGAGAGAGTCCGAAAAACAGCTTAAAACCATACTGGAAAATACGCACGATATTATTTTTCAGCTTTCACCCCAGGGTATCTTCCAATACATAAGCCCCAAGGTGGAAGAACTCTACGGTTACAAGCCCGAGGAACTAGTCGGCGAGCATTTTAATAAAACGACACCGCTGCGAGAACTGGTCAAAGCCCAGAAAATGCTGAAGAGTGTTCTTTCCGGCAAGATGGTCAATAACCTGGAGATACAACAGGTAGATGGGTGGGGTTATATCCGTACTACAGAAATCAATATTACACCGGTTATCAAAGGCGACCGGATAGTTGCAGCCCAGGGTATCATGAGAGATATTACAGTGCGCAAGGAGACCGAGGAACTGTACAGCACTCTCACTACGAACTCGCCAACCGGAGTTTATATCGCTCAGGATAAGACGCTCACTTTTATCAATCCCCAGTTCATGAAAGTAGTTGGTTACGATAAGAACGAGCTACTGGAACAAAACCCCCTGATACTGGTTCACCCCGATGACAGAGAAATGGTCAGAGAAAGTGCCATAGCCAGTTTGAAAGGAAAAAATTCCGCTGCCTACGACTTCAGGGCTATTACCAAGAGCGGGCAGGTAAAATGGCTTGCCGGCACCGTAGCCCCCATCCATTATAAAGGTAAACGCGCCACGCTCGGTAACTTCATGGACATCACCGACCGCAAGCTGATGGAGGAGGAGCTTATAAAGTCCACGAAGCGACTTCAGGACATGATAGAAGATTCTCCGGCCATTATAATCAACACCGACCTGAAAGGTATAATTTCATACGTTAACAAGAAGTTTGAAGAGATTACCGGATATTCACAGGCTGAAGCTCTGGGCAAGAATGGGATGCAGCTGGGCATAATGTCAAAAGAAAATCTAACTCTCCTCGAAAAACAGGCAGAAGATAACCTGCTAGGTAGAGCTTCCGTCCCTGTTGAAATGCAATTTACCGGCAAGGATGGCCGGCAGAGATGGATTTCGGTAATGAGCGAGCCAATCAGGAAACAGGTGATACCGGTAGGCGAGCAAATTACCGCCCATGACATCACCAACCGCAAACGGATGGAGCAGGGGCTTCAGGAAAAGAACAGACAGTTGAAAGCGGCCAGCCAGGCCAAGTCCGAGTTCATGGCTAACATGTCTCACGAACTGCGTACGCCGCTTAACGCCGTCATCGGCTTTAGCGAGTTGATGATGGACGGTATTCCCGGTGAAATCAATGAAGAGCAGAAAGGCTGTCTCAATGATATCCTGCAGAGTGGGCAACACCTGCTGAACCTTATTAACGAGGTACTTGATTTATCCAAGGTAGAAGCGGGTAAGATGAAACTGAAACTGCAAAACGTTAACCTCAGCGAAGTCATAAGCGCGGTGGTACCAACGGTAAAAACCCTGCTGGATGATAATGGGCATAAGCTGCAAGTACTGGTAGAAGACGGTTTACCCCCGGTCCATGCTGATAGGAACCGTCTACGGCAGATACTGCTCAACTTGCTGAGCAACGCCATCAAGTTTACCGAACCCGGCGGCAATCTCGCCATTGAGGCGAAAGCAGATAGAGAGTGGTGCCAAGTAAGCATGGTGGATAATGGCATTGGCATTAAGAAGGAAGACCAGGATAAAGTATTTGAAGCCTTTATGCAGGTGGACACGCTGCCCGATAAAAAACTGGAGGGCACCGGGCTGGGTCTGGCACTTTGTCAGCAACTTGTCGAGGCGCACGGCGGCAAGATATGGGTAGAGAGTAAATACGGGAAAGGCAGTAAATTTAACTTCACGCTGCCTTTGGCTAAGGATAACAAGGATAACAAGGATAATAAGTTACATCCAACGGACTGGAGCCGAAAAATAGAAGTCCTCCACAGTTCCAAGGCAACACTCCCCAAACTGGAACAGAGACTGATACTGCTAGTGGACAATAACCGCAGCACCAGAAAGACGCTGAAGACATGGCTCAAGGAAGAAGACTACCTAATCGTCGAAGCATCCACCGGCAAAGAGGCCATCAAACAGGCTAAAACACTGAACCCGTCGGTGATTATTCTGGATATTCTAATGCCCGACAAAGACGGCTGGCAGGTAGTGCAGGAGCTCAAGCTGATACCGGAAACAAAAGATATACCGGTGCTGATTACTTCCATAATTGATGAACAGGAGATGGCTTTCCATGTGGGCGTTATGGACTACTTTGTTAAACCGATTGATAAAAAAAGGCTGCTAAAGAGAATAATCGAGATGAACATGGCTAAAGAGGCTGAGGTGCTGGTAGTGGATGATAACCCGGCCGATGTTCACCTTGTCGCCTCCATGCTGGAAGCCGAAGGCATAGGGGTACTCCGGGCTTATAACGGGGAGGAGGGAGTGAGAATAGCGCAAGGCCGTAAGCCAGCCCTTATCGTTCTGGATTTACTTATGCCTGACCTTAGCGGCTTTGACGTGATAACGAAGTTGCGTGCCGAAGAAGCAACAAAATATATCCCCATAGTCGTATTAACCGTCAAGGACCTGAGTGATAAGGAGTCAAAGATATTGAGCCGACAGGCTACGGCTATCATGAAGAAAGCCAGTTTCAAACGAGAAGATTTTATTAGAGAGGTCAAATACGCGATGGACCTCAGCAAAAAGCGCGAGATAACTGCTCACCCAGCAGGAAAGTAGCGATAAAGTGGCCAATAATATACTGAAAATACTGATTGTTGAAGATAATCCCCAGAATATGAAATTAATACAGATGACACTGAGACCTCATGGATACACCTTTCTGCAGGCGGTTGATGGGGAAGAGGCCATGGCTATAGCCTTAAAAGAGAACCCGGACCTTATTATAATGGACGTACAGCTCCCCAGAATAGATGGCCTTGAGGTAACCAGAAGGTTGAAAAGAACGTCCGGCTGCCGGAATACGCCCATCATTGCCGTTACTGCATATGCCATGAAAGGAGATGGGGCAAAGGCCATTGAGGCCGGCTGCGATGCCTACCTGGCTAAGCCGATTAACACCCGTGAACTACCCGGTACGGTCGCCAGGATGCTAACCGGAGCACAACCGAAGGACAAATAACCTGCACGGAGACGATTTGGGAAACAAAATCCTGGTAATAGACGACGATGTTACCTTCCTCAAGCTGGCTGACATGGTTTTAACCAGCGGCGGCTATGAGGTGCTGAAGGCCAGCGACGGGCAGGAAGGCTTACGCATGCTTTTCACCCACAAGCCGGACCTGGTACTGCTGGATATAATTATGCCCCGGATGGATGGCTGGCAAACCTGCCACCGCATCCGGGATATCTCCGACGTGCCTATAATCATGCTTACCGGCAAGCATACCGCCGAAGAAGACGTTGTCCGCGGCCTTGAATACGGGGCTGATGACTATCTCGTCAAGCCGGTGGGCAACAAGGAACTGGCAGCGAGAGCCAGGGCTATGCTCCGGCGTGCCGAGCTGCCTGCATCAATAGACGCGCCGAAAAAAGCTACATACATTGATGATTATCTTACCGTGGATGTACCGGAACGAAAAGTCACGTTAAATGGAGAGCGGATAAGGCTGACACCGAGGGAATTTGATCTTTTTACCCTGCTGGTGGAGAACGCGGGCCGTGTCTTAACCCATAAACAGCTCCTGGAAAAGGTATGGGGCTGGGAATATACCGATGATGTGGATTACATCCGTGTCTACATATCCCACTTGCGGCAGAAGATAGAGCCTAACCCCAATGTACCCACCTATATCCTTACCGAGGCGGGCGTCGGCTACCGCTTCCGAAAAAGCTAGAATTTAACCCGTAGTTTTTTAACTTCCTAACCGAAAACCCCTGAACCTCGTTAGCGACACCTGTGCCCCAACGATGGAAAGCTAATATTATTATAACGGAAGAATAATAAGGCCTGTATAATTAAGATATGAGGTGGTCCCCAAAATTTAGACAGGTAGCTAAGGTCGGGTTTTGCCCCTAAAA
>CAYYQY010000009.1:0-49063 GCA_964473905.1 uncultured Dehalococcoidales bacterium | reverse complement strand
TGACTATCCTGGCTACCTCGTCGGCGGTTAGAGGCTGGATAACGGCGGCCGGTCTCCGCGATATTCCCTGCCACCAGTATACCTGTCTATCAAAACCCCGTCCGGTATAACCCTCGCGTATTGCCGGGTCGGTAGTCATATGCTCGGTGCCAACAATGGCCTCAAGCTCTCTGCATGCTTCTTCTGGTATATAGTCAAAAACCTCGGTGCCTTTCATTCAGCCCCTCCACAAAATTATTCTTCGGCCAGGTTCGTGTACTATTAACCCAGCCTAATATCAACTTGTGGGCAGCTAACTGGGATAAATAAGAGACCAGCTAGGAGCTCGCATAGTTTACCGCTGTTATTATCCTGCTTACCGGAATAAAACTAGGATAACATATTAAAATATTTAACATATATTTAATCTTATTGTCAAATTATACAGAAATAGCCGGAAAAATAAAGAAAAGCTGGCTGGGGGCCATATAGAGGGTAAAATGTAATGTTTACGCTGGCTTTTTAATCTGTATCGGTGCTATTACAGGATAATTTCTGCCCGGTATAAACTAGCGGCCGGGATAAAAAATAGCAGCGGTGGAAAGGGGCGTATGCTATCTGACCAGTATTCTCGCATCCACTACCCAGTAGCCTTCGCCACGCGGCAGCACTTTTACCGGGTTCAGGTCCAGTTCCGCTATCTGCGGTAAATCTTCAATCAAGGCGTAGTCAAGAATGACCAGGCCCATGGCGCCGTTCTGGGAAAGAAAGGCTACATTACCCTGCGGTGGATATATCGGTGAGAAGGTAGCATTCATATTTACCTGCGGGTCGGTATTGATTACGCCCATACAGTTCGGTTCTACGAGGCGCATACCATGACCGAGAGCGATGTCTCGCAGGTCTCTTTCCCTCTCGGCCCCTTCCGGCTCTCTCTCCTTAAAACCGTCCGAGATAACGATGATAGAGTGGACTCCCTTGCGTCCACATTCGTCAGCAACACGGGCGACAAACGGGGCCGGTACTATTATGATAGCTAACTCAATATCATCCGGAAAACCCGTTCGGCATGATGCATTGGAAAAGCAGGTTACCGATACTACCGCACACCCTGGAAGCACCTATTACGGCTACCGAGTGCGGATGGAAAATGGATTTAAGTGAGACTAGAGTTGAGATACGTTCTCTGGCCTCCTCTTTCTTTATCACACGCTTGGTGCGGGCTATGGGAAAGGTAACATGGTACTCCCCTGATTCCAGGATGCTCGTGACATGGAAGCCGTAGTCCAGAAAGACGGTCATCATCTGCTCGTTCTCAGCCAGAACGTCGGCTTCAAAAATATTTATATCGTTATCACGGGCCACGTTAGCCAGCCATTCCATTAGCCTGGTACCGATACCTTTACCGTGGTAATCATCCTGGATGGCAAAAGCTACCTCTGCCGAGTGTTTATCGGGCGGGCGGTAGTAGCGCCCGATGGCTACTATATCGCGCCGCTCCTCTTTGATTACTTCGGCAACAAAGGCGAAGGTGTCTTTATAGTCAACCGTGCAGAACCGGACAGCGTCTCCGTATCCCAGTTCTTTCGGTAAATAGTGGAAACGCAGGTACTTGCTGCGGGTGCTGAGGCGCTGGACGAATGCCAGCCAGCGTTCAATATTCTCTCTTTTTATCGGCGTCAGAGCTATTCTGGAGCCGTCTTTCAGAAGAACTTCGGTCTCGTATTGTGAAGGATACGCTATATCTGTCTGAACAGCCATGTCCGTTCACTTTTTTTGGTGACAATTTCATTATCCAACAAAAAAATTTACTCCGGCACGGTTACGGTTATAGTGGTACCCTTTCCCGGTGAGGACTCAGCATTCAGGGTGCCGTGGGATAGCTGTAACCTCTCGGACATGCCGATGAGACCCAGCTTACCGGTGCCGGCCAGGTCACCGACTCTCTTCGGCAGCTTAAAGCCCTTACCGTTGTCTTTGATGACCAGCCTGACGTTATCGCTGCTGAACTCTATTGTAACCCTGGCCTGGGACGCTGCGGAGTGACGCCACACGTTGCCCAGGGCCTCCTGTGCAACGCGGAAAAGCGATAATTCAGCCTCACGGGGCAACCGTCTTCTTTCCCCAATAACCTTAAAATCCGTTGTTATCCCGGAGTATCCGGATAATTGGGATATAAACCACTCGATAGCGGGTACCAGGCCCAGGTCGTCCAGCACTGACGGTCTCAGATCCTGGCTGAAGCGGCGGACGCCTTCTTGCAGGCTGTCTACCAGGTTCCGCAGTGAGTTAAGGCGTTCTATCGTAGCTGGCGGGAGCTGGCCGTCTCCGTCAATCAGAGCATCCAGCTGGCGTGACAGGGCGATAAGTCCCTGGCTGGTTTCATCGTGCAGCTCCCGTGAGATACGTTTGCGTTCTTTTTCCTGGGCCCTGGTGAACTCCTGTATATAGTAACGCAGGTTGTCCCGCATTTTTTTCTCCTCGGTTACATCCCGCCCGATAAGCTGGAAACCGGTTGGTTGTCCATCGCTCATCAGCAGGCTGGCGGTCAGCTTCACTATTTTTTCCGAGCCGTCTTTTACTACCATGGGTTGTTCATAGGGTTGCTCCAGCGGTTCACCTTTGAGTAATTTATGCCGTACCTCTCTGGCGATTTCAATGCTTTCCCCGGGGAGAAAGCTCCGGGAATCCACGTTCCCCATTTCTGCCTGAGTATATTCTCCCAGTTGGGCTGATGCCTTGTTGGCAGCAATAATAATACCTTTCATATCCTGCACCCAGATGGCGTCGCTGGCATTTTCAAAGAGCTCCCGGTAGTTTTTCTCCGATACACGTAGCTGCTTGGCTATAACTTGGGATTGTTCATAGAGACGAGCGTTCTCTACGGCTACTCCGATATGGTTGGCAATATCGGAAAATAGCGCTATCTCCTCGGGTAGAAACTGGCGTATATCGCGCTTGGCCAGGCAGAGAGTGCCCAGAATCTTCCCTTTGGATTTCAGGGGCACAATGAGCTGTGACTGCAGTTTCTCCGTCTTGACCACCATGCGGGTGAGTTTAGGGTCCATAGAGGAATCGGCTATTACCATCGGTTCTCCAGTCAGGGCTACTCTCCCGTTAAACCCTTCACCCACTTTCATTCTGGCAACACCATCGGTAAACTCTTTGGATACCCCCTGGCTGGCGGCAAGAACGATTTCCTGCTGTTCTTCATCCAGGAGGAAGGCAAAGGCAGCATCCACCTGCATGAGTTCTATTACCTTATCCAGTGCCCGTTGCAGTATAAGCTCCAGCTCCAGGGATTGTGTAACAATAGTACTGATGGTGCTGAGAGCAGCCAGCCGTTTTTTATCCTGCTCCACGATTTTAACCTGGGATTGTAGCTGCTGCTGGGCGGTTTCCAGGTTCATGATCGCCTTTACACGGCGCGACCTTTCCTCCTCCAGTGACTCAAACCACATAATAATGAGCCCGCCTACCAGCACCACGCTGGCTATCTCGACCAGCGCGTCCACCATTAAGGGGGATATGAAAATAGCCTGAGGTAACATGATAGCGGTGGCGATCGATAAAGTTATGAAGCCCTTAGCCGGCCCGAAGACAAAAGCCGCATAGCATGCCGGTAGTAAAAACAGAATACGGTCCATGGTATGTCGGCTCAGATCGGGCAGCATTGTTCCGGATACGCCGGCTATAAAATCCATATGGGAGCCGTAGTGGAGAATGATACAGAATACCAGCATAGCTACGATGACCCAGAAATTAGGGTCACGCAGGGTTTTTAGCGCTTTTTTACCGGGTCGCATATTCATCCCTCAACTTATCCTGGAGCTTTAAGGAACGGTCAGGGTACATCTTCTAGACTGAGCCAGCCTTTTTTCAGGCCGTAGAGTATGGCTTCGGTGCGCGAACCTACCTGTAATTTGTCAAATATGTGTGCCAGGTGGGCCTGTATGGTGCGTACGCTGAGGCTCAGCTCGTCAGCGGCTGCTTTGTTGCTCATGCCCCTCGCCGCCAGCTTTAGCACCTGCAATTCTCTTTCGCTAAGCAGGTCTTCGGGGTTTTCTTCGTGTTTCTGCGCGGAGGACACAAAACGGCTCAGCACTTTACGGGCAACCACGGGATGCAGCACAGATTCACCGTTGTGCACCGCTCTTATGGCTTCAATCAGGTCATGACTGTGCACATTCTTCAGCAGGTAGCCGGCGGCTCCCGCTTCCAACAGGGCAAAGATATACTGCTCGCTATCGTAAATCGTCAGTATCAGTACTGCGGTGGTGGGAACGAGCGACTTTATCTGCTTGGTGGCTTCGATGCCGTTCAGTTTGGGCATGGAGATATCTATAATGGCTACATTCGGTTTTAGCCTGGTCACCAGATTTACGGCTTCTTCACCGTCGGCAGCCTCGCCTACCACTTCCAGGTCTTCCTCACACTCCAGAAGCTGTCTGGTGCCCTCTCTGACTATGGCGTGGTCGTCAGCGATGATAACGGTAATCTTGTCCATGGTAATCCTCCTCCCTGAACTAATCATACAACAACTTTAATGTGCTCTCAAGAAAAGCTGATATATCACCGGAAACAACGGCTAAATAAGGCGTTATTGAGCAGGGAATCCCTACTTCGTTATCCAATATAAAGATGAAGAATGGGGGCTACCCGGACAATATAAACAGGGGGTAGTTACCTACCCCCTGTATCTTTTAACTGTGGCACTACCGGTGAGAAATAGCGATTTCCGGTGTTACTGTCCCTCCGTCCCGAACAGTATTTCGGCGATTATCTCGCTCAGGTCTCTAGCCAGCAGTGACTCTTCCATCTCTTTAGCCTTTATGCCGTCCTCAAACATGGTCAGGCAGTAAGGACAACCGGTAGCCACCATGTCTACCTTAGCATCCATAATCTGCTGCACGCGCCTCTCATTAACCCGCTTGTCAGGGTCTTCTTCCATCCATATGTGACCGCCGCCGCCGCCGCAGCAGAAGCTGTTTTGCCGGCTGCGTTCCAGTTCTACTCTGTTTATGCCGCCGATGGCTCTTAAGATTTCCCTGGGTTCTTCGTAAATATCATTGTAGCGTCCCAGGTAACAGGAATCGTGGTAAGCTATCTTCTTGTTACCCTTCAGGCTTCCCACTTTTAGTTTGCCGCTGCGAATCAACTCAGCTATAAACTGGGTATGGTGTATGACCTCAAAGTTACCGCCGAACTGCGGATATTCATGCTTAAGCGTGTTATAGCCGTGCGGGCAGGCAGTTACGATTTTCTTGACATTATAGGCCTTGAGAACCTCGATATTACCCTGGCACATGGTCTGGAACAGGTATTCATCGCCCATACGCCGGGCCGGGTCGCCGCAGCAGTTCTCTTCCTCGCCCAGAATACCGAAGTTAACCCCCGCGGCCTGCATTATCCGTGCGGTGGCTTGAGCTACCTTGACATTGCGGTCTTCCAGGGCGGCGTTGCAGCCAACCCAGTAGAGTATATCTACATCGCTGTCCTCGGCCATAATCTTGATATCCAGACCTTCTGTCCAATCTGTCCGGGTCAGCGTAGTCCCGCGGAAGGGATGGAAGCGGGTATTAAGCGATTTGAGCGCGTCCTGGGCGGCTTCGGGCATCTCGGCCCTCTCCATGGCCAGGTTACGGCGCATTTCAATCAGCTTGGGGACATGCTCAATATAGATAGGGCATGCTTCCTGGCAGGCACGACAGGTAGTGCAGTCCCAGATGACTTCATCGGTTATAATATCGCTGATCATATCCGGGCGTACCTCAATCGGCTTGCCAGTCAGCGGTACACGATAGACCTGGTAAAGATGCGCTTTGAGGTCCTGTATGATCTGCTTGGGGTTAAGAGCCTTGCCGCTGGCATAGGCGGGGCAGGCATCCTGGCAACGCCCGCACCGGGTACAGGCATCCAGGTCCAGGAGGTTCTTCCAGGTAAAATCCTCAATCTTGCTGGCACCAAACTCCTCGGCGGTTTCGAAATCTATGGGCACCAGCTCTCCCTTGGGTCTCAGCGAGCGGAAATATACGTTCAATGGGGCGAGCAGTATATGTTGCAGCCGGGAGCGGATTACCCAGATATAGCCGAGCAGGCCGAAGGCCGGTACGGTATGAATTATGGCGCGGTGCCAGACCAGGAACTCGTTTTTAGCTTCGGTAATAAAGGTGGGGAAAATATGCGAGACTGGATAGCTGATCGGCGACCACATAACCCAGTCGGTAGGACTGACATCGCCGATGGCGATACGGTATCCTTTGACCATGAGACCGGTGATTATGATTAGGGGTACCCAGACATAAACCAGCGTATCCTCGGGCACAGTGTCCAGTCGGGCAGGTTTTAGAACGTACCTTCTGAATATGGCCATTAAGCCACCGATAATAACCACTGCTGCGCCAATCTCGGAAACCAGGGATGCGTAAAGGTAAACGTCCTGGGGAGGTGCGCTGATACCGGTGATATAAGAGAACAGTCTGATTATCTTACCGATGATAAGGAGCGCACTGCCGCCGAAGAGGCAAACGTGCATAATACCGGGGTATAGCTCCCGTACTCTCATAATCCGGATGTTGGCTATGGCTACGGTCAGGGTTGTCCATAGTCTAAAGCACCAGTTGCCGAAGCGGTCATCTGGTTTACCCAAGCTCCATAACTGCTGACGTCGCCGTATACCGAAAGCAAACAGTAAGACCAGCACGGGGGTAAGTATCAAAACACCTATTATTATCGGTAAAAAGATATCATTTAAATAAACCTGTTGACTTGTCCAGAAAAGCTCACGCAAAGACATTAAACTGTCCTCCCTACTTGGTCTTACTATCCTCTAAACTCATAAGGTTGGATAGAGGAAGGTCAGATGGGCGATGAAAAAGACCGCTATCAGACAACCGACTACCAGGAACAAGGTACTTATAATCCTATCGTATTTTTGGCTTATACCCAGCTCAAATATGGTCAGCTTTACCCCTTTCAAAATACTATAAGTAATTGCGGCCAGTATGATGACTTCAATAGCTATAGCTATGCCCCTAATAAATATTTCCATCGTCCATACCCTTAATTTTCAGTTTTTATTATAACCAACCTGAATTACTAAAAAAATAATTACCTGATACTATAGCTAACCATCTAGCTGTTTACACGGGCTGCCCTGTCTGGTCTTACATCTTTCAGGCCAAACTGAGATGCACTCCTGCATTCAGGACAGAGTTCCAGATGGGCAGTAGCTGCTCCTGATTTGCTCAGTCTGTCTCGTAGCTGCCTTATCATAGCCATAGAGGCAATCGGCTTGCCGCATTTCCGGCAGCGAGCAATCTCGTCTTCAAAAAAAACTTCCGCTGCCCTCAGTACACTGCCTGGATTAAGGCTACGCTCCAGTGTAAGGCAGTTTTCCGGGCAAGCTTCAACGCACTCGCCACAGGCAACGCAGTTACCATGCTTGAAGGTAATCTTGAGTAAATCAACTCCTTCATCGTTTGAAGTAAAGCTTAGCGCCCCGGTAGGACAGTTCATGGTACAGAGCCCGCAACCGGTGCATTTTGAGTTGTCCAGCTTTACCGTACCGCAGGCTACGTTTCCGGTAGCAACGTCTCCCGACGGTTCACCCAGCCGTTCACCCATATTTTTTAAGATGGCCGGCAGCATTAGTCCTCTGGCCGGTAAGGGTGTGTCAGCGGCGGGTAGCATCGGTGTCCGGCTCAGTCCGGCAATTTCTTCAGCGAACCTGTCCAGTTCCCGCTGAATGGTGCTATCTGTACTGGTGAATACTCTTACCCGTTGCGGCTCAATACCCCAGCAACCGAGTATCTGCTGCGCAAACATTACATTTTCCTCGCATTGAGCGAAGTCAACGTCTCTCCGGGCGGTATCCGGTGAGGTAATCAGCGCCAGGCCTTGAGCACCCAGATAAAAAGCACGCAGCATCAGCCACGGAGATACCATAGCCAGACTTGGGATAGAAAGCGGCAGCATATTCGCCGGCAGGGCAGGACGCGCTGCTTCTTTTTCTCCCGATGCGGGCAGGCCACCCTGACAGCTAACTCCAACTATCCGCGGCCCGAGGTCTACGTCATCAGGGAGAAGCAGCCCCTCAAGCTCGCCGTTTATTTCTTCCGGAGAAAATGTGGGATAGATAACCGCTCTCTCGGGGCAGGCAGCTACGCATGCCCCGCAGCCATTACATAAAGTTGCGTCAATAACGGCTTCACTGTCCGGCGCTATGATAGCATTCAGGGGACAAGCTTTAAGGCAAAGCTGGCAGCCCCTGTCCGCCTTACATTTTACCGGCTCGATGAATGGAATAACGGTGTTCCGGGGCAAAACCAGCCGTAAAAGGTCGCGCCGGCTTATTTCACCTTCGGGTTTCACAAACTGCATTTTTAGTTTATCTGCGGGCACTCTTTGGAACTGGCTCCGGCGCCTTATCTGGGCCCAGAGGAGGAGCTTAGCCCTCTCTGTCCTCTCTATGATACTGTATGGGGCGTTAGTCTCGGCAAGCAGGTCAACTATTCTTACTGAATAGCTGTCACAGCCGAGCTCCGCCTTCGCTTTCTCGAAGTGGCGGTTATTTTCCAGTTCGGTACAGGCCCCCACGACACCGGGGCGTATTTTCCGTGATCCGGCGTATTCTTGTAACGCTCCGGGCTGGCAGAGATTATCAGCCACTATTACCTCCGTGTCCGGCGAACGGCGCTTAAGGAAGCTAGCAATATCGTCCGTATTAAGGCCCCCTGTTATACGGCCGTTACACTCACACAGGATAACACTATTCTCAGATAAATCGCCCAACCTTACTTTAACCTTCCTCGCTGCTTTGGCGTTAGAAAAAGGGCCTTGCCCCGTACGTCTATCCTTCGCTACCGGCGGCAGCAACTTCACCTTCTACGGTGGCGGGTTCACCGGCTGCCTCAATCGCTACTTCTTCTACGGCTGCCTCGGCCGGTGGGGTTTCAACACTGGCCGTGGCGGGCAGCAGGCTCAGATATTTCAAGCCCAGTACAAATAGCAGAATCACCAGGCACACTATACCGAGGCTGAGAAGTGTCTCCCACAGCGTTATCGGGAAAACCCCGGCGGTTCCCCATATGCCTTCAATATGCCCCGGGTAAAGCTCTTGCGGTTGGGCCATGCCCGGAATTACCAGCGCCGCTCTTTCGCCAAGCACGCCGATAACGACGGATACGGCTGCCACCGTTATCCACTTGACCGTGTTGTTAAACTTGGGGTTAGCCAGGATAATAAGCGGTATTATTATACCCATACCTATCTGGAATACCCAGAATAGCCACCAGTAGGGTCCGGTGAACAGGAACATTAGACCTGCCCGGTGGGGAAAATAACCGTGGGTAAGTTTATCGAATAATACCAGGACGAAGAGGAGAATAATTATGTACATAAGGAGGCGTCCCAGGCCCCGGATTAAATCCGGGCTTAGCGCCCGTTTGGTAAACTTGAAACTGAGTATAGATACAATTATCAGTAATGCTGTTCCTGATGTCAGTGCTGCGGCAACAAACTCAAAGGGTTTTATCGGTGAGGTCAGTATCTCCCTGGCACCGATGAAGCCGAAGATGGCGCCGGTACCGGTGTGGACCATGATAGCCCAGATAACGTCTATAGTGCCTATGAGGGCGGCTAGCTTTATCTTGCCTTCCATGATGAGATACAGGTAGGCCATCATGAGCAGGATGTAGCCCGCGTAGAGAATACCGTTAATGGCAAACAGGGATGTCATATTGTTCAGGTAGCCGTACATGAAGAGCCGCCAGAATTTCTCCGGACGGCCCAGGTCGGTGAGGACGCAGACCATAGCTCCAATCATAAGCAGGAGCCCCAGCCAGACCGCTATGCGTCCGATGGGTTTATATTCCTCCCGTTTGAAAACGTAGCTGAGAGATGATACGATAATGGCCCCGGCACTCAGCCCGATAAAGTAAATATCAAAAGTAATAAGCTGCCCCCAGCTTACCTGGTTATTAACTCCCCATACCTGCATACCTCTCAGGTAGGAAACCAGGAAGCTGATTAGCAAAATGGCTACCATGATACCGAGAACAATTACTAAATTCCGGTATCCTCTGGATTTACCCTCTATTGGTGAGTAACTCAGTTCCATCGGCAAGCCCTCTCATCTAGGAAGATAATATACTTTGGGATGTGTGCTGTAGGATGACCTCAGCCTGATTGATGTCCTGGCCGAGAGCAGTTGTGATACGTTGCTGTTCGGGTCATCCAGGTCACCGAAGGCCCTCGCCTTGGTGGGACAGGCTTCAACACAGGCCGGCACCACATCCACACCTATCTTCTTACCTTCCTTTATTCCCTGGTCTATTCTATGAAAACAAAAGGTACATTTTTCAACAACGCCGCGTATCCTATGGGGATAAGGCCACGGCGGGCGGCTTTCGCGGTCGGGAGGCAGGTCGGGTCGGTGATAGTCTTCCTCTACCTGGTCTTTGAAATTAAAGTTCCTGGCTCCGTAAGGGCAGGCGACAATACAGTACCGGCAGCCTATACACCGCCGGAAGTTCTGTATGACTATGCCGTCATCACGGTGATACGTCGCCTTGGCGGGACATACGGTAACACACGGAGCCTCATCACAGTGCATGCAGGGCATTGAAATAAACTCAACGTTTACTGTTGGGTAGCTACCGTCGCTTACTGTAATTACCTTGTTCCAGTAAATCTCACGGTGCTTGTGCTGGTCTTCGGGTGAGCCGTGCGGGATATTATTCTCTTCCCAGCAGGCAATAGTACAGGCCTGACACCCCACGCACTTGTCTAAATCTATTACCATTCCCCATCTAGCCATCTGTCACCTCATGCCTTGTATATCTTGACTCTGGTATTAAAGAAAGACGCCTGTCCACTCAGGTGGTCATAGTCTACGCCGACAATATCATTGGGATTGCTGCCTATACCTTTGGCCCATTGGCCGTAGGCATAGTGCCCCTGGCCGCGGGATATGCTCACAATCCCGGGATGAATGCCCTGAATTACCCTGGCTCTGGCCTTAACTTTGTTAAACGGGGACTCTACCCAGATTGTGTCCCCATCCTTTACCCCGTTTTCCCCGGCCGTCTTCTCGTTTATCTCGGCGACACTGGTCCAGCCGATGCCGTGCATAACCAGGTATATCTGCTGCGCCCAGGGGTAATTCTGGCTGCCGTTTTCAATATCCAGCAACGGCTGATACGTTAGCAGGACGAGGGGATAACTGTGCGTATCGCCCAGAAAGCTGACGGTCTCATAGTGGGGCAGTTCGCTGTAGCCGTTGCTGCCGGCACCTCCCGCTTTGGCCAGTAGTGCCCGTAGATTGCCGGAGCTAAATTCAAACTTGTGGGACGGCGTCTCGAATATACTGTTGTATTTGTGATATTTGTAGGCCGACCCCACCCAGACACCCTTTTCCAGGAGTTTTGGCCAGGACATGAGAGTTGCCGTGCGGTATTTGACAAACCCTTCCGCGTCATCGCCAATGCCGCTGAAGGACTGGGCAACCGAACCACCGAGACGGCTTGCCAGGTCAAAGATAATATCGGCTACTGCCATGGAATCGTTTACGGACTCTACTACCGGCTGTTTTATTTTTGCCTCGGCAAAGCCCGAACCGGGCGGGCTGTCATCATAGCCCCATATTTCAAGGAATGTAGAAGCGGGCAGTAGAATATCGGCATACTGCGCCATTTCATTGGCGAAAGGTGAGATGTGAACGTAATAACCCAGCCTGGACATGGCGTCGTTCCAGCGCTGGTTACCCGGTGCCGACATATTGAAGTTGCTGTTAATGCCGATAGCCATCTCAATGGGATACGGGCTGGAGTCCAGGATGGAGTCCGGTACCTGGTTAGTGACCACCTGGGCAGCGGGGAATTTGGTCGTCTGGCGTAAGTCCAGCCGCGGCTTGGTTTTACTTCCGCGGGCAATGTTATCCTCGGTTATTTCCGGTAGACCCCGGTACCTGGGTTTTTCCTGGTATATTATGCCGCCGGGAATATCGATGCTGCCTACGAGGGCGTTCAGGCAGAATATAGCGTAGCTGTTATAAGAACCGTTTGGCCAGCGAGTGGCCCCGGTGCCTACCCAGGCTATCGCCGGTTTGGTGGTGGCAAACTCCCTGGCTATCCGTCGAATGGTATCGGCATCTATCCCCGTTATCGGGGCTACTTTTTCCGGTGCGTAATTGCTGAGCACCATTTGTTTATATTCTTTGAAACCTGATGTCAAGCTGTCAACGAAGCTAACATCGTATAAGCTCTCGGTGATTATTACGTTGGCTATGGCCATGGCGAGGGCACCGTCGGTGCCCGGGTTTATGGGTAGCCACTCATCGGCCTTGGCAGCGGTGACGGAGTGTCTCGGGTCCAGCACCACTACCTTTACCCGGTTCGGTCTTTCCCGCCGAATTTTACCCCACATCCGCAAATTGCGGCTTACGGGCTTATGGGATTCCAGGATGCTGGCCCCGAAGGCCAGTAAATAGTTGGTATGCGCCAGGTCGTAGGCAATGTGGCCATAGTGGCCGTCAGCCATCCAGCGCCCCAGGCTTTCGGACTCGCTCTCCAGCGCATCACCCGAAATTATATTCGGTGTGCCGTAGGCATCGGTGAAGCGGCGTATCAGGTCTTCGTCGCTTATGGTATTGAGTCCGTGCATAAGCAGCAGGCGGTGCGGCATCTCCCTGCTCCTCAGTGTTTTCAGCTTCGTGGTTACCTCGTCCAGCGCCTGCTCCCAGGTTATGGGAGTCCACTGCGGGTCAATATCCTTCCCCTTGGCCGGGTTTGTCCTTCTCATAGGGCCTTGCAGCCGCTCTGAGTCATACAGTACCTGAAGACCTATGTGGGCGCGGGGGCAGGTTTCTCCTTCGGAGACCAGTGACAGCGGGTTACCGATTATCTTTACCGCTTTACCATCAACTACCCTCACCTGGGTAGCGCAGCGGGTAGGGCAGTTGAGACAGGAGGTAGTAAGCCACTTTTCCGGCAGTGGCTCTCCGATTTTCGTCTGTACGGCGGCGCTGCCAAGTACCGGATGTCTCAGGAAACGTCCCATAGCTGCCGCAGTTCCAGCCAGAGCCGAGAGTTTTATGAAAGTCCTCCGGCTCATGTGCAAGAGACTGCGTTTCTTTCTTATTGAACTCGTTACTCCACTACTGTTCATTCGGTACCGCCTTAAGGTCTTTTACGTTACTATGCCTCAGGTAATAGCCAGTATTTTCAATCAGTACGGCAGCCATATGTCTATACACATGGCCAGGAAGATAAAACCCAGGTACGGGAAGGCTGACATTTTATATAGCTTCCAGGAGTCCTTTGAAGAGTTGGACAGGACAAGCCGCGTGCTGGTATAGAGGAGAACGATACCCATCGCGTTGGCGAGAACCAAATAGAGCCAGGAGAAACCGGCAATGAAGTAGATACCAATAGAAGTAGCATAAAGTATTATGCTTAGCCCCAACAACAACTTTATCACTTTCTTTGGTTCTCGGCTCATCGGAAAATAATCTATTCCAGCTCCAAGGTAGTCTTCTCTATTGGCTATCATAACACTCCATAAATGGAGCGGCAACCAAATCGCTATCAGAACGCAAAGCAACAATAACTGCCAGTTAAAACCGGGGTCGACTGCGAACCAGCCCATGAGAACCGGCGCCCAACTAGCTATTATACCCTGTGGGAAAACGCATGTCCACCGCTTACGCCATAAAATGGCGGCAAGTGTGCCTGCCAGGCCGGCAAAAAAACAGTATGGATGCAGTAAAAACGCCAAGATGAGGCCGATATTAACCAGACCTACAGTTAGCGGCAGGACTTTTTCCGGCGGGTAAATGCGTTTTGAGGGCAGCACCCGGCCTCGGGTCCTTTTCATCCTGGCGTCAATATCACGGTCAAGGTAATTGGTGAGACCGTTAGCGCCGGCACTCGCGAATAATATGGTTATTACCGCCAGCATCAACCTGTCCCAGGTCACCTGGCCCTGGCTGGCGATGATAACAACGCAGAAACCGATAAAAGTAAGCAGGATACTTTCACGGGGTTTCAGTACTTCAATATATTTTTTTATTGCTCTATATCTGGATCTTGCCATTTTATATTAATCAACTATTTGGTCGGCATGGTTTTTCTCTTGCCTGACCCTGTCATACCATTTGCCGTGATGAGAACTGGCGTAGGCATTGGAAACCTTGCCGTCAATTATCGAAAGGAGTGATTCGTCCATCCGCGGGTGGAAAACGCCCAGCTGAACGTGCAGGAAGAACATGCATAGCGCCACGATGAAAGTGAAGTCATGCACAAAAAGGCTCCACTGAAAAACTACCGGCGGCACTATATCTTTAAGGAATGCCATGATGAATCCCGTAATCACGAACAGGGCGCCGCCGATGAGGATGGCTAACCGGTAGAGCTTCATCCCTGAATTGACATAACCCTGCGGCGGCATTGACCTCGGGTCACCGCCGAAATAGTAGTTTGGCGCTGCCTTGAGCCACTCCAGGTCGTCTACGCCCCACTGAAAAGCTTCTATGACGAAGTAATATGCCTGCTTCGGCTTGAGTACGGCGTAGATGAGCGGTATGGCCACCATGAGTATGGCCCCTATACGATGAATCAGCCGCACCCACTGTCCTACTATTGACAGACTTGACCAGGGTACAAAAATTACTAGCCCCGATAGCACCAGTTCCAAGAATACGGCGACATAGATCCAGTGGAACCACCGTGCTTTTTTTGTGTAGCGCTCTATCATACCCATCTATTTACTCTCCCTGGAGTGAATTTGCCGGGCACGGGCAACTATTACGTTAAGGGCTAAACCAGCGGCTACCGCTGCCCAGACAATCCAGGCGAACGGGCGGAAAACATCGCGCTGGATGGTGGCCGCGGCAGGAAATTCCGGTTCCGGCGGTAGATTATAGGTCTCGGGTGAATCTGCCAGTACATAAAGGACATGCAGTCCACCCAGCTCTGTTTCTCCGTAAAGCCTTGCCTGCGGTTGAGAGTTAGGGTGAGCGGAGTTGAGGCTGCTTACAACTTCTCTACCCTGTGCTATGAGTTTATCACGGTCGCCAAAAATAAGTGCCTGGGTGGGACATGTCTTCACACAGGCTGGCTCCAGACCCATGGCGATACGGTCTAGACCTGGAGAGGTACACATGGTGCATTTGTTCATCCGGTCGGCGTTTATCGCCGGGTCAACGCCGAGGCGCGGTATATTAAACGGGCAAAACTCGGCGCAGTATCCGCAGCCGATGCACTTTTCTTTGTCGTAGGATACGATGCCGTATTCATTGTGGAAGAGCGCTCCCGAGGGGCAGACGGCAACACAGGCAGCGTCCGTGCAGTGCATGCAGCTGTTTCTGATAAAAGACCAACCTGTGCTATCATCCTCGTCCCCTTCGCTGAACCTGATGGTCAACCAGGTATCGGGCGAGAGGTCGGGGGGGTTTTCATAAGTGCCCCGGTTGGATGTTACTACCGCCTGCAAGCCATTCCATTGTTTGCAGGCTACTTGACAACCGCGGCAACCTATACACTTGGTAGCGTCAAACAGAATAGACTTAGCACTCATTAGCTTCGGATAATATTATCATGATGCCTGGTGAGTGTCAACCGTGATGTGCCTGAGTTTTCTGTTCCGTTCTCCTTATAGCGGCCAGCCCAGCAAATCAAAGACACCGAGCATCTTGATTCCCAGGTAGAACATCACGGCTATAAAAATGTATCTCAGATGCCTGGCCGGCAGCCGGTGAGTAGTAATAGCCCCGATTTGGGCCATACCGGCGCTGGCAGCCGTTAGCACCAGAAATGCTGGCAAATAGACATAGCCTATTGAGTAGGCGGGCAATTGAGGAACACCCAGACCGTTAATGATGTAACCCAGGGCACCGCCGGCACTCATAAATACCATGATAGCCAGCGAAGTAGCCATGGCGTTATGAATATTGTACTTGAAAACAAGCACCAGCAAGGGCACCAGCAATATGCCGCCGCCTATACCGAGGAGACCGCTTATAATACCGACAGGTATAGCCCATGCAGCGAGGAGCCAGCTATTTTCTTTTAGCTCTCCCGAAGCTGACGCTTGCCTGGTAAAGAGCATCCTGATGCCGCTGCCCAGGATAAGCACACCGAAGGCAATGCGCAGGGCGGTGCCGGGTATATGTGCGGCGAGAGTCGCTCCGCCGCAGGCGGCCAGCAGGCTTGAGCTACCCATGATGATGGCAGTTTTCTTTATCACAGCACCCTGCCGGGCATGTCTCAGGGTGCCGCTCAGGGCGGTAGGCAGGACGACGAGCAGACTGGTGCCAAACGCCAGCTTGATGGCTGTATCCGCGGGCAGTCCCATATCCGTATAAAGAACGTACTGCACCGGCGTCATGATGAAGCTGCCGCCGAGTCCCAGGAGACCACCGGCAAAGCCGGCAAATATGCCGGTAGCTAACAGTAGGAAAATGTTGGCCAGTGTCATTAAATAATACTCTTGAATGGTTACCTGCCAGCTTAGGTTAGAACGGTATGGTTCGTCAACACCGGTAACCGGTGACTACCGGTGTTTACTGTTGCCGTTAATCGGGATAGCCCAGCTCTCTCCTTACCGATTTTACTTTGCTATCGGGGCTCGCGGCTTTGTCCCGGCGGTCATCAATCTTTACCGTGGTGACTACTCTCCTGACACCGGTGGCCAGAACAGCCTCGTGCATCCGGCCAATCAAAGAAAGAATGTGATTTAACTCACCCTCAATAGTAGTCCCCATGCCGGTAAGCTCGTAGCTGATGCCGTCTTCATTCTCGAGTACCTCTACTGCTCTCGCCACGTAGCTGCTGAGCGAGGTATTCCGGGTGCCGATAGGAACAATGCTTACATCGCAAATCGCCATTTTAGTGACCTCCCTTTTTTCGATTGTGGCTGTGATTGACGCAACTTTCCGGTAACCGGCTACGGGAAAATGGATAATATAATTATAGAGAAGGCCGGTGTTGGTAACAAGTCTTATTCAACAGATGGTAAGGCGGGGCGCTAAGGCTACCGGCTCATCTCTTGATACATAAATTGCGGCTGGGGCTCTTTGTTGCTATAATTACGTTACTGCTTGGGGCTGTAGCTCAGCTGGGAGAGCACCTCCTTTGCACGGAGGGGGTCAGGAGTTCGAGTCTCCTCAGCTCCAGTTTTCTTTAGGTGAACTTTAGTGTTCTGCAGTTGCTAAAAAGTGTTCAAGAAGTTGTCGCTTGGCCCCGTATTTGTCACTTTCTGAGGTATCAATAACTCATTTTGTTGGGGGTTGCCTTGCTCGTCTTCGGCGGCGAATGACAAATACTACCAGTAATGTCATCGCACCTATTATCATCGGCCCCCATCGGGGGAATTTGAAGTTTGCCAGAGGATCCATTATAGAAAATAACATCTTCCTTATCTCGGCAATATTTTCCCACACAGATTGAAAATCGTCATAACTGCCCAGTATGCCATTGATATTTGTAAATATGATGAAGCCACATTGTCTCGATGGGTTAAACTGCCATAGACTCTGGTAACCAACTGTTGAACCACCGTGTCCCAGCCAACCGTGAGGGTAATGTATCAATCCGAGTCCATATCCAGAATCAGTTTGTTCCGATTTTGGATTAATTATGCTTCTCCCTTTAGACATTTTTGCCTGCATCAATTCAATTGTTTCTGGCTGAAGGAGTTGAAAATTATCATAATTACCGTCATTGATATGAGCTAACATGAATTTCGCCATGTCTTCTGCTGTTGTACGCATCAAATAACCATTACCATCCCAAACAGATAATTCGATATTATTTCCTTTAACCCGGGTGTATGGTGTTATGTTTTGACCAAATAAATCACCAGAACTAAATGCCGTATTTAACATTCCTAGAGGCTTGAAAATGTTTTCGTTCATATAGTCACTATAAGAGATGCCTGATACTTCCTCGATCAGGTATCTTAATAAGGGGTATGCCGAAACAGAATAATGGTACTTGTCACCTGGTTTACTAAGCCACACATCCGGATTATAGTTTGATCCTTCAGGAGTGAAAGAAGCGACCAAGAACTCCTCAAGGGATGTCCGAACTATCTCTGGATTTTCTGATGGTCGGTATTCAACAAAACGGTTTTCAGTATCCCATGTAAACTGATGGTCAAGAGAATTCAACCCAGATCGATGTGAGAGCAACATTCGGACTGTAACGGGAGTATCCGGATATCTGGGATGCTTTACCTGAAATGGGATGTAATCACTGATTTTAGCATCAATGTTGATTAATTTACGTTCATAAAGTTGAAGCACTGCTGTGGCATCAATAACTTTCTGAACTGATCCATTCATATAAGCCGAATTCACACTTGCATTCTGACCATATGATTTCGACCAAGCTAACTGGTTATTGTAGACTACTGCAATCTGGAGGGAGGGCAGTTCTCCGTCTGATACTATCTCCTGGACTTTCTCATCGAATTGGGGGTCTACCACAGCAGATTGATTGTTGCTCTTAGCCAAACAGCCTGAGAGCGTTCCGCTCCCAACCAGAAATAATAATATGATACTTAACAACTTAATATAGTTACTCATTTATTCGCCATTTGGGGGGAGGAAGTACCTTTATTTCCAGTTGAGCTTACTACCCCTGTGCACTATCAAGGGTAGGTACAGTCTCCAACCTTGATAATATCATAGGAAAGTGAATTCACAAAACACGAAACTACCTATTTTGCATTGACTTAGCGTAAAAGGTAAGTGGCACTATGACGTAAAATTCAAATAGTTTTGGTTGCTCGAAGAATAGAATCGCTAGAGTACTAGGGCAAAGGTAGTACAAAAAGTTCTACCTATTGATACCTCAGCTCCACCAAAGAGGACTTTCCCACAGCAAAATATTGAGGTGTTGTTTGAATTGTCCCTTACCGAACCCCTTGAGGATAGCGAGCCCCGACCTTAACATTGCCCCTATCCTGTCCTAAGAATGGGGTCCACCTCAGTTAAAACATCCCCCTGCTTCCCTGATAATCTTTTCGGCGGTTGCCTTTCTGAACCTAAAGAGCGTCAGGGAGGTCTTTCAACTCCTTATAGTTAAAAACGGGTCCATCCAGGCAAACATATTTCGGACCTATATTGCAGTGACCGCACTTACCCACCCCGCACTTCATAAGCCGCTCAAGCGTCAGTATTATGGATTCCTCGGGGAATCCTATTTTAAGCAGCTCTCGTATCACAAAACGGAACATAATAGGTGGACCACAGACTATAGCGATGGTGTTGTGAATTGAAACTGCCGTTTTTTTAAATAAAGTAGTTACCACTCCGACATTGCCTTGCCAGTATCCGGAACCAACATCTACGGTTACTAGCACCTCGGTGTTATTCCTATCCTCCCACACTGCAAGCTCGCCTTGGAAAAGCAGATCATCTGGAGTTCGTGCCCCGTACAGGATGGTTACTTTTCCAAAATCCCTCCGATTGGCGAAGACGGTATTGATTAGCGACCTTAGGGGGGCTAACCCCAGTCCGCCACTAACAAAGACCAGGTTCCTACCAACCATCTCCTCAATGGGGAACCCATTGCCAAAAGGACCTCTGATACCCACAATATCGTTCTCGCTCAGCTGGTGTAACGCCTCAGTAACACGCCCCACTCGCCGTACACACAGTTCAAAATACCCTCTTTTACCAGGAGCGGATGCTAACGAGATAGGTGATTCACCATAACCAAGGAGAGACACCTCTACAAACTGCCCGGGCTTATATTGAAATTCTTCCTGGCGCTTGCCATCCTGGAGAACCAGGCTAAATGTTCTGGTATCGCAGGTTTCATCTCTTATTGTTTTTATTACTGCCCGATATGGTATATATGGATTCTTCATGTCTATGGCTCGCCAGTTACTGATTGAAAGACTTCTTTCCAGTCAATATGGCACAATGCAGTTTCACTGCACCTGCCGCAGCCTACGCACTGGAGCACGCCGAACCTTGCCACAAAGTAGGCCCATTTGTGATAGAACCGTTGCTTTATTCGGGCTTTGGCACTGTCCCTTGGATTTATACCCCCTGCCATTCTCGTGAAGCCAGGTACCAGACAACAGTCCCAGCACCGTAGTCTGCTACCCTTACCATCTTTTACCCTATCCACAACGTCAAAACAGTAGCATGTGGGACACAGATATGTACAGCCGCCGCACTCCAGGCACCTCTCCCCTAGCTGCGCCCACCTGCTATCGTTGAAGTGAGCCTCCATCTTCCTTGCCATCTCCAGAGGGTCAACAGGCCTGGTGGCAAGCTTCTTTGCCTGTTCTACCACTCCCTCCTTCTTCTTCCTAGCTTCCTCACTCGCCTCTTGGAATAGAGATGGAGCTTTATAAATAAGCTCCGTACCTTTTTCTGAAGCCACCTCAACAAAGTAGCAACCATCAAGTTCAGTGAGAAGGACATCAAAGTTATCCGATAGGGAAGGTCCAGCTCCGACCGAACCACAAAAACACCTTTCTGCTGGTCGGTTACAGCCAAGTGCAACTAATACGCTTCTCTCTCTCTTCGAGAGGTAGTACTCATCCCCCTGGTCTCCACTGAAGACCTTATCCAGAATAGATAGAGCAGTGACATCGCAAGGACGTATTCCGAAGATTACCCTTCTTCTATCTTCCTCCTCAGGTAATACTATATTGAAGCCACCTTTGTTGGTGGTAAAGCTAAACATGGTTTCAGTAGGTGGTAAGAAAAATTCCTTTGGCGGCACCAGTGTATTCTCGTAATCAAGGGCAACCTGACTGACATCAGAAAGAGACGTAAAGACGACTTCTCCATGGGTCTTCACCGGTGCAATGACTTCAAACTCTCTTCCCAACGCCTCAAGCCATGGCAGTAATTTCTGTCTGTCCAGTTCCCAGGCTAAAGTCACCTTAATCGCTCCTCTCCACACTGACGGCACAGACTTTGTACTCCGGTATTTTAGCAACTGGGTCCAAGGCAGGATTGGTAAGCATGTTAGCTGCCGCCTCCCCGAAGTTGAAAGGCATAAACACCGTCTTTGGCGCTACCATCTCTGTTACTAAAGCTTTGGTAATTACCTGCCCCCTCCTTGATGAGACCTTTACCTTGTTGCCGTTGCGTATGTTCATCTCCCTGGCATCCGACGGGTTAATCTCAACATATCCCTCTGGTGCTTCCCGGTTCAGGATTTCCGACCTTCCTGTCATTGTCCTGGTGTGGAAATGATAGTATATTCTGCCGGTAATCAGTATAAAGGGGTATTGTTCATCCGGCATCTCGGCGGGTTGGCGGTAGTCTACAGCATGGAACTTGCCTTTCCCACGAGCAAACGCCTTTTTATGCAGGTACTTTGTGCCGGGATGTTCCTGGCTAGGGCAAGGCCATTGTAGTCCGAAATCGTCCAGCCGATTATAGCAAATCCCACCATATATTGGTGTGAGAGCAGTCACCTCTTCCATTATTGCCTCCGCCGAGTCATAGCTCATGGTGTACCCCATCCTGCGGGCAACTTCACAGATAATGTCCCAATCAGGTCGGCTAGCCCCTATTGGGTCTATAGCTTTTCGTATTCTCTGGACTCGCCTTTCGGTACTGGTAAAGGTGCCATTTCTCTCGGCGAAACTACAGGCTGGCAGTACAACATCTGCAAACTGTGCTGTCTCACTGAGAAAAATATCTTGAACCACCAGAAAATCCAGACTCTCAAGAGCACTCTTAACATGGGTTATATCAGGGTTGCTTATCATCGGGTTTTCCCCCATGATATACATCCCCTTAATTTCCCTTTCCGCCGCCGCATTCATCATCTCAATGACGGTCAGACCAATACTGACTGGCAGTTTTGCGCTCCATGCCTGCTCAAATTTTTGTCGGGATACCTCGTCAGCTACGCGTTGATACCCGGTATAGAAATCCGGCAGGGCTCCCATGTCACATGCCCCCTGGACATTCTGCTGCCCTCGCAGCGGGTTTACGCCTGTACCTTCTCTGCCTATATGACCACAAAGCATAGCGAGATTAGCGCAGTCCAGAACATTATCCGTACCGGTAGTATGTTGCGTGATGCCCATGCAATACAGGATAGTTGCTCTTTCAGCTTTGGCATACAGCCTAGCTGCAGCTCTCAGGTCATCAGCCGGTACCCCTGTAATCTGCTCTACATAGTCTGCCGTGTATTTCTGAAGGTTTGCCCTCATCTCATCAAAGCCCTCAGTCCGCTCCCCAATGAATCCAGGGTTATGTAGCTTCTCTCCTATCATCACATTCATCAGCCCATTTATCACCGCCACATCTGTGCCCGGCCTGAGTCTCAGGTGTAGGTCAGCAAATTTACTCAGACGAATCAACCTCGGGTCGATGATCACCAGTCTGGAGCCATTATCCACTGCCCTGAGTATCTCAGCAGCAATGACCGGGTGTTGCTCAGTGGTGTTGCTACCGATGACGAGGATAACATTCGCATCTCTGATGTCGGTGATGGAATTAGTCATTGCCCCGCTGCCAAATGCCATGGTCATTCCGGCAACGGTTGAAGAATGACAAAGCCGGGCGCAGTGGTCTACATTATTAGTGCCCAGTACTGCTCTGGCAAACTTCATCATTATGAAGTTCTCTTCATTCGTGCACTTGGCTGAACTGAAAACGCCCAGGCTATCACTGCCATGTCTTTGTTTTATCTCAGATAGTCTCCCGGCAATCAGGTCTAAAGCTTCATCCCAGGTAGATTCAGCAAATGCTCCATTGCGCTTGATGAGGGGGCTAATTAGTCGCTGCGGATGGTGAACAAACTGATGAGCATTCCATCCCTTGAGGCACAACCTCCCTTGGCTCACGGGATGGGCCCGACTCGGGGTAGTGCCTATCACTCTGCCGTTGTCAACACGCAACCATAAGCCACACCCTGCCCCACAATATACACAGGTAGTAAGTATCTTTTTTATGCTCGTCACTCACTATACCTCAAAGGCGGGGAAATGCATGGCTGGTAGCACGCACCAATTCATTTTTTCAAACGGAGCATAGCATGATTGGCAATCCGAATTCAAGAATATCCTGACTAAAGTTGCGGAATACTATTTCGTCACAATGTTGACGCAGCTTCCGAAGATGAGGCATTTAATAAATCCCTTAACGCTGCTAACATCTTTCTGAATACACTGTCCTGGAATTACAATACTGACCTTGAGATTGAATCATCTGGCGTAACACTTATACAGTCTTCTGGCAAGGAGCACGTAACCATCAGTTCATCGGCTTTGGTTCTTGGGGTATGCCCTTCGGCAGCGCGCGCCAGACCCACCAGGGCGCAGACCAGTTCATCGTGCTTGTGTGCTACCTCCGGTTTCTTGCCGCAGACACCTAACTTGGTGCAGCCGGTACCTCCGGCCGTCTGCTCGCACTGAAAACAAAACATGTCAGTCATTTGATTTACCTCCAAATTTCTTTTTGCAGTAGCACCTGTTTTGTGCTACTGTGTTTAATATAATACGATAGGGATTAAATATCGCTTTCCTGTATTTTGTTACCAAAACTATATGATAATCGCATTGATAGACACAATGTGAAAGATGAATTAGTTCCATTCCTCATAATGTGGCAATGCCGGCAGTTAAGGTGGGGAAGGGAGAGAAGGAAAGCAGTTACTACCTAAAAAGTCGTATTTCCTAGCGACACTACCCGCAGAGAGATAGAGAGTCGTGCTTGGGAAGCATACATACGTTAAAGAGATAAATCCTGCTGGCTAACACGGGCCCCATGCTTTGCCAGGCTCCGCCCAAATCAGCTGACGGTGGCTAGCACAGTCCTAGTGGGTTGGGCAAAGAGCCTGCGTAATTATGTGAAATATATAGCAGGTGAGTAACCCTCTCAACTTGCACAGACGATTTACACCAGCGGTTGAGCATGCCAAGCACCTAAGCACAAGCCGCACCAGGATGGCCATAAGGAGGCACACATGTTACATCAGGGTAAATCATTGACCACAGAAATTCTCCCGTCGGCTACGAGCAGGACGCAGCTACAGCAGGTAAGGATAACCATTGATGTTGTCATTCCTGTACTCAATGAGGAAAGCTGTATCGAGGGCTTGCTGCATGACGTGATAATAGCAAAGAGCCGTGACTGGTTTCAAATCCAGAATATCTACGTGATTTCGGATGCATCGACGGATCAAACACATGACATTGTGCAACGGCTAGCTAAGAGAGACGTTAGAATAGAGCTGATTAAGAAACCGGGGAGGAAAGGTAAATATGATTCAATAAATCTGGCGCTCTCAATCTCCAGTGCGGACGTTGTTCTTTTTATTGACGCTGATGTGAGGTTAGCCAGCGAACAGAGCATAGCAAAGCTGCTACACCACTTCCGTGATGACGGAGCTGCGCTGGTTCAGGGTGGCCTCGTCCGTGCCCATCCCGGCTTTACCCCCCACGTAGCAAAGCTGGCAGCCCATTTTGACTGGATACTGGTAGACAAGATTAGAAGGCAAAAAGCTATGTCATGGTGGAGTATAGATGCGCGAGTAATGGCCCTGTCAAGAGACTTTTACCGACAGCTCGTGTTGCCTTGTTCTCTCGCCGATGATCAGTTCATCTTCTATTCCTGTATTCAACAGGGTCGTAAGTTTATATGGGCGGACGACGCCATCTTCTACTATGGGCCGTCCGAGTCGATGGCGGATTTCAGTCACCAGTGGAGCCGGTACTTCTTCTATACCAGGAAATCATGCCAACACTTCGGCGAAGAGCTGGTACGCAGGGATATGAGCGTTCCCGGTCTGTCTCGAACCATCATGTTTTGCCTGCTTCGCCACCCACTCTGCGGGTTGACGTGGCTTCTGGGCTTTGCCATGAGCAGAGTCGAGTTTATGCTTGGAGTCGATTTCGATAAATATGAGCGTGGTTTCTTCTGGACAAAATCCAGTCCGCTAAAAAACAGCGACCGAAAGTGACTCCGGCACGTTTGAGGTGCGGTAAATTCAGATTAGTTGCCTTGAAAACCTTCAGGTGAACCAGACAAGGAAAGTAGCGGGAAAACCTCAATGAATTCGCACTTATGCCATCAACGAGAATAGGTATTATTAGTATTGTGGAATCCCTATTAAAAGAAGCTGGATTGGATAGTGAGAATACTTCTAGTGGAAAATAGTCCCAATGTAGCCCGTAGTTTCAGCTATCTAAACGGGCAAACTGATATTACGGCAGTAAAGCCATATTGCTATGAGAAATATCCTGCCCCCAAGGAGTTCGATGCTATTATTATCACTGGTGGCAGGGACAGCATCGGGGATTCTAAATATTTTCCATACCTAAAGATTGAAGCTCAGTTCTTATTGCGAGCAATGAACCTCAGAGTGCCTATTCTGGGCATTTGCCTAGGTTGCCAGATAATTGCTGATGCCTTGGGCGGAACGGTAAGCGTTGGTTCATTTGAATTAGGGTGGGTAAAGATAACGCTGACAACCGCAGGATTGGAAAATCCATTATTTAGAAATGTACCAAGGTCGTTCTATGCTTTTGAGCGACACAGAGATGAAATTATTTACTTGCCACCAGGAGCAATCCGTTTGGCGAAATCCGATTCGTGCGAGATACAGGCTTTCCAATATAAGGATAATCCTGTCTGGGGACTGCAATTTCACCCTGAAAATAAGAGGGGCAACAATAAGGCAATGGATTCCATTGAGGAGACTAATAAGGCAATATTGAGGAATTTCCTCGAATACACAAGGAGGTGAGAATGGAAACAAGGGAAACAAGGGAAATCAAGAAGCATGTGAGGTAACTTACGTCAGTACCCTACGTGGATGCTGCCAAATAATATGTGATTTGCTTGATTACTATCCTGAGAAAACTACTAAAGAGAGAAAGAAGCGTAGGGTTTAATTTATTATAATTCTTATTTCTATAATAATTACTAACATTTTTGCTAACGAACTTATCACCACCATAAAAGACAAGGTGGTACTGTTTAGTACCACCTGAAGCTAAATCACCAACAGAAGGTTATCAAGAATTACTCTTTATCACGCTCAGGGACAAACCTCTTGTATCTTTTAATCAGGGTGTCGCAGGTTCGAGACCTGTACGGCCCATCATACCCTTCGTTTAACGTAACTCCTGTTCTATCCTGCGGTACACTGTGCCAATGTAAAATTAATATTGAGGTTATAGCTCAATCTCCAGCCCCGCGCCGCAGGGCACATACTGGCTGGGAAACAGTTCGCTGATTTCTACCTTATGCCGGGTGCAGTGACAGGGGCATATCAGGGACATACTGTATAAACGGCTGAATTCATTGAAGCCGTGAAGACCGCCGATTATGCCGTAGACCTCGCCATAGCGAGAGGCAGTGTCAATAATAGTCCCGACCCCGGGATGCGAGCAACCGGTTACCACCACGATACCCTTACCGGTCCTGACCAGCAGTGACTGCTCGATGCCTTTTAATTCACCAGTGGATATAACCGATTTGGAGATATATACTGGTTCGCTTACCGGGACTATGTCTCTCCCCTTTATCCTGGCTGAGACGGAAGCGGGCAGGTAAATACTGGCGTCTGTGTTAATCTCCAGGATATCCCGAAGACCTCCGGTATGGTCACCGTGAGCATGGGAGATAACGATGGTCCCTATGCCCGCCGGGTCAATATCAAGCCGTTTCATGTTATAGAGCAGGTCAACGCCATTATCACCGGTGTCAAACAGAATTGGGGGCGTGTCACTGGTTTCTATCAGGGCGGAAAAACCCCAGCCTGTTCGCAGTTCTTCTCTGGCTGAGCAGTTGTCATAAACAATCCTGATTTTCATGCTGAAAAACACCGTCATACGCTGACTTACTTTTTACAGAGCGTACCTTTTTCAGTCCGCTACCATCAATAAGTCTATATCCAAATCCGGTTTATGATATAGATAAAAATGTTACGAATAGGTCATATTTTTCTAAGCAGAAAGACAGCCGACTGGTTCTTATCGGGATAGGTCTTGAAATCGTCTATCTCGCGCTCGGCGTCAAGAACGTACGCAGGGATATCGGCAGCACTATCATATTCTCCGCGGGTCTTATTTGCCAGGCGTTCCAGGGGGGCGAAGTAATCAGACCACCAGGTATCTTTATCCACTGCAAAATAGTGGAGTAAATTATAGCCGTGGCGAGAAATTTGGCGCAGTTTCTCGTCAATATCCCCCTTCTCGTCGTGAATTACCATGTAGCCGGTCGGTTTGAGTAAACGCCTCCAGTCCTTCAGACCTTTTTCAAAACCGGTTATCCATATGGAGCCTTCAGACCATATAATATCAAAACTCTCGTCATCAAACTCCATATCAAAAAGTGACAGGTACAAAACTCTTATTCTATCTGACAGCCCTGCCCTTATGCTGTATTCCCGGAGCATGTCTAATAGCTCCTGATTAATATCAATGGCTGTAATTTCACTGTTGCTTAATCTGGCGAGTTCCAGAGCCGGCAGACCGGAACCGCAGCCTATATCCAGGATGTGCGGCCTGTCAACAGGCGGCAGCATGCGAAACGCCTGCCTCGTATATTTTAGGAGGCGTTTGCGGCACCTGTCC
The DNA here is from genome assembly GCA_964473905.1 of uncultured Dehalococcoidales bacterium. Classification (GTDB taxonomy): domain Bacteria; phylum Chloroflexota; class Dehalococcoidia; order Dehalococcoidales; family CAYYQY01; genus CAYYQY01. The sequence goes on along the minus strand of CAYYQY010000009.1, from coordinate 21,517 downwards.
TTTGCCATCTGGAACTCAAGCCTTTTATCCACCTGACGCCTGTTTCATGAATAACGGGTAGTGTATCTGTTAGCAGCTATGATTGCCGTGCCTGTCTTCGGCGGTAATATCTTATTAGCCCGGATACGAAATTCATTCCGGGCACTTTCTCCTTATACGCTACATAGTCATCACCGAATTTCTGAACAAGGTATTTATCTTCTTCCCTGACACTGAAATAAAGGAGTGCCGTTCCCATAGCACCCAGTATAGCGAACAGCCAGTGCGGATACCACAGCAGCGTGGTGATGAAAATAGCATAGATGCCGCCCGTGTACTGTGGATGCCTGATGACAGCGTAGATACCCGTATTAACCAGGCGGCTGGTATGCACAAAGGATTTACCCCGGGGGACTTTACCACGCCTGGGAAACATAACTATCGGTGTCATGACCAGCACCATGCCGAACATCCAGATTATCCAGCCGATGATAACCAGTGCCGGGTATGTTTCTACAACGATGACACCGGTCAGGACGAATGGATTAATCGGGAAACAGGCGATGCAAAGAATACTAAGGGGAGTAACCCATAAAATTTCCTTCCAGTTCATAATACCTGATTATTGTATTATTCAAGAATTCTCCGGTCAATAGAAATACAGGATAGCAGAGCATTTAATCGTTGGCATTATGGCTTTGCTTTAGAATAGCATCACCAACATTGACCCCCATTGTCCTGGCAACGAGAGGGCACTTAGCTTTAAGGAAAAAGAAGATATTACCCGGCTCTTCGCTGAGTGATTCGTAGTTACCCTGTCCTTTGGCAATGATAATGTCAGCAGTATTATATAGTTCCAGCATTTCCGGGGAGCATTGTGCGAGTATGGTGGCCGGTGCGTCCGAACCGTTAGATATTATTCTGGCCACTTTGTGTATGCCGGCTGCCAGTGCGTCGCGCAGCGTAGCATCGTTTATAACCGGCTTGTCTCGTACCACGAAATCTATCTCGAGTTCTTTAACCCGCAGCAGCTCTTCGATGAGAATGCGGTCAAAGACAGTCTCTCCGGCATTATCGCCGAGGTAAAGAAGGCGGTGGGCTTTTTTTATACCGCTGAGAAACTGCTCGTAGTTATCTACCGCCAGCGGTGAGGCGAGGGCCTCCTCCATAATATTATCCACACTACCGTGATTATTGTAGCTGGGACCGAGGTCAATAGAGTTACCGGCGATGGCCAGCTTGCAGGCGGTAAGCAGCGGCTCTGCCGCCGTAGCGACTACCTCCTTGAGGCGGGGATAAATACCGAGCACGGCACGGGTAGCCACCTCCTTCGCCTCGCGGAAGGGATCGCTATTGCCCGTTACCTCATGAATAAGGCGGTAGCATTGCTGGGCGATCTCCGGGGGGTTCAGTCCCAGGGAAAGCTCCGGTATCATCTCGGCCACCCGGTTCAGCACCTGGCGGTGCAGTTCCTCGTCATCGGTGGCAGCTCTGGATGCATTGAGAGCCTGGTTTAGCAGGCATGGTAAACAATCAAGATAGGTCTTCAAAATCGCTCCTCATCGTTGCTAAATCATCCGGCTTATGCTCCGGGTGCTGTAATTCATCAATGCGCTTAATAATATCGGCCGTCTTCTGTTTTAAAGATGAGACCGTAGCCTGTAGCTCCCTGTTTGATGCGGGAGCGGTTTCGGTAATGGCTCCCTGCGGGCATGCTTCAAGGCAGAGACGGCACTCACGGCACCGGCTGACGTCTATCTGAGCGTAGCCGTTAGACATTGAAATTGCCTGTAGCGGGCAACTTTCTGTACAAAGACCGCAGCCTGTACATCTCTCCTTAACTACCTTTAACATCGTTTAACTCTCCAAGTTCCTGGCAAATCACTGCTTTCTATTTTCAGTCTTCACCTGCGGCTTTTACTGCAACTATTATCGTAAAACCAGCATCATGGAAATATCCTTCTCGTGGCGATTCCATGTGCCGTACATCACCGGGTTTCTGCCAAAGTGTGGAAACCATCTTTTCCCCCATAAAACCGGCCTCGATGGTGAACCTGGTTACCTCATTGCATTTATAAAAGGTAGCATGCTGGTAAAAACGGTGTCCTGCTCCCTTCTTTTGCTCGTAGTATTTGCCCCAGGGGCTGTCTTTGGCTACAAAGCTGAGCACCAGCTTGCCGCCGGGTATCAGGATACGGTGGGCTTCCTTCATTACGTCCAGCGGCGAGTCCAAAAAGCACAGCGTGACAATCAAGAATACGGTCCCGATTGATTCCCGCTCAAAGGAAGTATTCTCCCCTCTGCCGATAGAGGCGTTTATACCCCTTGCCCTGGCCATTTCCACAAATTTGTAAGAAGGGTCAATACCGTTTTCAATGCCCAGCGCCCGGGCAAAGCGCCCGCTGCCGACACCTATCTCCAGCCACGGTTTCGGCAAAAGCGGCAGGATGTTGCGGAAAGCCTCAACTTCTATATCAAATATAGGCTTGCCATCGCCGTCAAACCAGCTGTCATATTCCGATGCCAGGTTATCAAAAGGGGATGAAAAATTGTTCACGTATATCGTCTCCTGACGCTTATACAATAATACATTTTAAAGTAGCCGGCACCGGCCAGAGCGGCAGGCAGGGTGCTGACATTGTGCCTGCCGCTATGAGGTGTCTACGCTGTATCTATCCGTTCCCCATCTGATTTATTCTGGACTCTATTTGCTCAATCTGGTTTCTCAGTTCCTGAGCCTGTCCCTTTAGAAAATCAAGCTCCTGCTCACGGGTCATCTGGGGCGCAGCCGGGCCTGCACCATAATAGGGGACGCCGAAAGACTGCCTCGGGTAAGCACCGTAGGCGGGCATCCCCGCTCCTCTCCCCCACGGGCTGCAGAAGCCTCTACCGCCGCCTGTCATCGGCCCCATACCACGGGGACCAGTACCGTTAAATCCTGGCATAATGCACCTCCTTTTTTAATTAATGCTTTACTTCTGGCTCTCCAAGTTACGTATCCTTGTCTCTATATCCTGTAATTGTTGATTAATTGTCTTGGCCTGACTACTGAGGAAATCAAGCTCCTGCTCTGGTGTTGCCTGCGGTGCAAATGGTGCCCCCGCGTTATACATATCTGGCTGCGGGTAGGCTTGACCTGCTGGCGCTGCGCCACCTGTATAATAGGCACCTCTGGGTAGGCCGCCTCTACCTATACCTACATACGGCCAGGGCGGAGAGCTACCGCGGAAGCCAAATCCGGAGCCGCGGCCGAAACCACGCCCCGCATTATTGCCACGTCCAAATCCATTCGGCATGCTGTATTACCTCCTTTCATCAATATTATCTATAGTATCTATGGTTTATAACCATCTGTACCGGCCATGCCAGTAGGGCGCTACCCAACCCTGTCTTAAGCCGCGGCCTCTGCCCCGGCCCAAGCCACGGTTGCCTCTAGACCCGGCATACCACGGCCATGCCGGATATGAAATACCGGTGTATGGATAGCGGCGCGTGAGCGCATAAGCCCAGCCGGCCGGTCCCATTCCGAAAGGCATGTCTATCACCTCCTTATGCTAAAAAGCTCCTCGCTACCAGTTACGGCCTCGGCGGTGGCGTCTGGCGCTACCGTCCTGCCCCCAGCCGCGTTCCTGCGGCCAGATGGGCGTAATAGTTGTAGTATTGCAGGTAGGGCACGATATATCGGGCGCGCTGGTAAGCACCTCAAACGAAACGTCCCACTCGTGCCCGTTTGCACAGCGGAAACGGCGCCTGGTCATCTCGTAGTTACCGCCGTCAATCCGTATCGCCCGGCCGTTAATCAGGGCGTCCGCCATCTTCCGCCGGGCGGCATTGAGCACCCGGGCGAAAGTGGGGCGGGAGATATTCATCCTCTCGGCGCATGCTTCCTGCTCCAGACCCTCCAGGTCTTTGAGACGGATAGCCTCCAGTTCCTCTATGGAGATGCACGTCTCCTGTAGCTGAGACAGGGATACCCCCGCCGGTTTGAAGTAGGTGATACGCGGCATATAGTTTACGCGCCGCCAGAGCGGTTGCCTGCCCAAATCCTGTGTCCTCCCCGCTTAATTGTGAGCATATGACCATATTTATCTTATAATAAATGCCTCTTGCCTGTCAAGCACCGACCCTGGCGGATAAGCGGGACAGGCCAAATGTTACGGGAGCCCGGCAAATAAGCCGGTACGAGAAGATGTGAGGTGGCCCCCAAAATTCGGACAGGTGGTTAAGGTTGGGTTCTGCTCCTGGAATAAGAAAAGCGGAAGGAACACCAATTACACCCGTCACGCAGGTTACTACCAATGCCGCCCACCGTCTCAAGAGGCCTAACTCATCACGCACTGCCGTAAGCAGTACCGCTAATCCGCCAACACACGAGGTGAATGCGGCTACAAATAGCAGTGTGTAGAAAGCTATTCCTATGAAAAGACCGCCGGATAGCTCACGAAAGGCTAGCGGAAAAGTGCTGAAGGATAATGGGCTCCCTGCATCAGGGGCAATACCAAAGGTGAACACTATGGGGAACACCATCAACCCAGCAGTGATTGGAATTAACGCATTGGTTCCGGCCACGGTTGAGGAAGAGGTGACGATATTGATGTTTCTGGGTATGTAGCTTCCGTAGGTTATAATCATGCCCTGACCGATGGCAAGGGAATAGAATGCTTGTGCGGCTGCCATCCGCCAGGTTTCAAGTTCAAGGAACTTGTCCGGATTAAAGCTTAAGTAGAACTCAGCAGCCTCTTTCGTCCCTGAAAGAGGCTGCACATATACCGCAAGGCCACCGACTATGATCACAAGCAGTGGAAGCAAGAATTTGCCGGTGCTTTCTAGGCCCCTGATGCCACGGAGCAGTACCAGGAAAGATAGGCCTCCTATCGCCAGCAAATACCAGAGTGAAGCAAAGCCGTTGGTGAAATCCTGGAACGGTTTCAGGTCACCGCGAATGGCGTCTACCGCATAGCCAAGTGTCCAACCGCTAACCACAAGGTAGTAGCTCATTATGGCTAACGGCATGACAATTAGAAACCACCCGTCCCCTGGCCCTCACCTTGGGTTCATACGCCGAAAAAGACCCACTGGCCCTCGGTCAGTAAGGTTACCCGCACTAGCCTCAACGACGCTAAGCGGTATGCCTATGGCTAGAATGCAGATTGCATAAGCCAGAACAAACGTGCCACCATTATTCTGTCCTGCCATGTATGGGGAACGCCAGATGTTTCCGAGCCCAACAACTCCAGCCACAGAAGTAAGTATATAGGCGCGCTGTGAAGTCCAGAACGGACGGACAGGGAAACCTTCCGCAGCACGGCTTATGTCCGATTTGACTGCTGATGTATCTGTTTTCCCATCCTGCCTGTCTTTCACTATCAGTAGTATACCAGCTGTGCGGTAAATATTTTGAGCATGTGAAGGTCAGATTGTTCTCTACCACTGAACAAGGCGGCTTTTTGTTACATCTTCACATCTAAAAAGAGCATCGCTATTCCGGGTATTAACAGGGTGTAAAGAGAGGACTATTGTTGAAGTACCTACGTATGAAACAGCCTTAAAAACAGATAGAAATTGGGTGAGGGAAGATGATGGGGATGAACAAAGGACACCGAAATTGCTGTTTGATGGCGGTTGCTGTTGCCTTTTTATTGTTACTGTGCCAGATGGAGCCTGTTAAAGAAGGAATTTATAGGCAAACCCAAAAGTCCGTCATGTGGCTGCGGTCAAATATATAACGGCACATTTTCCGGCAAGTTAATGGATGGCGATGTGGTTACCACCGCACTACTGCGAAGAAGCGGTGTTAGAATCATACCAGAGGAAGATTTATAGCTTGGCTAATCTTATACAATGAACCAGACATCTCAGTATTGTTCAATCATGGTTGGTGATGTAATATTCCAATCTGCTGGAGATTATAATTCCAACCATGATTGAACAGGAAGGTCTACAATAGTCTTTACCATTTCAAGGCTTTTTTTAAAACTCCTTTGGGGTCACTGACCAGTAGCACCACTACCCACACTAAGAGGGCAATAATGATTACGGAAAGTCCGAGCAATGTTGCATCCAAATTTATTTCAAAAAACGCTCCGCCCTCTATTAAATATGCCATCACGTGGTCAACGAACCACATGAGTGTTGCTCCCCAAAAGATCAAACTTAATAAGCCCAACTTATATTTGTCTTCTGGAGCCTTTACATACCATATCACTGTTGTAATTACAGCTGCTAGAGCGGTCATGATGAGCCACATTATTCACCTCCGCTGATAGGTTGAACTTTTGCTACAGGCACAGCCTTAGCCTTTAGTTCCGCAATCATCACGATTATTGCCCAGACGATTGTTACGAATACGGCCATAGCTACACCAATCGTCGCCATCTCATGAAGCATTGGAGCTACATCTGCCGGATTTCCCATTGCTGTCAAAAAAGGTGGCCAAGGGACAATTTCTCCATGCCATATATGCTCAAATGCCAACAGTACAGTTCCACCCCATAATAGTTTATTCAGCCAACTCAACTTGCGGCTCCAGTTCAACCCTGTTTTTGTAGTCCCTTCCTCACCAACTTTCTTTTCTTTGTTCTCAACAACCTTCTGCACAACGGTTGTTACAATAGCCACTCCCATAGGTGCAAGAAAACATGCCATATCTTTTTACCTCCTTGTAGTGTTTGCGATTAATTGCCATAAGCATTAATAAGTATTCTACTTTTATATTGTCATTTTAACCCTCTCTGGAAGAATTTTTGCAGACGTAATCAATTCATCATGATCCGTTGCCCTTTTCTTCTTCACGTGAACAAATCCCCAGCAATGCCATGGTGAAATCTTCCATTCCGTTTATACTAGGCCAACCCGTCACTGGTCTCATACCGCATCCTGTTTCAATTAACAACATGACCTGGGAGGTGGACCCCATTAGTTATTGCAACTAGTTGCAACTATAAATTAAAAAATATATATGTTTCTCAGCTATTCCTGCTTTTGCATTCTCCACATAAACCAATGGTTACCATGTGTTTGAAATTAACCTGGAAGTTATATCCCTGAGCCACAGACTTCTCTACGGGTGAAAAGATGTTTTCATTACAACTAACGGTTTTACCACAAACCCGACACACCAAGTGGTGATGATGTCCTTCCTCAGCATGGTGGTAGATAGTCCGGGACATAGACTCACTTTTAAACACGCAACCGATTTTTTCAAGGACTTCCAGTGTGCGATAAATAGTCGACTTGTTGATACGCGGGAACTTTCCATGAACATAGGTTATAATTTCCTCAGCCGTGAGATGATTGCCTTTGTCATGGATATAATCTAAGATCACCCTACGCGGTTGAGTGAGTCTGAGCCCTTTTCCCTTCAAGGTAGTAAAACAACTCAATATTATTGCAACTAGATGCAATAATAACCCAGAGGAGCGATGCCTGTCAACAACACGATCAGTGCTGTTACATTTTGTCCACTTTATTCCACTAAGGGGATTCGTACTATAAAGCATTGTCCGTTTGAATAAGCAGCTGCTGCAAAGCCGGTATTAGTCACTTCTTCTCAAAGAAAAGTTCGGAATGCTTCCAATGTGGGTTACCGAGTTGGATTCGAACCACGTCCTCGGCCGGCACCTGATCCAACTTTTCGTTAACGTGTTACACGACCTGGTTGAACGGAGTATTCCGTTGGCTACCTTGTTTACTGGTCCATCACCGCCGTTATAGAACCAGGCAGGAGGCGATATGGGATATTACCGAGTATATCGAAATCTTCTATAACCGGCGACGCCGACAGGCAAGACTCGGGTTCCTGTCACCGGTGACCTATGAACAAAGATTCTATGCCGGACTGCTGGCAGCATGAAAGGTTTGGTGTCCACTATTGACATCCGACCTCAAACCACTTTGAAGAAGAACCCATTTATAAGAAGACTGACTAAAATATCCGGGGGAATTTCCCGGTAAATATTGCTTATTTTTACGGACAGACCGCAGCCATTTATGTCGGGCATGTTATATAACTCGTGACTTCTGGTTTACAATTATAGCCGTCGTAAATTTAGCGAGCCATAAAAACGAGTAAAAAATGCGCTACGTTAAATATCGAAAAAGATTATAATAAACACTGTTTATTGCGGCATTCCGTTGGCTAGAGATGGAGGTCTTATTTGTATCCGATAATGAATATAGGGAGGCAAAATGGAAGAAAATATAAAGATAAAGGTCAGAGTTTTAGAGGAGTTTACGGTACAGGTCTTTACCAGGCTTGGCGTACCACTGGAGGATGCCAGGATAGCCGCCGACGTGCTGTTAACCTCGGATAAAAGGGGCATCGGCTCTCACGGCCTGCAGCGGCTTAAAAGATATACCACCGGTTTACAGACCGGGGTTATGAAATCGCTTGCCGAAATACAGATAATAAAAGAAACACCGAACACTCTGCTTATCTCGGGTGGGGATGGGCTGGGTCAGGTTATCGCCTACAAGACCATGAAACTCGTCATAGATAAAGCCCGGAAGAATAACATTGCCTTTGCCGCGGTGCGCGATTCTAACCATTACGGTATTGCCGCCTACTATTCCATGATGGCTCTTGAGCATAACCTGATAGGTATTTCGGCCACGAACTCGGCACCGCTGGTAGTGCCCACCAATGGTAAAAATCTGGTGATGGGGACAAACCCTATCTCTATTGCCGTACCTGCCGGTAAAGAGCGCCCGTTTGTGCTGGACATGGCGTGTTCCACCGTGCCCAGGGGCAAACTGGAAGTTTACGAGCGGGAAGGCAAAGCCATGCCCATTACCTGGGCGACGGACGAAATGGGTAATGCCACGCCCGATGTATCACGGGTGCTTGCCAACCTGCTGGAGAAGAAGGGTGGCGGTCTGCTGCCACTTGGCGGTGCGGAAGAAGAGCGCGGTGGTCACAAGGGGTACGGACTGTGCCTGGCCATAGATATATTCTCTGGGGTACTGTCCGGCAGCGTATTCGGGTCCAATCTCTACGCCAAAAAGGACTTACCGGCCAAGGTATCTCACTTCCTGGGCGCTATAAATATTGGCTCGTTTATTGAGCCGTCGCTCTTTACGGGCCTTATGGATAACTACATAAATGTGCTCAAGAACTCGGAGAAGGCAGCCGGTAAAGATAGAATATTCATCCACGGCGAGAAAGAGTTTGAGATTTCCGAGCAGCAGGCAGAGGAGGTGGGTATTTATTACAAGGTGGTTGAAGAACTGAGGGGTATCGGGCAGGAAATTGGCGTTGACGCCCCGTTTTAAAATAGTCTTAAGAGCAAAGCTTATCGCTGGTAGCAAGTGGTAAACGACAGGCAAGTATTAATAAACATTCGGGGCGAAGCGGACTGCTGGAGTTACCGTAACTTCAGTCTTCGGTAGTTCGCTTTACCTCCTCCACCTTGAGCAGGTTCGTGGTACCCTTAATCCCCACCGGTATACCCGCGGTGATAACGATAAGCTCACCCTCCCTGGCTATCCCGGTCTCCAGGCTTAGCTTTACACTATGTTTGAATATCTTGTCAACGGTCAAGGTATTATCTACCTGATAGGGATATACTCCCCAGGATAGTAGAAGTCTCCTTACTTCTGCGGGATTGGGGGTAATGGCTATAATTGGATTTTGCGGGCGGTACCTGGCTACCCGCCTCGCCGTGCTGCCCGAGCTGGTAAAGGCCACGATAGCCGCCGCCCCCAGGCGGTGTGCTACATTGCAGGCGGCATAGCTGATGGCATCGTCGGTTATATGTTCGGTGTTAGCCCCTTTGTCCAGCAGCATGCTGGCATAGGGAAGGGCAGCTTCGGTTTCACGGGCTATTCTGGTAATCACCTCTACCGCTTTTACGGGATATTTACCGATGGCGGTTTCCGCTGACAGCATGACGGCATCGGTGCCGTCAAAGATGGAGTTGGCTATGTCGGTAACCTCGGCACGGGTGGGGAAAGGAGACTTAATCATAGACTCCAGCATCTGCGTGGCCGTAATTACCGGCTTGCCCACCTGGTTACAGCTCCGAATTATTTTCTTCTGGACTATGGGTATTTTTTCGATAGCAATCTCTACGCCCAGGTCGCCGCGGGCTACCATCAGACCGTCGGCTACTGCCAGTATCTTCTCCAGGTTCTCGCTGGCCTCCCACTTCTCTATTTTGGCGATAATCGGAATATCTGCCTCCTGCGTGCTCAGCCATCTCCTTAAATTGAGCACATCGTCGGCGTCTCTGACAAAGGAAAGGGCCACAAAATCCACGCCGTGCTTTAAGCCCAGGAGTAAATCGTCAATGTCCCGCTCGGTATAGGAAGGTATCGTTAGCTCTACGCCCGGCACGTTGATACCCTTCTCCCAGCCGAGCCTACCGCCAATAATCACGGTACATCTGACCTCCGTGGCCGTGGTATCAACCGCCGTTAGCTTTATAGCTCCCGAGTCCAGAAAAATAACGTCACCGGGTTTCACATTGCCCGGCAGCACGGACAGGCTCATGCTGACGGCGCTGGCATCACCGAGGATATCATCGGTGGTGAGCGTAAAGCTGTCGCCCTCATTGAGCTGGACCTCATTCTCCTTGAGTGCTCCGGTACGGATCCTAGGGCCGGAGAGGTCCTGCAAAATTGCTACCTGAGTCTTGAGTTTTCCGGCTACCTGGCGAATAGTTTGAATATTGCGCACGTGATCGTCATGGGAGCCGTGAGAAAAATTAAGACGCGCTACGTTCATGCCGGCGCGTATGAGCCGCTCAATTACGGCCGGTGAACTGGTGGCCGGGCCGATAGTGCAGACTATCTTGGTCTTGCGTTTCAAGTCCATATGTTTAAAAGCGGTTTCGGGCAAATGCGTTTCCCCCTTCATTTTTTAACGTGACAAATACCGGATCCCCGGAATACATCATACATTTGGATTACTTCGCCAGTATTCTTGATAGCTCCAGCAGATAGCTGTCCAGAGGCTTCTTTTTGCTTACCGCATACGCGAGCGGTATAGCGGCTATCCTGCCTTTGACCAGGCCTACCAGTATCCCGTGTTTACCCTGTGCCAGATATTCGGTTGCAGCCACACCGCACCGTGAGCCGAGCAGGCGGTCAAAAGCGCCGGGCGCGCCGCCGCGCTGTACGTGACCCAGGGTAGTTACTCGCAGCTCAAAACCCATCCGCTCCCGGTTCTCCTCAAAGTAGTGCATCAGTCTTTCGGCATTATAGCTGGCACCCTCCGCCACCACCACCAGGGCGTTGGCTTTGCCTCTGCCGTAAGCATCCCTTATTTCAGCAGCCACGGCTTCCGGGCTGGTTTCAACTTCGGGAATAACCACGGTCTCCGCTCCGCCGGCGATACCGGCTGCCAGTGCCAGGTAGCCGCAGTCCCGGCCCATGACCTCCACCAGAAAGGCGCGTTGATGTGATGAGGCCGTTACCTTGAGGCGGTCAATCGCCTCCAGAGCAATGTCCAGGGCGGTATCAACACCAATGGTAATATCCGGCCCATACAGATCATTATCAATAGTGGAGGCCACGCCTATTACCGGGAAACCCATCTGAGAAAAGGAGTAAGCTCCGGCTTGGGAGCCGTTGCCCCCGATGACAATCAGTGCCTCAATGCCGTGTTGCTTGAGCGTTCTCATTGCCTTAAGACGCCCGTCCTCGGTCATGAACTCCGAGCAGCGGCTGCTGCCCAGTACTGTGCCGCCCTGCTGGATGATACCGCCAACGAAACGGGGGCCCAGGAGCTCTACGTTATCGTTAACCAGGCCGAGATAGCCGTGCCGTATGCCGAACACGTTCCAGCCCTTATCCACGCCGGAGCGCACCACGGCTCTAATGACAGCATTCATACCGGGGGCATCACCCCCGCTTGTCAGCACTGCTATGCTCTTTATTTCACCGCCCCCCTGACGATAAAACTAAAACATTAAATAATAATTGTAATACTGGCCGGTTACTTTTTCGAGTTGCCTTCTTCTGCCACACTACAAGAAGAGAAAATGTTTGTCAACCATACTGCTACCTATAATTATATGGGTAAAAATAAGGCTCCATACGAGAGTATGAAACAGAACTTGGTCATGCGCATTCGAGGCATTCCTGGCGGTGCCGAGAGGCTATTTATCCCGATATTGTATACCGTCTCCACCGGATAAAGAAGCCCAGGGCGGTCACAGCAAAAGCCAGTATGGCAGCCCCGTACAGGCCGATGCCAACATAGTCTTCGGGTAACCGGTCCAGATAACGGATAAGTCCCACAATCTGAAGAATGCAGGCGAGAGACGCCGCTACGGCTACAATCAGAGAATTCCTCAGTTTACCGTTTATCATTCTCAAGCTCTGGTAAAACTGGCTAACGCATATTATAGCATAGACTGCCGGGCAATACGGTATATATTTTATGTTTTTAACCGGCTATTTATCAGCCGACGCCGGTTCTTCACCGGGTAGTTTTTCCAGCGCCTGTTTCATGTTCTTACGGTATGTCTCAAAAGACTTCCGTCCCTTCGGGGTAAGCATGGTGTGTAATTGCTGAAGACGGGTAGCAGGAGAGATGTCATCTCATTCTTGATGCGCTTGCGGGTGTCCTAGCGGTTAAAGCGCACTACCACGATGTCGCCGTCCTGCACCGCGTAATTCCTGCCTTCAATGCGCTGCTGTCCGGCTCTGGCTACGGCGGCTTCGTCTCCTAGCGCTACCAGGTCTGCGTAGCGAATAACCTCCATGCGGATAAAGCCCTTCTCCATGTCGGTGTGTATCTTGCCGGCAGCCTGCGGGGCGCTGTCGCCCTTACGGCAGGTCCAGGCACGAACTTCGTCCTCGCCCGTGGTAAAGAAACTGACCAGGCCTAGCATGCGGTAGGCGGCACGTATGAGCCGCTCCATGGAAGATTCTTCCCATCCCAACTCGTGCAGGAAATCACCGCGCTCATCCGGTTCCAGCTCGCTGATATCGGCTTCGTCTTTGCCGCAGACGGTAATCATTTCTGTACCATTGTCATGGGCGAGCTGCTCCAGCGCCATTACATGTCGGTTAGCCGCATCCTCTTTTGACCTGATATTGGCGATGTAGAGCACCGGCTTCAGCGAGACAAGATTACATTCCTCAATACTGGCGAGTTCATGCGTATTTAATTGCTGGCGGTGTGCCGGGATACCCTGCTGAATGGCGGCGTACACCTTTTCGCAGTCGTTAGCCGCCTGGATAGCCTCTTTATTGCCGGCGCGTACCTTCTTTGCCAGGCGGTTCAGCTTGTTCTGTAAAGTGGCGCTATCAGCGACCATAAGCTCCAGGTTAACCGTATCTACGTCCCGTACCGGGTCTATCGTGCCGTATTCAAAACAGCGCACCACGTGCAGCAGCGCCTCCACATCCTTAATGCTGCCGAGCAGCCTGGAGCTGCGCCCGTCTCCGTCGGCAGAGACCGTAAGACCGGGTATATCAACTACCTCCAGAGTAGCGGGCGCCACCTGGCGCGGGTGGTACATATCCACCAGTCTGTCCAGACGCTGGTCGGGCACGTTAACCGCCGCCTGGTTCATCAGCGAGCCGTTATAGCTTGAGGCACCGGCAGCGGTAATAGCGTTAAAAATGGTGGTCTTGCCGCAGGAGGGCAGGCCCACCAGTCCACAGCTTAAACCCATGTTATATCCTTTCTTTATTACGCACGCGTATTTAGCCGGTAGGGTTTGCTTCTGGAAAGCACTTCTGAACACGGGGGGCAGGTCTTCAAGTAAAAGGAAAATCGGGGTGAAGATTAGTCTTTCAGCTACCCGGGCTAAGAATCAATATAAAATTATATATTAGCGGAGCGTCATTTGCCAAGTAGCACGTTATTTCTCCCGAGACTTTTCCGGGTACGGGTTAGTATTTACCATAGAACTGGCAGGCTGCTATGGTTATTAACGTTGACGTGCTCTTTTAGCTTCTTGAGTATTTCTCCCTCAGTTTTGGTTTTTCTATCTTGCCGGTGGGGTTTCTCGGCACTTCATCAAATATTATGTGACGGGGCCTTTTATACTTGGGGAGCGTCTGCTCGCAGTATTTATCTACTTCCTCTGCGGTGAGGGTCTCTCCCGGTTTGGTCTCAATTACGGCGGCGGCTATCTCGCCCAGCCTCTCGTCCGGGATGCCGATGATAGCGGCATCGTATATCTTGGGGTGAGCATGAAGTATATCCTCTACTTCCACCGGGTAAATATTCTCACCGCCGGTTATAACCAGGTCTTTCTTCCTGTCAACCAGGTAGATGAAGCCGGCGCTTTCCGTTCTCGCCATATCCCCGGTGTAGAGCCAGCCGTCTCTGAGTGTCTCGGCTGTCTTTTCCGGGTTCCTGTAGTACTCTTGCATGACACCATTACCTCTGACGAGCAGCTCGCCGACCTCCCCCTGAGCTACAACCTCACCTCGCTCGTTGACGATGCGGGTCTCCCAGTTAAAACCGGCTTTGCCAATAGCACCCACCTTTGACTCGTTTTCAATACCGAGGTGCACGCATCCCGGACCCGTGGACTCGCTCAGCCCGTAGTTGGTGTCATACTGCATATCCGGGAAGTACTCCTTCCAGTGTTGCACCAGGCTGGGGGGCACCGGCTGCGCCCCGATGTGCATCAGGCGCCAGGAGCTAAGGTCGTAGTCCTCTTTTTTCAGTTCACCACGGTCCAGGGCGCCGAGAATGTCCTGGGCCCAGGGCACGAGTAGCCATACTATAGTCCCCCGCTCGTTGTGGACAGCTTCGAATATATTTTTCGGGCTTATCTCCTTCAGTATGGTAGCCCGGCTGCCCACTATCAGGCTGCCGAACCAGTGCATCTTGGCACCGGTATGGTAGAGGGGAGGCAGCAGAATAAAGTTATCATCGTGTGTCTGGTAATGATGGCGGTTCTCGGTTATGGCGGCACATTCCATATTCTTATGCGTCAGCAGTATCGGTTTCGGTGTTCCCGTGGTGCCGGAGGTAAAATAGAGCCCGCAGGCGTCTGCGTCGTTTAATACTACGCCCGGGGGACTGGCGGCAGACTCCTCGATTATCCTGTCAAAGCTTTCCATTCCCGGGGGCAGGTTCTTACCGGCGAATATATATTTCTCCACGGTAGACAGCTCTGGCCTGATGGCTTCTACGCGGTCGGTAAACTCTTCGCCCAGGATAATTACCCTGGCTTCGGCTATATCTGCGCAGAACTTGATGTCAGCGCTACTAAACCTGAAATTAAGTGGTGTTGCCCAGGCTCCCGTCCGGATAATACCAAAGTAGGCGATGAGCCAATTTATGGAGTTCATCATCAGGAGGATTATCTTGTCACCTTTACCTGTACCCCTGTTTGTAAGCGCGCTGGCAACTCTGTTTACCCTGTCATCAAACTGCTGCCAGGTGATTTCCTCTCTATCACGGTTAGCGTTTCCAAGCTGAATGAGAGCGCTGTCGTCAGGGTACATTCTGGCATTCCGGGCCAGCATTTCTGATACGGTCATATCGGCTCACCTCCTCTGGAAAAAGACGCGTTGTTAGATTTAGTAGGTAGCGAGACTGGGTAAAAATGTCGCAATCTGGGGGAATGCCATCAATATAATGGCGGCGATAATCAGCGCGATAAGGAAGGGGAAGATGCCCTTGAAGATGGTTTCCAGCGGTACATCCTCGGCAATTCCCTTGATAACATACACATTTATACCTACCGGCGGCGTAATGACACCCATCTCTGTCACCAGCACTATTATTACCCCAAACCATATCGGGTCAAAGCCCAGGGCCAGCACCAGGGGGTAGATAATGGGGATGGTTAGCGTAATCAGGGCCAGGGCATCCATAAAGAAGCCTCCCATCAGGTACATCAGGATTATTATGCCCATGACAGCGAAGGTGGGCAGGTTGAGACCACCCACCCAGTCGGCCAGCACGAGCGGTATCTGAGTAGCGGCTATGAAGTGACCGAATATCACCGCTCCGGTAACTATGATGAGAATTTCGCAGGTCACCTTGACAGTGTCTTTGATGGCAAAAAGGAAACTCTGCCAGTCCAGCTGGCGGCGGGCCAGGCCAATGATAAGGGTACCGGCGGCACCGGCGGCACCGGCCTGTATCGGGCTGAACCAGCCGAGGAACAGTCCTCCCATCACCATGATAAACAGGACCAGCATTTCGCTGATGCCGGTAAGACCGGCTATCTTCTCCATGTGGCTCGTCGGGGGCCCTGCGGGAGCAAGGGCGGGATTACGCAGGCAGACAAAGAAAACGACAGCGACAAACAGGATAGCGAGCAGTATGCCCGGTAAGACCCCGGCCATAAAAAGTTTGCCTATTGACTGCTCGGTCAGTATACCGTAGACAATGAATATGGTGCTGGGAGGGATAAGTATGCCCAGGCTGCCGGCCGCGGCCACACTGCCGGTAGCCAGTGAATCATCGTAGTTATACCTTTTCATCTCCGGCAGGGCTACCCGGCCCATGGCGGCTGCCGTGGCACTGGTTGAGCCGCAAATGGCCGCAAACCCGGCGCAACCGGCAATGGTAGCCATAACCAGACCGCCGCGCATTTGCCCGAAAACCGTATGGCTGGCTTCATAGAGTCTCCGGCTCATGCCGGAGGCGAAGGCAATAGAGCCCATCAGCACAAACATGGGAATAACGGTAAGGGAGTAGGATGAGAAGCTGCTGAAAACATCGCGGGCAATGAGGCTGAGACCCGCTTCCGGTGAGACCAGGTAACAGAAACCGGCCAGCCCGACAGCGGCCATGGCAAAACCGACGGGCATGCCCAGCACGAACATGAAAATAAGAACGAAGATACCTATGATACCAACAGTTATGGGGCTCACTTCTTAACCGCTTCCGTCACCGCTCTGATAAATTCCACCAGCAGTAACAGGCAGACCGGTATACAACAAAGTGCTATGGCGTGAACAAAGGGGTAGAAAGGGATGTTCTGGGTCATGGAGACCTCTCCGGCATTCTGTAGAGAGCGGGCATAATCGTAGCTTCGCCATGACAGTACGGCAAAAAGTCCTGTGCCCAGGAGGGAGACAAGGGCATTTACGCTGGCCCGTAATCTTGGTGGTAGGTGTATTACGAAGAACTCAACCTGGATATGCCCGTGCAGCTTCTGGGTATAGGCTATGGCAAAGCCGATTACCAGCACTCCCAGGAAGCCGACAATCTCGATAGCGCCCGGAACAGGCCAGTTGAAGACTTTTACCCCGATGATATCGGTAACGGTAAGGGCGAGCATAGCTACCAGAGCCACACCTGCTATCCAGTTAAGCCAGTAGCTGAAAGCGGTGGAAAATCTTTCCAGGAGATCAATTATACTAGACATAAGAACCGAGTGTTTCCCAGGGGTGCCCTGGAAGTAGCAATTTTATGCGGCGGGCACCCCTGATAAAGCTAAATTCGTGTCGGCAGCTTATTCAGCGGGTGCCGGCTGCTGCACGTTGTTTTCTACCCAGGCCACACATTCTTCTGCTGACGGTGCTTTGGGAGACCAGTAGCTGACCCGTTCGTTGAGATACTGCTGGTATTCCTCAGCCGGTAGTCCCATGGCTGTCTTGTCATTTATATAGGCGTTAATCATCGGGTCTACCGCTGTCTCAACCCACCTGCTCATCTCTGCCGGGGGCAGTTCAATTATCTCTCTGCCTTCAAAGGTGAGGAAGTAGTCTACAGCTACCTTGTCATAGTAGTCCCAGACTCTGCCGTGTTTGTCCGCCCACTCTTCGCTGACCTCGGTAAAGACGGTTTTGATATTATCCGGCAGGGCGTTCCACTTGTCTTTGTTCATGGTGACGAACATGGTTGCCGTATAGCCCAGGTCATAGGTGCCGGTAATATACTTGACCACTTCGGCCTGGTTCCAGCCTTTTAACACCTCGCGCGGGGTGAAACTACCATCGACAACACCTTTAGCCATAAGCTCGTAAGCTTCGCCCTGTCCTGAGCCGTAACCTTCGGCTCCCAGGGCTTCAACTATCTTAGCGCCGACACCGGTAGACCTGATTATCAGACCGTCCAGGTCTTCCATCTGGCGCACCGGTTTTTCCGAGGTAAGAATGACACCGGGGCCGTGAGCATGAAGATAGAGTAAATGAGTATCATCGAACTCTGCGGGTTTAAACTCGTTGTAGAAGTCATTGGCTACTTTGGTAGCGACCCAGCCGCTGGGGTAGCTGTGGGGCAGGTCTATCAGCTCGCAGGTAGGGAAACGGCCTACACTATAAGCCAGAACAGACATTCCTATGTCAGAGATACCACTGGCCACACCGTCATATACCTGCGGGGCTGGTGTCAGTGACCCTCCGGGGTAATAGACAAATTTTACGGCGCCATCGGTACGCACCTCAATTTCATTGGTCCATTCCTCTGCCAAAATAGAATGGAGATGAGTTGGCGGGAAGAAATTACTGTAGGATAGTTCTATGACATCGGTCTGGGGACTGGAGCAGGCACCAAATAGCGGTAATGCCATCAGCATAATTGTCATGATGATGATAAGCGGCTCTTTCTTCACTGGTTTATCCTCCTAGCGGTAGTTTTTTGAACCGTAACTTATTTAGGGCAACAATTTTGGTTGATTATATCATCATGTATGTATAATTGTCTATTTAAACACAAGGATATCTTGACTAACAAATTATATGGCTAATGCTTTTATACTTATCACCGATACTGCCTTGTTATTTACCGGATAGAACGTAAGCTTGACGGCTGGATAACAGGAGTGTACTATTTGGCAGGAGTGGATATTACGGCTATTGGCTAACGGTGAAGCATAACCTCAATACCGTTAGCTTGAGGAGACGGTAAAAGACATGATTATTAGCATAGCAAAAGAGGCTACGCCGGAAGAACTGGATGGTGTAGTACAGCGGGCAAAGTCACTGGGGCTCGATATCCAGTTAAATTCAGGGACCGATAAGACGGTGGTTGCCATACTGGGCAGCAATACCGGCCAGCTACCCACCGACATCTTTGCCGTACTCCCCGGAGTGGAGAGCGTAACCCGGGTTATGAAGCCCTATAAACTCGCCTCGCGTGATTTCAAGCCGGAGGACAGTATCATTACTGTGGGCGGGGTGGAGATAGGCGGTAACCGGCTGGTGGTCATGGCCGGGCCCTGCGCCGTGGAAACCGGGGAGCAGCTCATGGAGGCGGCCAAAGCGGTAAAAAGTTCCGGTGCCAGCGTCCTGCGCGGCGGCGCCTTCAAGCCGCGTTCTTCGCCTTTTAGTTTTCAGGGGCTTGGGGAGGCGGGTCTAAAATTGCTGTCAACGGTAAGTAAGGAATACGACATACCGGTAGTCACCGAGGTAGTAGATAGCCATGATATAGACATGGTATCTGCTTATGCCGATATCCTCCAGGTCGGCTCCCGGAACATGCAGAATTTTACGCTACTGGCCGCTATCGGCAGGAGCCGTTGCCCGGTAATATTGAAGCGCGGTTTTTCGTGCACGGTAACCGAGTGGCTCACGGCGGCTGACTATATACTGGCCGGTGGTAACGAGCAGGTAATTTTATGTGAAAGAGGCATCCGTACGTTTGAAGACAGCGCTCGTTTTTCACTGGATATCACTTCTATCCCGGTGTTAAAGAGGCATAGTCATCTGCCCGTTATCGTTGACCCCAGCCACGCGGCCGGGCACTATACTCTGGTGCCTTCTATGGCCCGTGCCTCCGTGGCTGCCGGAGCCGACGGCCTGCTCATCGAGGTACATCCCAACCCCAAGGAGGCGCTGGTTGACGGTTTACAATCTCTCACTCCGGCGCACTTCACCACATTGATGTCGGATATCAGGTCTATCGCCAGGTCTATAGGCAGAGATGTCTAAAAGATAGTATTCCAACTATAAATGGGAGTGGTTGAATATTGGTAAGCGGGCTAGATGTATTTAGCGGCGACTTTGCGGAAGCCTTCCAGGGAGCCTTTCAGAACTCTATCTTCAACGCAGTAAGATATGCGGAAATAGCCGGGCGAGCCGAAGCCATGACCGGGCACAGTGAGTACCCGGTTCTCTTCTAGCTCCGCCACGAAAGCGGCTTCGTCTGCCAGGGGAGACCTGGGGAACATGTAGAAGGCCCCTTGCGGCTTGACTATGGAATACCCCATCTCAACGAGATTGTTATATAAGAAGTCTCTCTTCTTCTGATACTCGCTTACGGGGACGGTTACATGCTGCAGCTTACCCGCTATGTGCTGCATCAGAGCGGAGGCGTTCACAAAGCCCAGCGTCCGGTTACAGTAGATGAAGCCGTCAATAAGCTGTTGCCGTTCGCGGCATTCGGGGTGCACGGCGATGTAACCGATGCGTTCACCCGGCAGTGCCAGGTCTTTGGAGTGCGAGTTGACGACTATACTATCCGGGTAATGGTGCCAGACCAGGGGAAGCTTGATACCGTCGTAAATTATTTTACGGTAGGCCTCGTCGCTTACAAGCAGGATTTGTGTCCTGTACTGTGCCTCTTTTATACTCAAAAGTTCGCCGATGCTGTGGAGTGTTGCCTCGTCGTAGACAGCGCCGGAGGGGTTATTGGGTGAGTTTATTATTACGGCTTTCGTCTTCGCGGTAATGCTGGCCTCAAGGGCATCCAGCCTGGGTATAAACCGCTCGTCCGTAGGCAGAATTTTAGCGGCGCCATTACAGTGGTTGATGTAGTGCACGTACTCGGCGAAGTAAGGGGCAAATATAATAACCTCGTCGCCGGGGTCAAGTATCGTTTTCAGCAGTACGTTTAAGGCGCCGGCGGCACCGCAGGTCATAATTATTTCACGAAAGGTGAATTCAATCCCGGACTCGGCTGAAAGATAACGGGCTACCGCCTCTCTCGTCTCCGGGTAGCCGGCGTTTTCCATATAGCGGTGCATCCCCGATAGAGGTTTTTGGGCAAGGCTTATCATCTCGCGGTTAAATTCCGGAGGGGGTTCCATCACCGGGTTACCCAGGGAGAGGTCAAAGACGTTATCGGCGCCATAGCGCTCTTTGAGGATGATTCCCTCGTCAAACATCTTCCTGATTAAAGACCCCGAAGCCATACCTTCCCGGACTTTTTTAGAGACGGGCACTCTGGACTTCCTTTCTACCCTGGTTGAAAGCGCCGATGTTATTTTCTTTCAGCTTTGGCGGCAGGAACGCGGCAATACTCTTTTCCCAGGCCGGGACATCAAAGGGCAGGAAAACAGATATGCAACCCAGTATGTAGGTATTGAGCATCCTGATATTACCCATCTCGCGGGCTCTCCCGGTACCGTTGACAAAATAGACGCTGTCGGTCTGCTGCTTGAGAATATCCATTACCTCGCTATCGGTGGGGTACCTGGTATTGCCACTGCCGACTGACAGCGGTGGCCGGGCGTGGTTATTAACTATGGCTGTGCCCTGCGGCATCAGGTAGTAAGCCCACCGGACTGCCTCCAGTTTTTCAAAGGCGAGCAGGATATCGGCTTCGCCTTCCTTGATGAGGGGAGAATAGACCTCCGAGCCAATGCGGAGATTACTGATAACACTGCCTCCCCGCTGCGCCATACCCAGCGTGTCCGTTTTCTTCACGTCGTAGCCGGCGGCTATGGCG
>CAYYQY010000008.1:0-50077 GCA_964473905.1 uncultured Dehalococcoidales bacterium | reverse complement strand
AGGCTTAGGTCTCGCGCTTGCCCTGGCTGCCGTAGCCTGGGCAGCACCGCCTGAAGAATTCGTCTGCCCTTACTGCGGGGCAACATTTGCCACCCATGAAGAGCTGGCAGCCCATATCCAAGCACAGCACCCAGGGGCTTATATTTGCCCTTACTGCGGGGCTACTTTTGATAACTATGAGGCGCTGGTTGCCCACGTGACAAGCACCCATCCTGGGGAACGGATTCCAATAGATATAATTTGGGCGTAAAACGATAAGGAGGCAGTTATGGAATTCAAAAAAGTCAAGGGAGAAGGCCCAGACCGAATTAGCTTAGAAATGCTAGACCCGGTGATGGCACCGGGGGACCCGCGCACCGCTGTGGCACCTATCGCAGTGAGCCCGGCCGGTTTAGCTTGCAGTGCTGAGCTTTTCCTTGGCCCGGACGAGGCGACTAAGGTAGCTACATCAGGGAGCATTGGCTTTACCTCAACTGGTGCAGCGCAATCAATTAGCTTCCCGGTCACCATGCCAAGCCCCGGCGGATTTGCATACCATGTTTTCCTTGATGTTTACGCTAGCGGATACCTGATTGTGGCCTATATTGCGACCGAGGACGTTATCATCCCTGCCGGCGAAGTCGGTCCAATCATATGGGAATAGGAGAAGTAATGCCTGAATTTGCACCTGGTGAAGCCAAAACAGCGGTAGCACCCATCACCGTGAAGCCGGCAGGACTCAGCTGCGAGGTTGAACTCTACCTTGGCCCGGATGAGGCCACCAAGGTGGCAACCTCAGGAGGAATACCTTTCACCTCTACTGGTGCTGCGCAATCAATTAGCCTGCCCATTGCCATGCCGGCCGCAGAGGGAACTTATCACGTTTTCATTGATGTCTACGCCGAGGGCTATCTCCTTGCCGCTTACCAGGCCATTGAGGACGTGGTAATTGCTCCGCCAGCTCCCATCATAGACTCTGATTCCCTCAGTGTCTTTAATGTGGAAGGCATTCCATTTGAAAGTGTCGGTGTAGAACATGCTCTGACCAGCGCGGAGTTCGCTCAGTGGATAAGCGGGTATTCGTGTGCAACATGGCAGAACCCTAATTGCATTGCAAACCCCGGCGCGGTCGCTCAAGCCGTTGGTGATGCGATATATGCTAACCATGCAACACTGGTTCGGGCGTTGATAAGTGCCGGGGTAACTTCGGCACTGGCTCCTACCATAGCCGACCGCTGGAACTTCGAATATGCTCGTCAAGAAGTGATAGCAGCTACCCTCTCAGAACCGATAGCCATGGACGCGATGAGAGGCATAACGAGTTTGGTATTCGCCAATAAGGTCCCGCTATATAAAGCTCAAGCTTGCCGGTTCAACCTTCTATATCAACCAACGTTTTTCCCGCCTATGCCACCCCCAGCTTTCTTTGGTTATATGAAGCTACCAGCAGTGGGCGTGATTTCATCCATAGCCATAGCCTGGTGCTACGGGTCAGGCTATTACTATCCTGGCATCTACGACGGCGTGCTTGAATACCATGTAATCGACGAGGTAGGACAATATAGCCAAAGGCTGACCTTCAGAATTAGGAATCTGGCCAAAGTAAGTAAAAGAGGAACAGTACTTGCTTAGCGAGGTATGAGGAGAGAGACTATTTTGAAAACGCTGCCTGTGTTTCACTTTATGGCCTACGCAGTAGTTAAGTCGGTGCGGTACCCCAGGACACCGATAGCCTATTTCTATTGCCCGAGCTGTGGGATCCGCTTCCCGGCTTCAGCTCGGGAGTGCCCGAAGTGTGGTGACAAGGTAGAGAGTAGCCCGGACCCCAAGCGGGAGTCACCCTTGCCCTGGTGGGGTGCTGTCTTATGTATTCTCATCGGCATCGGTTCCTGGGTTGCTAGTGCGTGCCTTGAGATTCCCGGGCTGGATGAGGCAGGCCGGGCCTTGGTTTATGTGCCACTGGGGGGATTATTTGGAATGTCTATCAACCGATAGGCATAAAAGGCTTTACGTCCTTCGGACTTCCACTTAGAACCGTGCGCTTTTGGCGCCCTCTTCTATGGCCGCTGTTACCTGGCTGGCAACTTTGGCTATCTGGTAGAGGAAGCCGTAGCAGGCGGCAGCCCCGGCAAAGAAAGCCAATATCAAGAATCCCCAGTGAATCATCGCCACCTCCTCTAGAAAGCCTTTCCATTTCCTCATAGCTCATGCCCAGATAATACGGCCAGTCGCACAGACCCTCCTTGCCATATTCACACTGCCAACAATCTCTCTTTTTCTCCCCCAACGGACAATGCATATTTTCCTCCTTTGTTGTCACGAATAATCCGTGACAATCCCTTAAGGAATCCCCCGCTCGCTCCGGTAGCTCTGGCCGGTCATCTCGGTAATTTCTCCCCTGGTCATGCCGTATAACCGGTCAACCGTGTCCTCGCCCATGAGCTTCTCAAGGGAATCATCGCCCTCAAGCTGGAGCCTTGAGGTTATAATGACCGGCAGCCCGCTGGTCACCCTCTCGTCGATGATGTACCAGTAAGTCTCCCGGGTAAACTTCGATGGTGACTCCTTGCCAACATCGTCCAAGAGAAGAAGGGGCACACCCGTTATCTCCCGGTATACATCTTCCTCTCTCTCGTGAGAGTAGTCATCCGGGGGCAGGTTGTAGGTATAGCGGATTCGCCTGACTAGCCGGGGGCCTTTGACGAAGACGAGGGGACTCCGCCGGCGGCCCGGTGCCCCTTTCCAGTTGTCAAACAGGTAGTTAGCTATGGACACCATGAGATGCGTCTTACCCAGGCCGGGATCGGCAGAGTAGAAGATGAGAGACGGGTACCCGCGGGGGTTCTCCATGTCGAAATTATCGGCCCACTCCCGGGCATCCCTCAAGGCGTCATCATGCCGGCCAAGCTCGAAGTTATTGAAGGTCTTGGCCGCAAGGTACTCTGGTATCCCGCATGTCTTACGCCAAAGCGCCACCGTCTCCCGCCTCATCGCCGCCAGCTTCTCTTGCCACGCCTTTTCCTCCTCGGCGTCAATCCGAGCCTGGCAGTCCGGGCAATATGGCGGCCGGAACTCTCTTGAGGGGTGGGGGACCAACACGCCGGGCGTTAGCTGGTGTTGCCAGTCCGGCGGGTAGACGTGGGTGGTTATTTCCCCGGTGAAGGGTTTGCCGCAGCTCTGGCACTGGCACTCACCGCTGGTCTTCTCCACCTGAAGCCGGTGATGGCCCACTCCGCTTGACTTTCCATTTGTGTTTAGTTGCAGGTTCCGAAGTACCTGGCCGATCGGTTGCATGGGTTCCCCGGCGGCCATCCTCTTCTCGTTCAAATTGCTGTCCTGCTCTGCCATCTGGTCCTCCTTCATCAATGTATCTCTCAAGGATGGCCTGTACGTAAGGCCATCGGCGCTTATTTGCGGGTGCCTTCTTAAAAGCCTTCTCTATCCAGTCTATCTCACCTTTGTGGGTGTCATAATATTCACTGAACTCCCTCATCCTATCGCTATCAACGGGATTGGGTAAGCCAATATAACGCTCATAACATCTTGATAATTCAGCCATCGTCACGGAAAGTCCGTTACTAATTTCGGTGTCAGGCACAGCGTCACGGAAAGTCCGTGACAGGTTTGAGCGTGAGTCTCTTACCTCTCCCCTCTTATATATATCCTCTTTATCTAGATCTGGGGTAATGGGGGGGTCTGGGGGGGAAGAGGGTGGAGGTTCTCCTTTCTCTTCCTTCAGCTTTTCTCTACGGTCACGTTGCCGTTGTCTTCGTGCCTCTTTTGTATCTGTGGAAGCCCTCTGGCGCTCTTCAAAATGAGTGACCATCAGTACATTCGAGTCCCAGTGGAGGCTGCCCGCGCTCTTCATTTTCTCAAGCATCTGATTAAAAACGGCAACGTCGGTAATGTCGGCAATTTTCAGGCTTTTTACGATTTCGGCCAAAGACAGGGGGGTGCCAGCGATGATCAGTGCACCGTCAAGGTTGCCGGTTTGGTCAATATGACCGCACTCATGGGCTAGGGTTAGCAGACGCCACCAGGCACCCTGCTCGGCTAGAGAGAGCCTGTCCATCTTGGCATCTCCCAGCCACTCTGCCCACATCTTAAGCCAGGGTTTATCTCTGGACATTGAACTCCTGTCACGGATTTTCCGTTACATTAAACGCTTACTCTGCCCTTGATTGTTGCTTAACGAATGCGCATAGCTTCTGGAAGACCGTCCAGGGTGTTTCTACCCCTGCATCTTCAAAGTTTTTCCGGTTTTGATAGTTGGCCTCAGCCCATACCCTTTCTTCTGGCCAGCCAAAGCAGGCCGTCATCACTGAGCATAGGTTGCCGGCGGTCTTTACCTCAGATTCTTTGACAGTGACAGGATCCCGGCGGGCCGGCTTCTGAGCGAGCTTCTGAGAGATAACACGGGTAGCGTCATCGAGACTCTTTCCAGACTTGAGCCAGTCCTTCATTGACTTGACGCCGAGCATCTGGCGTGTCTTCTCTTGGTAATCATCACCGAGGAGGTCTTTGGCGGAGTTCCAGAACGTGGGCCACCGCGGGCTATCCTCGTTGCTCTCTTCGTCTTTTTGTTTCCCGCCGGGTCGGCCCGTCGCGCTCTCCCCGGTCGCAAAGAGTTTCCGGAGAGCTGATGACACCCCGGGCAGGGTCTTAGACGCGTCGGTCTCAGCTCGCTTCGCTGCCATCTGCATTATGGTGTTTACCTGCTCCCCGTATTCTGGATTCGCCACCCGATATTCGATGACGTCAGCGGCGGGTTTCCCTTCCTGGTAAAACTTCCGCTTCTTGGTCTTCATCTGATCAATTTCGGGGTCGGTGTAGCCGAGCCGCTGAGCTTCCTTTTTGTCCACCCACCGGTACTTATATTTTGGCTCCCTGGTGCTGCAGGCGCCGACGCCGCTGCCGATTATCAGCTGACTCCCCCGGTGGATAATCTCGGCCTCAATGGCCCAGGTGATCAGCGAGTCGGTCTCCTCATGGTAGAGTATTTTGTGCCGTGGGTAGCACTCGAAGGCGTTCATGATTTTAGAGGCCCCCGGGTCCCAGAGCCCCTTCCCCGAGACACCGGGGATCTGCCCGTAGTCAACAGTCTCCTCGAGCGCCTCCGTGACGAGCCGCTCAGCCATCTGCAGGTCATAGGTGATGGTCTGGATGGCTGCCTCGGTAAGCATGGGGCGAGTTGCCCTCGTTGGCGCAACTACCCCTCCTTCATCAACAAACGCTACTGCTTTCTCTGTTACTATGGTTTACCTCCTTCGTATCCTCATCATACTGAGCCTGGGCAATAGCCTCGTAAATTTCCATCTCACTTATTCCTCAGTCTCGCCTGGTAGCAATTCTCCATCAAGTGCAGGGTCACCATAGCGAGCCTTCTTACACTCTTTCAGGGCTTCGATACCCAACTTGATGGCGTCAAAGCGGTCATGATCTTCGGCAGTCCTCAGGGGAATTTGAATATAGTTAAGGATTTCGATAGCCTTTTTGAGTTTCATGATTACCTCCCCTCCTGGCGAGAATTTCTTCAGCCTCTTTTACGAGCGGGCTTTCATCACTGAAAAGGTTGCCCTGGGCAGCCACGGCCAGCAACTTCAGCGGAGTGCAACGGAGGTGGTTCTGAGCCATCCTGATGGGGTTATTTTGAATGTACCGCAGGGTCGTTTTGAAATCCTGGTGCCCCATGATATCCTGCAGGACCTTGGAGTCACAGCCCTCGGCGGCGGCGTACGCAGTACCAAAAGTGTGACGAAAGGTATGGGGCGAGCTCCGCCGGCCGCTTATGCCCGCTCTCCGGCACAGGCGCCGCACTATCTTGTAGATACCCTCGTAGGTCAGGGGGCCGCGCTGCCCCAGGAAGACGTGGATTGAACCGTTGGACAGCGCTGCGAGACGTCGGTAGGTTGTCTCGCTAATCGGGACGATTCGCTCGCCAGTCTTACCCCGGAGGGTGACAAAGCCCGAAGTGATGTCGTCCCATGTCAGGTTGACGCACTCCCCAGCTCGAGGGCCGATGTCCAGAAGGATGGTGAGCAGGGCAGCTTCCCTGGCGGTGAGAGGGAGAGAAAACAGGCGGAAAAGCTCCTGATCGGTGAACGTCCTCATCGCCTTGCGTTTTAGCTGTGGGGGTCTGACCTGGAGCATCAGGTTTGGGATATTGTGAAAGAGGTAGAGCTGCTTGTATAGAGCTCTGATAGTGCGGAAGCGGGCGTGTACCGTCTCCGGAGTCACCCCGTTGAAATTGTTCAGCCATGACTGGATCAACTGGTGGGTATCCGGCAGGTCGGGGAAGGACCGCTCGAAGAGATCCAGGTGCTTCCGGTATTCCTTCAGAGTCCTGGGGCGGAGTCGGCCCCGGCTGAGCATGAACTCTTCGATAGCATTCCGAGTTAGCAACTTTACCACCTCCTCAAACTGAACAGTTTATGCACCGTTTGCTGCCGAGTTCTCGGCCCACTTTTTTTGGCCCTTCCCTCTTCCTCCCAGGGAAGGGAAGGGAGGGTATAATACCATTCAAAAGCCCGGCAAGGGGGCTAGATTTTGATTCTGGTGCGAGGGGAAGGTTCGAATCCTTCCTCCCCAGCCAGCTCATCCTCATTTAGATACCTCCAACTATTCCCAGAGCGGGTACCGGTCGAGGTCCTGTTCCCTGATGCCCTTTTCGAGGATATCCCTGGTGGGCACTTTGTAAGCCACGCCGGTGTGCATCCGGACGACTTTCTTGAATTCACCGAACCTGACGATAAGTTCATGAATGAGCCTCTCGCGGCTCCCGTCGTAGGCTGCCTCTAGCATAACGCTCTCCCTGTTATTATTCCGGGTGTCGAGACCAGAATTAGTTGTGCTTTGGGTTGCTGGCAGGTAGACTGGCAGCATTGAGCAAAAACAGTTCTTCGGCAGGTCGACTGAGCGCCAAGCAGCACCGGTCGATAAAAGAGCGTGTCAAGCGTTGCTTCCCGGTGTTCACACGGCTCAAGTGTGGAAGGCTAAAGCCCGTAACCCGGTGCAAATAAGACCGTGTATACATCTCAAACATAGGATGCCCCGGCATATTTCACCTCCCCCTTTAATCAAGTGCCTTAAAATAGCATTAATGATTGTAAACTTTTTATGCCAGTGCGTCAACCATTATTTTCACTAATATTCCGCCGGGGATGTTTGCTTTTGTTTACAGCAGATGATATGATGCTAATCAGAATTTACATGCCAAGGGCTGAAATGCCAATAAAAATACTTAGGGAGGAGAGTATTCAATGGGCGAGGAGATTCTACAGCAGGGAGGCAGGCCGGGTTCCGGCAACGGCGAGCGGACACCCCTGGCGCAGTGGTTGGAGCAGCGGTGCCAGGATGAGCGATTATCTTACCGACAGGCGGCGAAAAAGGTGGGTGTAAGCCACGCCACCATTGGCGATATTAGAAAAGGCGCCCGGCCCTCGGCAACCATCATCGTAAAGCTGGCAGAGGCCTTTGGTAATGGCAGTAAGAACCAGCGGGAGGTGCTTGAGGACCATCTGCTCGATATTTGCGGTTATCGAAGCGAGCGTACCGATCCTGCTATCAGTGAGCCGATGGCCCGCCTGCTTGACAGGCTCAGTCTTCTTAATGATGACCAGCTAAAAGCGGTTGAAAATATTATCGACTTCAGTGTTAGCTTGGAGAATCGACCATGGAGAGGCGAAAATCCAAATCGATGATCTTTGAAATCAACACTGAGGAGTTTGATATGAGTTTCGATCTGAGCTTCAACGAGCGCGAGCAGAAAGATAAACGTGAGAAGCGTATCGAAAAAATCGTGGAGCAGTATTCTAAACTTTCCCCGGAGATGCAGGAAGCCGTCTTCGAATTCGGCGAATCTCTAATAAAAGAAGGGAAATCCGGCGGGCAGGGCCCCGTCACTTAAAAATCGGACCGGCATCCTCCTCTTTCAGTTTTGAGGGTCCTGCCCGCCATTGATTGTAAAGGATAATGTCCATGATGTCAATAATTGAGAACATAAAGGGGATAAAGGGGGTGAAAAACCATGAGAAAATGACTCTACTAGAGCGGCTGCTTTTGAAAAAGTTCATAGGAATTGCCAGCATGTTTATACAGATTGTAATAATGTTAATCCACGTTGCGAAGCTAAAAAAGGAGGTTTTGACCAATCCGGTCAATTTTGAGTCCCTGTAGCTCAGCGGGAGTAACTCAGTGGTAGAGTCCCTGCCTTCCAAGCAGGTTGTCGCGGGTTCGAGCCCCGTCTCCCGCTCCACCTTGAGATGGCCAATTTGCTGGTATAACTGGGTAATGAGCTGCTGGTCACTTTTCTTTTTCCGATCTTGGTCACCGCCAAAGATACCGGCGGCATTTTCTGCCGATGCTTTCTCCCAGGACCGGATTTGGCTGGGGTGGACTTCAAAGCGATTGGCCAGTTTGGCTATTGTTCCCTCACCCTTTAATGCTTCCAGGGCTACCCTGGCTTTGAATGACGGACTGTGTTTTCTGCGGTTCTGTTTCATGTCCTGCTCCTCCAGCTCCTCTTATTTTAGGAGCAGAACTCAACCTTAACAACCTGTCCGAATTTCGGGGTCCACCTCACTTTCGTAGCAGTGGAATCCACATTGGCACGTCTCTCATATATTTCCTGTATTCTTCTCCGAAGCGTGCAATCAACAGTTTTTCTTCGTGGCGGGATATATAATGCAGAAAGACAATGCCGGCAATCCAAATGACAACGGCTGCCAGGGATATACTCAGCGTCAGTAAGCCCAAGTAAAGTATAATCTCACTAAGATATATGGGATGGCGGATGATACGGAAAGCCCCTTCCCTGATTACCACAGGTTTCGCAAGCTTCTTACCGAATACTATATTTAATCCCGTTATAGCGAGATAGCCTGCCAGGAGTAACAGTATTATCCCGACTGGTATTCTGACTACAGATGGGAGGTATTGGTTGAGGAATGTCGAGTATTCGAAGAAGACATCAGTTATCCAGAAAACAAAAAAGAGGCAAGCTACTATCGCCTGCCCTGCATCGCCATATCTATATTCGCCAGTGAGTTCACCGCCGTGCTGGTTTCTGCTAGTATGCAGTAGCGGCATACCATTCTCCTTAAACTGACCGCGGCTGGATTTGGGTACAAAAAACATAATAGGCCAGTCCTTTGCTGTAAGTCAATACCAATCGCTTGAATTGGATTCATTTATTAAAAAAGTTGTAGTCTGGTAAATAGTAGAAAAGATAGAGCTTCAGCAAAAATATCGCAAGATTCACGCCTGAAAGTTGAGTAATATTTTAAAGGGGACTCAGGAGATACGCAAAACAGGCTCAAAAAGTAAGTGGCAGCGGGTGGATTTGAACCACCGACCAAAGGCTTATGAGTCCTCTGCTCTGCCACTGAGCTACGCTGCCATACACAGTAATATATAATCATAAACGGGTTTGGCTGTCAATTGCTTGGGATGCTCGGTAGTATGTCTATCCGGCTGCGGCGGCTCACTTTGGGAGCGCCAGTTCAGCTTACCTTGACAGTAGACCTAGCGCTTGCTAGAATTCACACTACTGTGTTTATTATTTTATTTAGGTAAAGTCTGTCTGAAAGGGGGTGATGGTTTTTCTTTTTCTTTAAATTTTATTCTTGCCTGTTGAATAGCTATCAAAAATGTGAGGAGGAATACTATGGCACTTCTGGATTATAAGAAAGAAGATCGAATTGCCACTTTTACCATAAACCGGCCGGAGGCGATGAACTCCTTGAATTTGCAGATTCTCCAGGAGTTCAAAGATGCCATGGCTGATTTCAGGGATGACCCCGAGGTCTGGGTCGGCATAATTACCGGTGCCGGTGACAAGGCTTTTTGCGCTGGCGCTGATATAAAAGAGACGTTGCCCACATTAAAGAGACCGGCGTCGCCGCCGTGGAATGCCCCGTCGGCGCATATGCGCGGTTTTGAGTTGTGGAAACCTATCATTGCGGCTATTAATGGCATGGCGCTGGGTGGCGGTATGGAAGTAGTTCTGTCCTGTGATATAAGAATAGCATCCGAGCAGGCTCGTTTAGGCTTACCCGAGGTCACTCTAGGACTGCTACCCGGCTGGGGTGGTACGCAGAAACTGCCCCGGATGGTATCCTGGTGCAAGGCATGTGAAATGTTGTTCTGCGCCCGCATTATCGATGCTAAAGAAGCAGAGCGTATTGGTTTGATAAATGCCGTGGTACCGCAGGAAGAGGTGATGTCCACTGCCGTGAAGTGGGCCAAGACTATCTGCAAGGCAGGCCCTCTGGCTGTACGCGCCGCCAAGGAGGCGATGGTCAGGGGTTACAGTATGTCTCTGGACGATGGTATGAGACTGGAGTGCGCTCTCAATACCTATTTAGCTCAGACTGATGATTTTGATGAGGGTGTGGGCGCCTTTATTGAAAAGAGAAAGCCGGTCTACAAGGGTAAGTAGGTGAGATAAAAACTTTGGAAAGGAGCAACTATGGAGATTAAAAAAGTCGGAGTTGTCGGTGCTGGTATCATGGGGGCTGGTATAGTTCAGATATCGGCGCAATCAGGTTACCAGGTGGTAATGTCGGAGATAAATGAAGAGCTCTTGAAAAAGGGTGTAGGCGGTATTGACAAACTGCTTGCCAGGAGTGTTAGCAAGGGCAAGATGTCCCAGGAGGATAAGGACGCCGTAATGGGGCGTATCAAGGGCACTACCAATATGCAGGACTTTGCTGACTGTGATCTGGTGATAGAGGCTGTTCCTGAGATAATGGCACTGAAAAAGAAGCTATTTGCCGAGCTGGACAAGATATGCAAGCCAGGTGCTATCATAGCGAGTAATACTTCATGCCTATCTGTTATTGATATGGCTATTGTTACCGGCAGACAGGAAAAGGTTCTGGGTATGCACTTCTTTAACCCGGTACCGGTGATGCGGTTACTGGAACTGGTTAAGACTATCCTGACCGATGAAGATACCATGGAATCAGCAAGAAAGTTCGGCGAAACGGTAGGTAAGGTTGTTACGGTCTCGCCGGATATCCCGGCATTTGTGGTTGACCAGCTGGCCAACCCCTTTATTCTTGATGCTATCCGAATGGTAGAGAACGGCGTATCTCCTGCCGATGATATTGATAGGGGTGTGACTATGGGGTTGAATCATCCCATGGGGCCGCTGGCTCTGGCAGACCTGGTAGGGCTGGATACGATTCTCATGATTGCCAATGCGTTGTATGATGAGCTGAAAGACCAGAAGTTTGCTGCGCCTACTCTGCTGAAGAAGATGGTGGCTGCTGGCTGGCTTGGGCGTAAAACAGGCAAGGGTTTCTACGACTATTAAGTTAAGTCAGTGCGTTTTGCCAGCATGTCTGGTAAATCTGGTAACTTCTGGTAACTAACTAAACGGCTGGCGCGGGACGTGTCGGTAATGGCATCTCCCGCGCCAGCTTTAATTATAGTTATCAGGCGAAATCATGTTCCGGGGCTCGCCATTTCCTGTTTTGACCGGGACTTGCGATAGATAAATCCTGCCTCCTACCCCGTTTGCTTTTTCCCGCATGTTATGATACATGATCCGGGTCTTGTCGGGTAGGAGAGTGTGCTATAATATAGCTGGTAGTGATTCTGACGGTAGTCATAAGTAAACCCTGGTGTCAGCCCTGTTTCCCGGGGTATACACGGTAAGCGTGGTTAGTGCATCATTAATAAAAACAGTTGCGTGCGCAGGAGGCGTAATGTAATTTGTATTTAAAAAGTCCGGGGGGTAAGGTGATATGACCATTTCTCAGGTTAAGAAAGAGGAAAAGCTACGGATAGATTCGGTAACTTGGGGCGAGCAGACCTGGATTAATATTGAGAAGCCGACAGAGCGCGAGACAGAGTATCTCGCTCAAAACTATCCTTTTCACCCCCTGGACCTTGATGACTGCCTGAGCCGCATACAGCGTCCCAAGGTGGACGAATACCGTGACTATCTGTTTCTGGTCTTTCATTTTCCGATATTTAATAAAGAAGCACGGGTAACAACTTCCAGTCAGTTGTCCGTATTCATTGGCGAGAACTATCTCATCACTCTGCATAAGGGGGAGCTTAAACCCCTGGTCAAGCTGTTCCGGGAATGCCAGATTGATGACGAATCGCGTGCAGAGAGCCTGAGCCTGGGCTCCGGCTATCTGCTGTACCGTATAGTTGACAGGCTGGTTGACTACTGCCTGCCGATATTAAACAAGCTGGGTGACAATATTGAGGAAGTGGAGGATAATATCTTCTCCAGCCAGGGGATGCCCAGGTCAATTGAAGAGCTTTCTATTCTCCGGCGTGATGTTATCTCCTTTCGCCGTATCATATGGCCGATGCGGGCTGTTATCGGCAGCCTGGAGCCCAAGATACGTCGCTTCAGCAAGACGGATTTAACCGTATATTTCGGTGACATGGTGGACCATGTGGACAAGATTTGGGACGCTCTGGACGAGTATAAGGAGATAATCGAAGGGTTGCATGCCACGCATGATTCCCTGCTGTCGTACCGGGTAAACGACGTGCTTCGGGTGCTGACTATTCTGGCTACGATTGGCACGGTGCTTACGGTAGTAGCCAGTTTCTATGGAATGAACATCATATTACCCGGTGGGGCGGATTCCTGGGGTGGTTCTTATACGTGGATTATTCTGGCGGTGGTAATGGTGCTCATTGTGGCAGGTATGCTGCTCTACTTCCGCCGCAAGCGCTGGTTATAGTATATTCGCTGTTACCGGGTTATGACCGCTTTCATTGCCACTTAAGCATATGATTCTAACAGTATTAGCTGCATTATTTACGACGTGCCTGCTGGTAGCCAACATCATAGCGGTTAAGCTTGTCTCTATCGGCGGCTGGATTGTTCCAGCCGGGGTAATAGCTTACCCGCTCACTTTCCTGTTTACCGATGTTATTACCGAGCTTTACGGAAGGCGCGTAGCCACCAGGGTAATCTGGATAGGGTTCAGCGCCAGCGTGCTGATGCTGGCGCTTGTCTATGGCGGCAAACTGCTGCCGCCGGCGGTATTCTGGGAAGGACAGGCGGCCTACGATACCATCCTGGGTATGGTGCCCAGGCTGGTGCTGGCATCAATGGTGGCTTATCTGGTGAGCCAGCATCACGACGTTGTTGCCTTCCACTTCTGGCGGAATAAAACAGGAGGCAGATTTCTGTGGCTGCGTAACAATGCGTCGACGATGGTCTCCCAGGCACTTGATACCGGACTTTTCATAACCATAGCTTTCTGGGGAATTGTGCCCGGCGAGGTACTGGTAAATATGCTCGTGATGCAGTATGTAATCAAGCTGATAATAGCGGCCGGCGATACGCCCTTCTGTTACCTGCTGGTCGCTTTACTGAGAAAAAGGGTGGAGTCGTCGCTGCCGCCGGGTGCGGTGGTCCGGGCCGGTGATTAGCGGTATGCTGTTTACATGTTCCCTTGATACTGGGAAAAGGAGGGTAACCGGATAAGTAATGAGAGTCCAAATCCTGGGGGCACATAACTGTGAGTCTTTAAATTCCAGGTGCGCAGGTCTGCTGGTTGACGATGTGCTGGCTATAGACGGCGGTGGCCTCACCTCCAGCCTGTCACTTGAATTGCAGCTAAAACTGGTTAGTGTCCTGCTTACCCATAAACACTATGACCATGTCAAGGATATTCCGGCTCTCGCCATGAACTTCTTCCTGGCGGGCGGGTCTATAGATATTTACGCTACCAGTTATACTACTGACGCCGTCTTGAGCCATTTGCTGGACGGCGAGCTTTATCCCGATTTCCGCAAAGAGCCACCGGATAGACCGGCGGTGAAATTTAACGAACTGGAACCCGGTAACACCGTAATTATAGATAGCTACGCCGTCCTGCCGGTACCGGTTGCCCACTCCGTGCCGGCCGTAGGCTATCAAATAGCATCTCAAGATGGTAAAGTACTGTTCTATACTGGTGATACCGGCCCTGGTCTCGCTGATTGCTGGCAGTATATATCGCCCCAGCTACTCGTTATTGAGGTAACGGCGCCGGACAGATTTGAGGAGTTCGGTTGGCAGTCGGGGCATCTGACGCCAAATCTCCTGAAAGAGGAGTTACTGAGCTTCCAGGCGCTCAAGGGTTATCTGCCCCGGGTTGTACTGGTTCATATGACTCCGGCATTGGAAAAAGAGATAGCGGGTGAGATAGCTACAGTAGCCCGGGACCTGAACTCGCCGATTACCCTGGCCAGTGAGGGGATGCGGTTTGAGCTGTAGTGGCTTGCCGGGGGGGGTGAGGTCAATTAGCGAACCTAAGTTTATAGTTGACCATAATGTGGGTAAGCTGGCCAGGTGGCTGAGACTTATGGGTTATGACACGCTTTTTTTTGACGGTGAAGATGACTCCACCATGGTTGCTATTGCTCTGGACGAAGGGAGAGTAATACTTACCCGTGATACCCAGATTATGAAAAGGCGTGTAGTAACCAGCGGCCAACTCAGGGCTATCCTGCTTCAAAGTGATAGACCGGAACTCCAGATGCGGTACGTAATCGATACGTTGCATCTTAATCCGGAGTATAACCCCTTCAGCATTTGCCTGGAATGTAACGAGCCGCTGGTGGCGAGAGACAAAGGTGAGTTGAAAGACCTGGTGCCGCCCTATGTTTTTGAGACACAGGAGCACTACATGGAGTGCCCTGCCTGCCATCGTGTCTACTGGCGGGGTATGCACTGGCAGGCGATGATGGGCAGGCTGGCGGAGTTCGGTAACAGTTGACCGCAGTCCGTGATATTGATACACTTCAAATCAGTGAAAAAGTATTAGCTTTCCTGTAATGAAGATTTTAACCATAGATCAGATGCGCGAGGCTGAGCAAGCCTGTGTCCGGGCGGGGGTTCCTCTTGCCCAGCTTATGGAGAATGCGGGACTGGCGGTGGCTTCAGCAGTAAGGCAGTTTCTGGGTGCTGTTGAGGACGAGCATATCCTCGTCCTGATAGGGCCGGGCAATAACGGCGGCGATGGACTGGTAGCAGCTCGCCATCTTCATGAATGGGGCGCCCGCGTGCACGTATATATCCTGAGCCAGAGACGGCCGGCCGACAGCAATCTGGAATTGGTAGAGCAGCGGGGCATACCCTGCGTGGAAGCGGATTTAGATACGGCGCTCGGTCAGTTTGAAGAGTGGCTGGCAGAGGCCAGGGTAGTGATAGACTCCCTCTTTGGTACTGGAAAAGTTCGCCACTTTACCGGTGTCTACCGGCAGGTGCTGGAAAGGGTAAATCGGGTAAGAAAGGAGCGGCCAACTCTGAGTATTGTCGCCGTGGACTTACCCTCCGGAATGAATGCCGATACCGGTGCCGTGGATGAGGTTACCCCGTATGCTGACTATACGGTTACCCTGGGTTATCCGAAACTGGGCTTGCTTAATCTACCGGGTGCCGAGAGGGCAGGCAATTTGACTATCGCCCATATCGGCATCCCTTCGCATCTCGTGGAGTATGTGGATATTGAGCTGATAACCGCTGGCTGGGCTGGTTCGGTATTACCCGGGCGTCCGCTTCAGGCTAATAAGGGAACGTTTGGCAAAGTCCTGGTGGTTGCCGGCTCGCTAAATTATGTCGGTGCGGCTTACCTTGCCTGTAGCGGCGCCATAAGAAGCGGCGCCGGGCTGGTTACCCTGGCTACGGCGAGTAGCCTGCAACCCGTTCTTGCTGCCAAGATGACGGAAGTAACCTATATCCCGCTACCCGAGTCACCGGCTGGCTTTATTTCCGCTCAGGCGGTCAGGATAATTAATGAGCAGCTGGAGCGCTATAATGTGCTGCTTATCGGCTGCGGGCTGGGGCAGAACCGCTCGGTTACGGCGTTACTGCGGGCGCTGCTGCTAAAATCAAGCTTGTCACTGCCGCCTTTGGTAATAGATGCCGATGCCCTTAATACCCTGGCTACCATGCCGGACTGGTGGCACAAGATAACCGGTGACGCTATACTTACTCCGCATCCCGGCGAAATGGCCCGGCTGGCCGGTATATCTGTTGATGAGATACAGCGGGACAGGGTTGGTATCTGCCGACGGATGGCGGGCGAGTGGCACAAGACAGTTGTGCTCAAGGGGGCTTACAGTGTTATTGCCGTCCCGGATGGCAGGTGCCGGGTTAGTCCCGTAGCCAATCCCGGGTTGGCCTCAGCCGGGACGGGTGACGTGCTGGCCGGTGCTATAGCTGGGTTGCTGGCGCAGGGTCTGGCACCCTTTGATGCCGCTGCTCTCGGAGTATATGTTCATGGTGAAGCGGGCAATATGGTGCGGGACGACCTCGGTGATACCGGCATGATTGCCAGCGACCTTTTACCGGCTTTACCGAAGGCTATTAAGCGGTTAAGGGCGGTATGATTTATGGCTATTGAGTTCAAGAAGGAGGTGCTTACGGCA
Source organism: uncultured Dehalococcoidales bacterium (assembly GCA_964473905.1). GTDB lineage: Bacteria > Chloroflexota > Dehalococcoidia > Dehalococcoidales > CAYYQY01 > CAYYQY01. The sequence goes on along the minus strand of CAYYQY010000008.1, from coordinate 33,703 downwards.
AGGTTTCGACCCGCATGCTGATTTCAAAGAGAAAGTACACTCCTTTGAGATAAGGTTTGACCCGCTGCTGGGGAAACCGAGCTACGTATACGAAGTGCGGCGTCTTACCAGCTACCAGGAGGACTTACCAGCACTGGTAGCAAAGTCTTTAAATACAGGGTGCCCGTTTTGTCCCGGGGCTATCGGTGAAGTTACACCTAAATTTATCGCCGACCTGTTACCTCAGGGTAGACTTCAACTGGGCGAAGCCTGTATATTTCCCAATGCCGTGCCCTATGCTCCCTACAGCGCTATTACCGTGCTATCCAGGCAACACTTCGTGGCATTACCGGATTTCACTCAGAAAATGTTAACCGACGCGCTTATGGCGGCTCAGACGTATCTAAAGAGGGTGCACCAGTACGACGCAGGGGCTAAATATATTTATCTCGGCTGGAACTACATGCCGCCTTCGGGTGCCTCGCAGGTACATCCTCACCTTCAGGTAGAGGCGGCTTACCTGCCCGCTCCCTATCAGCAGGAGTTGCTCCAGGCGTCACAAAAGTACTATACGGCCAACGGCAGCAACTTCTGGCATGACCTTGTGGCAGAGGAGGAGTCTCTGGAGGAGAGATATATCGGGGAGACCGGTGATATCTCCTGGCTGGCCTCTTACGCGCCGCGAGGTAAACTGCTGGACGTACTGGCCATATTCAAACACCGGGAATCTTTCCTGGATATTTCCGGGGTAGAACTGGGTGACTTTTCACTTGGTTTGGTAAAGGTTTTGCGCTATATTAATGATCAGGGTTATTATAGTTTTAATATGTCAATCAATTCGGGGTTATCCGGAGAGGGCTATTTCTGGACACATGCCAGAATTATTCCCCGGATGGCTTTTTTCGGGCTGGCCGTCAGTGACTGCAGTTATTACGATGTGCTGCAGGACCTTCATTTTAGCTCCAGATATCCGGAGGAAAACTGCCGGGAGCTAAAAAAATATTTTGGGGAACGGGGTAAATAGCAATGTTGCTGGTAATTGATATTGGAAATACGGGTGTCACTATAGGTGTTTTTGACGGAGAAGAGCTCCGTGCTACCTATAATATGGCAACAGCCATTCACCGTACCGCGGATGAGTATGCGGCGCTAATGCTTGATTTTATACACCATCAGGGTCTGCATACGGCTGATATTAAGGGGGTTGCCCTGTGCAGTGTGGTGCCTCCTCTTACCAGCACGTTTCAGCAGCTGTTTCGCCGCTACTTTAAGGTTTCACCGCTGGTAGTAGCCGCCGGTGTCAGGACAGGTGTTCGTATCTTGCTGGACAATCCCAGGGAAGTTGGTGCTGATCGTATAGTAAACGTGGCCGCTGCCCATCATCTCTACGGCGGGCCGGTAATAATAACCGACCTGGGCACGGCGACCACCTTTGATACAGTATCCAAGGACGGTGATTATCTGGGCGGTGCTATCGCTCCTGGTATCGCTACCTCGGTGGAAGCCCTGTTTGTTAGAGCCGCCAAACTGCCGCTCATAGAACTGGTTCGTCCCAAACACGCCATTGGCACCAATACAGATGCCGCCATGAAGTCGGGTATCATTTTCGGTTACGTGGGACTTATCGAAGGGATAGTATCACGTATCCAGCAGGAGTTGGGGGAAAAAGCCAGAGTGGTGGCTACCGGGGGCTATGCGGAGCTAATCGCCAAAGAGACCCAGGTAATTGATACCGTCAATCCCAGTCTGACCTTAATTGGCCTTAGACTGATATATGATATGAACAAAGCTCAGCCCGAAAAGGAGTCCTGATGCTGAGAGATAAGACCGTAGTTCTGGGTGTAACCGGCAGTATAGCCGCTTACAAGGCAGCCAATATTGCCAGTAAGCTAACTCAAGCCGGGGCCAGTGTGGAAGTAGTTATGACCTGGTCGGCTGCCAGCTTTATAACCCCGCTGACCTTTCGCAGTGTGACCGGGCGGCCGGTGATAGCTGACATGTTTGATTTAAACACGCAGCATCATGTTGAGCACGTAGCCCTGGCCGGAGCGGCCAGCGTGGTGGTTATCGCGCCGGCTACTGCCAATATCATCGCCAAATTAGCTGCCGGTATTGCTGACGACATGCTAACCTGTACTGTCCTCGCCACCCGGGCGCCGGTTATTATAGCTCCGGCAATGGAAAGTAATATGTACACTAATCCCGTAACGCAGGATAACCTGGCCAGACTGAAAGCGAGGGGATTTACTATTATTGAGCCGGGAACGGGGCACCTGGCCTCGGGCGGCACCGGGCCGGGGCGGCTTGCCGATATAGACAGGATTATCGGTACTGTCCATCAGGAGCTGGGAAAAAACGGAGACCTGGTCGGCAGACACGTGGTGGTTACCGCCGGTGGCACCGAGGAGCCCATAGATCCGGTGCGCCATATCGGGAACCGCTCTTCGGGGAAAATGGGCTACCATATAGCCGAGGCTGCCCGGGACAGGGGTGCTATCGTCTCTCTGATTTCGGCTCCCGTATCTCTTGCCGGGCCGGTCGGCGTAGAAATTATCCGGGTTAGAACAGCTGCCCAGATGAAAGAAGCGGTGACGGCTCAGGTTGCCCGTGCCGACGTGCTGATTATGGCGGCTGCCGTGGCTGACTACCGGCCGGAGCGCACGGCTGATGCCAAGATTAAAAAGGGGGACGGCGGTCTTACGTTAAAGCTTATAAGGACGCCGGATATCCTGGCTGAAGTGCAGGGTGACTTTATCAGGGTGGGCTTTGCCGCTGAGAGTGAGGATTTAATAGATAATGCGCGACAAAAGCTTGCGAAAAAGGGGCTACATCTTATCGTGGCCAACGATATTACCGAGCTGGGCAGCGGTTTTGATGTTGATACCAATAAAGTAACCATCATTGACCGGGATGGCAAGCCGGATAGCCTGCCTCTGATGCCGAAAAGAGAAGTAGCCGACCGGATACTTGACCGGGTAGTAGCCCTGCTGCCGGGTAACACCTAGAGCAGCGGTATAAACGGCCATCAATGTGTGGGTGGAGTGGACGGACGCACCATATGAATTCAGTGGTAGCATACCAAGGATACAAATCCAGGCGCATATGACGAACTGGGTATGGAAACGAAGAAAAAATATGTATGGTTAAAATTCCTTTCTATTAGTAAGCCGGTCATAGAAATTGAAAATAAACCGCAACAAGTTTTTATACGAATACTTCCTTATGGTGCAGAGCATCTCACAATACATAAGAAGATAGGTGGAGAACTTATTAAGAATTACTCGCTTCCATATATAGCTGAACCAAATTGGATTAACGCTGTAGAAACAATAGCAAAAGAGGAATATAGAGATTGGAAGAAACATCTCAAGTATGCATTTGCAGAGCAGCCGCTTAGAAAGTTAGAAAACGTCGAAGGCTATCATTTGCTCGGTAGATTGATAGATTTAGAAAATTATTCACCAAAAGAAAAATATACTAGACAGTGTGACTACGAGTTTAGTGTAAAAAACTTTAAATTTATGATAAACCTATATTTATCCACAGTGAACAATCCTATCGTTGAACCTTCGGCTGTAGTTAAGACCACTCTGGGTAATATTTGTCTCAGATTTGAAAGAGCTAAGTAATAAAAAGTAAATAGCGTGGTCACATTGATGCTTAAGATATCTGGCTAAATATAAGATATAATCTTTGGAATGGAGTCAGCCTATTTATTGTCTGGTATAGTATTAGCTAGGCATCGCGTATCGTAGGTATCTTGGCGTTTAGTATATTCAGCCTTATTGTTAGCTATCGGGGTAAAGTTGGTAAATCGTAAACCATAGTAATGTAAGCCAAACAGTATATACAGGATTAATAGCAAATATTGCCGTAGGCGTATTTTTTTACGATAATATAATAAGATACCTAATTAATTATTAGAAAGGCAAGCATGGCAGAAGCACTAAACGTTGAGTATGAGATGCCCAAGGCTTACGAGCCGGGAAAGGTAGAAACTAAATGGTATAAGTTCTGGTTGGAGAAGGGCTACTTTGCCCCCCGCATAGACCCCCAGCAGAAGCCCTTTGTTATTATCATGCCGCCGCCCAATGTTACCGGTGAGCTTCACATCGGGCATGCCCTCACCGCTACTTTAGAGGACATCATGGCGCGCTGGCACCGGATGAAGGGTGAGCCGACGCTCTGGCTGCCCGGCATTGACCATGCCGGTATCGCCGCTCAGGTGGTTGTAGAACAACTCCTGGCTAAAGAAGGGCTGGACCGGCACCAGCTGGGCAGGGAGAAGTTTTTAGAGAGGATGAGGCAGTGGGCGGCAAGCTGCCGGCATACCATTGCCGAGCAGCACCAGCGGTTGGGTACCTCCTGTGACTGGAGCCGGGAGCGCTTTACGCTGGAGGCGGGGCCGAGCCGGGCGGTGCGTACTACCTTTTACCGCCTGTTTCAGAAGGGTCTCATCTACCGCGGCGAGCGGATTATTAACTGGTGTCCCCGCTGTACTACGGCTATTTCGGATCTTGAGGTAAATCATCAGGACATGCAGGGAAATCTATACTATGTCCGGTATCCGCTGGCTGACGGCAGCAACGAGTATATTATTGTGGCGACTACCCGTCCGGAAACCATATTGGGTGATACGGCGGTAGCGGTTAACCCTGAAGACGAGCGCTTCCGCTCTATGATAGGTAAGAAGGTGATACTGCCTGCCGTGAACCGTGAAATTCCCATTGTGGCTGATGCGGCGGTTGATATTACCTTCGGTACCGGGGCGGTTAAAATCACCCCGGCCCACGACCCGGTGGACTTTGAGGTAGCCCAGCGGCAGGGGCTGGCCCTGATAAATATACTTAATCCGGACGCCACCATGAACGAAAGCGCCGGTCCGTATGCCGGGCTTGACCGTTTTGTCTGCCGAAAGGCTATTCTGGCTGATCTGGAAAGGGATGGATTGCTGGTCAAGATTGAGCCTTACAGTCATGCGGTGGGACACTGTGACCGCTGTCAGACGGTTATCGAGCCGCTCGCGAGCCAGCAGTGGTTTATCAAAACCCAGCCACTCGCCGAGCCGGCTATTAAAGCCGTTCTGGATAAGCGCATTAACATTATCCCGGAGCGGTTCACCAAAGTATATCTCAACTGGATGGAGAACATAAGGGACTGGTGTATCAGCCGGCAGCTCTGGTGGGGGCATAGAATTCCGGTATGGTACTGCCGTAGCTGCGGCAAAGAGACCGTCTCCATTGAGGATGCCGCAACATGTCAGCACTGCGGTTCAGCCGATATAGAGCAGGACCCGGACGTTCTTGATACCTGGTTTAGCTCGGCGCTGTGGCCACATTCAACGCTGGGCTGGCCTGATGATACCGAGGCTTTGCGTTATTTTTATCCCACCACAGTAATGGAGACCGGCTACGACATTCTTTTCTTCTGGGTGGCCAGGATGATTATGATGGGGCTGGAGAATACGGGGGAGATTCCCTTCAGCACCGTTTATCTGCACGGCCTAGTGCGTGACGAGAAGGGCGACAAGATGAGCAAGGTCAGGGGCAACGTGTTAAATCCCCTGGATACACTGGAAATATACGGTACCGATGCTTTGCGCTTTGCCCTGTCAACCGGCACCACGCCGGGCAACGATATCAAGATGACAGAGGCTCGCCTGGAGGCTGGCCGTAATTTCGCCAACAAGATGTGGAACGCTACCCGGTTCGTGGTCAGTATGGTCGGTTCGGCGAGCCCGGAGGCGAAAGAGAAGCAAAGCTCGCTTACCACGGAAGACCGCTGGATTCTGAGCCGGTTGAACCGTACCGTGTCCAGTGTGAGCGGTCTGATGGATAGTTTCCAGTTCGGTGAAGCCCAGAGACAGCTATACGATTTCATCCGGGGTGAATTCTGCGACTGGTATATAGAGATAGCCAAGATTCGGTTGCGCTCGGCTGCGGTGGCACTATCTCCCATACCGGTCCTGGTAGAGGTTCTGGAAACTTCGCTTCGGTTGCTGCACCCTTATATGCCTTTCGTAACCGAGGAACTGTGGCAGCACCTTAACCGGGCACTGGATAATTCCGGCAGGGCAGGAGAGTCAATAATGATTGCCAGTTACCCCGAAGCCAATAGCTCGGCTATTGATGATGATGCAGAGAGGGTAATGGCAGCCGTAATTGAGATAATACATGCTATCCGTAATGCGCGGGCGGAGTATAAAGTGGCGCCGGCGAAGCTGATTGAGGTTAATATATATACCGGGGAGCTCACCCCGGCTATTACCGCCTATTCAGAGACCATTCAGGCGCTTGCCAGGGTAAGCCCGGTAGCCTTTATAGAAGGTCGTCCTGATAATCTGTCGGCAGAAAACACGCTGGCACTCGTGCTCAAAGATTCAGAAGTGATAATACCCATGGAGAGCATGATTGACCTGGCATCAGAGCGGAAACGTTTGCTTGGCGAGATAGAGCAGAGCCAGGCGGAAGTATCCCGGCTTGAAGTGAGGCTCAATGATAAAGCCTTCTTGAGTAAGGCTCCCGCCGCGGTTATTGAGAAGGAGCAGGGCAGGCTTGATGCCAGGAAGGATAAACTGGACAGACTGCTTAAGCAGCTCAACCGGTTCGGTTAAGGTTGGCGGTAACCATAACGGGGAAAAGAAAAGCCGCTCTCCCTTGTTTTCTTGGAGAGCGGCTTTAACTGTTACCGGATGTGTCCGGCTGGTTCCGGCGAGGCGGTAGAATTAACGCTGAGCCTTCTTCTGCATGGCTTTAAGGCCGGGGGCTGATGCTACGTTAATCCTCCCACTTTCCACCACTGTCCAGACGGGAAAAGCAGAATCCCGGACCGACAACGAACACCAACCACTAGTAGTCCGAAATAGGGCGGCTATTATTGGTCCGCTGCTGGGCCAGCCAGTCCAGTGCTTTTTTCGTGTCGCTCGCCACTTTGGATCTATCGCATTGTCTTATCCGGTAGTTGAAAAGCCAGCAGGTAAACTCCTTCAGTTCGGAAAGGCTGATAGACTGCAGCCGCTGGTAGCCTTTTTCCCGCCGGAAACTCTTCAGGAGCGTTATTTTTACAGTACCATAAATTCGCCGGTACACTTCGTCGGTGTAGTCCTGGTCTTTGTAGTAGCCTGAAATCCGCCACTCCTTACGTACCTCATCCTGAATGGCGAGGACAAGTGCTTCCTCTACCGTGACACTGTAGAAATAATTAAGGTACTGGTGATATTTGATGGTGCCGATTAGAGACTTGAACTCTTCTTCGTCAAGGTTAAGCGGTGGCCGGTTATGGAAAAGCAGGTCTTGTGCTTCATCTGCGGGTAAAAGGCCGTCTACTGTATTGCACAACCGTTCGGCCAGCAGCAGCCAGTCAAAAGCCTCACCGGCAATCAGGTAGCGGTATTTCCGGTTGTTATAGACCTCCTCCACCGATGTCCATAGCTTAATAGCTTCCAGCAGCGCGATATACCAGTGACTGCCGCTGGCAATAGCCTCTTTGAGGTGCCTTATTGCTTCGGTGTCTCCCGGCGGCATCAAATCGGTACTGGATTCTATAATTTCTTCTTTCAGCATCGTGATTTTAAATATTTTAGCACTTCTCGGAGAGGTCTGGTATTCAGGATATCCCGGGGCTCGCACCAGCCGCGCCGGGCTATGCCCACCCCGAAACGCATGAAATCCAGGTGGTGCGTACTGTGAGAATCGGTATTTATCAGCAGCCGTACGCCGTGCTCCTTCGCTCGATAGGCATGGGTGTCTTTCAGATCAAGGCGGCTGGGCATGGCGTTGATTTCCAGCATGGTACTGGTTTTGGCTGCCGTCTGGAAAATGGCCTCCATGTCTATGTCTACCGGCTCCCTATCCGGCAAGAGGCGGCAGGTGGGGTGGGCCAAGACATCTACGTGAGGATTTTCCATGGCTTTGATTACTCTTGCCGTCATCTGCTCCTGGTTCTGGTTTAAGCCGGAGTGTACCGCGGCTATAACAATATCCAGCTCGGAAAGCAGCTCATCGGGCAGGTCAAGACTGCCGTCGGCACGGATATCCACCTCTGTACCGCACAGGATACGGATGCCGTCTAGTCTCTGGTTAAGGTCTCTAATCGCTGCTATTTGTTCTCTCACCCGCCCGGCATCCAGCCCGTGGGCGATGCCCCGGCCTGCCGAGTGCTCGGTGATGCCCAGGTATTCGTAACCCAGTTCCCGGGCGGCTGTGGCCATGGTCTCTAAATCGTCATTGCCGTCGCTCCAGGTGGTGTGAACGTGCAGGTCGCCCCTGATATCAGGTAGCTCAATAAGGTGCGGTATCGTACCCTGCTCCGCCTTCGCTATCTCGTGCTGGCCTTCCCTGAGTTCGGGCGGGATATACTCCAGCCCCTGCCGCTCGTAGAACGCCGTTTCGCCGGTGAACTTTTCCAGACTATTACTCGCTATATCGGTTATGCCGTACTCGCTTAGTGAGAGTCCCTGCCGCCGTGCCCTTTCCCGGAGTTTGATATTGTGCTGTTTACTGCCGGTGAAATACTGTAATAAGGAGCCAAAAGAGTCGTGCTCCACAATCCTCAGGTCAACCTGGAGTTCACCCGTGGTAATAACACTGGCCTTGGTCGTACCGCTGCCCAGGATTTCCCTGACGGAAGGCAGTGATGTAAAGGCCTGGATTATCGCCTGAGCATTATCGGCAGTGCCCATCAGGTCAATATCGCCTATGGTCTCGCGGAAGCGGCGCACACTGCCGGCGGAGGTCAGATTTTTAAGCCCGGGCAGCCCTTTAAGCTGGGCGAGGATATCTTCTACCACGGGCAGCACTTCACCGATAGGAGTACGCCTGTCCTTGCTGCGCATTGCCCGAATTTGACGTAGAATATTCTCCGCCGTCCTGTCGCCTATGCCAGGCAGCCCGCTAACTTTGCCGTCAATAATGGCTGTTTCCAGACTGTCTACCGAGCTTATACCCATTTCACTGAGCAGCAGGGCTGTTCTGGGGCCTATGCCGGGGATATCAAGCAGGGCGATGATGCCCTCCGGGAACTCTGACTTCAGTCTGTCATAATAATCAAGACGCCCCGTGGTTACAAGCTCGGTAATCTTGCCGGTGATAGCCTCGCCCACCCCGGGTAACTCTTTTAATCTTGATTCGGCGACCAGCTTTCCTAGGTCCGACGGCAGGTGCTCAATGGTGTGGGCTACCTTCTGGTAGGCCCTTATCTTAAAACGGTTCTCCTTCTTGAGCTCCAGCAGGTCAGCAATGTCCTGAAATACTCTGGCAACCTCGCTGTTTTTCATTGCCGGTAACCCTTACCCCTGGCTAATGCCAGCCCGTATCACGGTTATCAAATAAAGGGGGAGACGTCTCACCTCCGCTATCAGTCACTGGCGGTGCGCCCGTCTCCTCCCGGTTCTCACTTGCCACAGCAGTGTTTGTATTTCTTGCCGCTGCCGCAGGGGCAGGGGTCGTTACGCCCTACTTTTTTGCCGGCGACTTTTAGCTGAGGTTTTTTGTGGCTGTCGCTGTCGGCTTGAGGTACCGGCGCTGCTTTTGCCGCCGGTTCCTTGCGGGTGATGCTCACATGAAATATGGCGCGGGCTACACCATGCCGGATACCCGACAGGAGGTTTTGAAACAGGGTATGCCCCTCCCGTTTATAGGCCACCAGCGGATCCCGCTGGGCTACAGCATGCAGCCCGATGCCCTGGCGTATATACTCCATGGCTGTCAGGTGCTCCACCCACAGGCTGTCTATGGTACGGAGCATTATCACCCGCTCCAGTATCCTCATGTTATCCGGCCCGACTTCCTTTTCCCGCTCACCGTAAAGGGCGTCGGCTGCTGCCATAAGTTTCTCTTCAATATCCTTGGGCTTCATCGCAGCCAGATTGTTATTGCTGAAGTCCGGTGGCAGCGGCAGGATAGTAGCCGCATCGCTGAGCAGGTTCTCTGTGTTGTCATCAAAGCCATGCCCGTTTCCCGTGTGGCTGGCCACTATGGCCTGTAGCTCTTCGTTTACCATTGACAGGATGTTCAATTTGAGGTCGGCACCGCTCAGTATTTTCCGCCGCTCGCTGTAGATAAGCTCGCGGTGCTTGTTGATAACATCGTCATATTCCACGAGGTGTTTGCGAATGTCAAAGTGGTAGCCTTCCACCCGTATTTGCGAGTTCTCAATAGTCTTGTTGACCAGTGTGTTTTCAATGGGAGTATCCTCGTCCATGCCGGCCCATTCCATAAAGCCCCGCACCCGGTCACCGCCGAAGCGGCGCACGATATCGTCTTCAAGGGAAACATAAAAACGGGAGCTTCCCGGGTCGCCCTGACGCCCGGCCCGGCCGCGGAGCTGGTTATCAATCCGCCGTGCCTCATGGCGGTCGGTACCGATGATGTGCAGGCCTCCGGCCTGGATAACCTGTTCATGTTCCCGATGCCAGTCTGCCTCGTCCCGGTTCTGGGTGTTCCCGCCGAGTATGATGTCGACACCGCGTCCGGCCATGTTGGTGGCCACGGTTACGGCACCGAGCTTACCGGCCTGGGCGATGATACCGGCCTCCTTCTCGTGGTATTTGGCATTGAGTACCTGGTAGGGTATCCCGTGTCTCTTGAGCAGGTCACTTAGGTATTCCGACTTTTCGATGGATACGGTACCAATCAGCACCGGGCGGCCTTCTTTATGGAACTGCTCAATCTCGTGTACCACCGCCCGAAACTTGGTCTTCTCATCCTTGTAGATCTGGTCTAAGCAGTCCTGGCGAATCATGGGCTTATTGGTGGGTATTGTTACTACTTCAAGTATATATATCTTGTGAAACTCCTCGGCTTCGGTGGTGGCGGTACCGGTCATCCCCGCCAGCTTGTTGTACATCCGGAAGTAGTTCTGGATGGTAATGGTGGCGTAGGTGCGGCTTTCCCGCTGCACCTTGAGATGCTCCTTGGCTTCTATTGCCTGATGCAGCCCATCGGAATAGCGCCGGCCGACCATCAGGCGACCGGTAAACTCGTCAACGATAACTATCTCGCCGTCCTTCGCCACGTACTCCCGGTCTTTCTTGAATAGTGCATTGGCTTTCAGGGCGCTCTCCAGGTAGCGTGTGAGCTCGAAGTTTGCCGGATCGTAGAGGTTCGGCGTTTTCAGGTGTCCGTCCCGGTTCAACATTCGTTCCACGTTGCTTATGCCGGCATCGGTCAGGCTGACACTTCGCTCCTTGTCATCCAGCACGTAATCCTCTTCACGGCGTAGATGAGGCACCAGGCGGGCGAATATCTCGTAGTACTTGCCGGCTTCCTCGTCGGGAGCGCTGATAATAAGCGGTGTGCGTGCCTCGTCAATGAGCAGGTTGTCCACCTCATCCACGATAGCATAGCTCAACTCCCGCTGTACGTACTGGGCAAGGTCAAGGGCCATGTTATCCCGCAGGTAATCAAAGCCGAACTCGCTGCAGGTACCGTAGGTAATATCGGCCTGGTAGGCCTCGCGGCGGGAGATAGGGCGGAAGTGCTGCCAGCTTTTATCTCCCGAGTCGTATGACGGGTCATAAATACGGGAGGGCATGTGCTCCTCCGGAGTCTGCTGGGGATATATACTGGCGACGCTTATGCCCAGGGAATTATATATAGGAGCCATCCAGTAGGCGTCCCGGCGTGCCAAGTAGTCATTAACAGTAACCAGGTGACAGCCGTTGCCGGTAAGAGCGTTGAGATAGAGGGGCAGGGTGGCCACCAGGGTCTTGCCCTCACCGGTCCTCATCTCGGCGATTTTACCCTGGTGCAACACGATACCTCCCAGCAGCTGCATGTCAAAGTGGCGCTGGCCTATCGTCCGCCTGGCGGCTTCGCGGACGGCGGCGAAGGCTTCCGGTAGGATATCGTCAGGCGAGATGCCCGCACCGAGCTTTGCCCGGAACTCATCGGTCTTGGCGCGCAGCCCGTCACTATCCAGGCTCTCAAATTCGGGCTCCAGGCTGTTTATCCTGTCAACTAGTGGCTGCAGGCGTTTTAGCACTTTTTCGTTGGAATCAACCAGTCCACCCAGCCATTTAAGCATAGTGTCTACTCCTGATTACCTCGTTACCGCCGTCTCACGCGGCGCTCGTATAACGTAAAAATCTTTACTCTGTTGAGCGTCATAACCGAGCGTCTACAGGTGAATATATTTTGTTTAAAAACGGTATGGTCTCTTGTTATCATGGTTGCGGCTCAAACATGGCTCCTATGGATTGCCCGGTGTGAATACGTCGGATAGCTTCACCCAGCAGCGGGGCTATGGGTAAAACGGTAATCTTGTCCAGGTGCTTTTCCGGGGGTACCGGGATGGTATCGGTAACCACCAGCTCTTTCACCGGGCTGGAGGCAATCCTGGGTATAGCGTCATTGGAGAAAACCGGATGCGTGCAGCAGGAATATACTGCCTTGGCTCCCCGCCGCATTACGGTAGACGCTACGTTAATCAGGGAACCGCCCGTATCTATTTCATCATCCACAATGAGCGCCACTTTACCGGTCACCTCACCGATAACGTTTAACGATTCAGTCTGGTCACTGTTACCCAGGCGCCTTTTTTCTATTATAGCGAGCGGTGTATCCAGTTTGGCGGCTAAATCTCTCGCCCGTTTGGTGATACCTATGTCTGTGGCTACCACCACCATGTCATCTATTTCCTTCTGTTTAAAGTATGTGCTTAATATATCCAGGGCGGTCAGCTCGTCAACGGGGATACTGAAAAAACCCTGTATTTGCGCCGCGTGCAGGTCAACGGTCAGCAGCCGGTTGGCACCGGCTACGGTCAGTAAATCGGCTACCAGCCTGGCGGTAATCGGTACGCGGGGCTGGTCTTTTTTATCGGTCCGCCCGTAACCGTAATACGGTACGACCGCTGTAATGCGCTGAGCGGAAGCCCGTTTCAGGGCGTCAATCATGATTAGCATCTCAACCAGGCTATTATTTATCGGGAAGGAGAAAGGTTGAATAATAAAAGTATCCCTTTGCCTTACGTTCTCCAGTATACGAACAAAAATATTATCGTTGCTGAATTGAAATACCTCGCACTTGCCCAGCGGTATACCGAGATACTCGGTGACTGCCTGGGCGAGGGCTACGTGGGTGGTGCCGGTGAATACCTTTAGTTCATCCATCTAAACATGTCCTCCCTGATTCGCCTGCCGGACAGGCTTATGGTCTGATATATTGTTTCCGGGTTAACCCCGGTCTATTTGGTATGCATTAACTATTATAGCACTTATATTTATCCGCCTCACTCTCCCGGACGTCTGTCTGCGTTTGCGCATAATGTGTCCAGTTGTTATAATGGCCGTCGGTGACCGTGGGGGAGCTAACAGCATTCCCTTTTATATTATTGCTGAATACTGGCGTATACTATAAAGGATATATATATGGAACTGTCCCTGGCAGAGTATCTAAAACCTACACCAACCATAGATTGTGATGCGCCGTCTATACAGGAAAAAGTAAAAGAGCTGACTTACGGGCGGGAAGAAGACGTGCTGAAAGCGGTAAGTCTATTTTATTTTGTAAGGGATGAGATTAAATATGACGTCTATGCGGAGCATCATCTTCCGGAACACTATAAGGCAAGTGTTATTCTGGCAAGGCAGAGTGGCTACTGCGTCCAGAAAGCGGTGCTTCTTACCGCTTTAGCCCGGGCGGCGGGTATTCCGGCACGGCTGATGTTCGCTACTATCAAGAACCATATACCTTTCGGTAATCTGGAGCAGGTGATGCAGACGGATCTGTTTGTCTATCACGGCTACAACGAGTTATATATCAGGGGGAAGTGGGTTAAGGCTACCCCTACCTTTAATTTGAAGCTGTGCCGGGAACATGGCATTATTCCGGTGGAGTTTGACGGCACGCAGGATGCCATATTCCACTCGCATAACCTGGAAGGCAAGCTGCATATGGAGTACCTGATTCATTATGGTCACCACTTGGACTTGCCGCTGGATGAAATGAGGGCGGAACGGCTCAAGATATACGGGCCCGTTACCTATGAGCGGCTGGAGATGCTCAAACGCTGAAGGTACCGGGCGGCCGGTTGAGACGGGTAGTCACGGAATGTTATACTTGATTAATGCCTGAAGCCACTATTTTCCTCATTTTTACCACAGCTTTCGTAATCGCCCTGTCCGGAGCACTGATGCCCGGCCCTCTGCTGGCCATTACCATCAGTGAGTCAGCGAAACGCGGGTTCTGGGCTGGGCCGCGGTTAATCCTGGGGCATGGGATACTGGAGCTTGCCCTGATAGCCGCTCTGGCCGCCGGGCTCAGTAAGTTCATGGATAACGAGTTTGTCTTGGCCATTGTCGGCGTGGTGGGCGGCGTTATTCTGCTGGGGATGGGTTCATTAACGGTGTGGCGCGGCTCACAGAAGACGACAGCCCTGCCTTCGGCCGAGCCACAGCAGGCAAGCCGGAGCGGAAGACTGGTAATTACCGGTATTCTGGGCAGTATTTCCAATCCCTACTGGTTCATCTGGTGGGTAACGCTGGGGACTACCTATCTTGTGTGGTCATTCAGTCTGGGGATTGCCGGTATCGCCAGCTTCTTCACCGGGCATATCCTCGCCGATTTGCTGTGGTACGCCCTGGTCGCTTTTGTTGTAGCCACCGGTAGAAAGATAATGAACGACGTTGCCTACCGGATACTCCTTGTCGTATGTGGCGTGGCTTTACTGGGACTGGGCGGTTATTTCCTGGTATCGTCAAGCGGGTTCTTTATGGGTTGAGCTATGCGGTTCATTATTTTGACTTGTCCTGAAAAATGGCCTGCTCAACTAATTTTAGTCTCTCAAGCCCCTTTATCTCCTCGGAAAACATGGGTATTTCAACTATATCCAGGTGGGCATACTTGTCATAGAGCATATCTATATAGGACTGCTGCTGCCTTGCCCTGGTCCTGAGGAATGCGGAGGACAGGTCTTTTACCACGTTGTTTATTATGAGCTGCCGTACGATGACCCCGTACCTGCCCAGCTCGCTGATGATGCCGTCAAGCTGCTTAAAGGCCAGCGCTTCGGGAATAGTGACCATAATGAATTTAACATCGTTTCTGAGGAATATCATGTCCTCGGCAGCCAGTTTCTCCCAGCCCTTGATGATATCCAGCACCGGCCGTTTGCTGTCACTAGCGAGTTTGAGCCTGGAGTAAATCCTTGGTGCCGGTTTCAGGTGCTTGCTGAGCATGGACGGGGTTTCCAGCAAGCCCAGGGTCTGTCCCAGGGGGGCTGTGTCCCAGACGAACCTCCGGTAGCCGTTCTTGCTTACCAGGTGCTTGATATAGTCCACGGTGAACTCATCGCGTAAGCCGGGTAAGATCGAGGTGAGAAAGTCGACAAAATCCTCATATGAGACCGATACGAAAGATGAGAAGACCTCGTAGACTTCACGTCCAAACTTCCTATCCCACATCTTTTTTACCTCGTCCACACCAAGCTCGGCGAGATACAGGGTATCGGTGACTTTTACCGGTTTCTGCCCGTCTTTCACCTCAAAAATGTGGGATAGCGAGGGAGTCGGGTCCGTGGATAGGGCCAGGGTTGGCTCCCCGAGTAACGAGTAGTGCAGCGCCGTGGCGGCGGCACAGGTTGTCTTGCCCACACCGCCCTTGCCGGCAAACATGGCAATAGCGTGACTATTTTCCCCCGGACTTCTATTATCGTTAGCCGTCATTATCCCCCTTGCCGTAATTTCGGTATTTATTATTAGCGTTTGGCAGCCGCCCTGCTGTCCGATTAATAACCGGGACATAACTACCTGAAATAATAGTGTCCGGTCTAGGTAGCGGAGAGTATGTCAATTATTGGCGGCGTGATATAGTCGGCTACCTCGTATCTTGAGCCCCCGCCCAGTCCCACTATGTACCGACCCTGGCAGTCTCTATCGGCGCACTCTTTAACCATCTCTACCACCCTGGGGAAGAAGTCCCATGTCAGACCCCGGTCGCCATAGTCTCCCTGAGCGGTATCGTGTCCGAGTATATGGAATATCATATCCGGTTTGAACTCCCGGACTCGCGGGATGAATTCGCGCCTCACCTTGTCCAAGTATTCGCTGTCAGTGGTGCGAAATCCCACATTGACATCAATCTTGGTTCCTTCGTCTTCTATTCTATCTGTACTGCAAAAACAGACATGGAGGATATCCCTGTTGCCCATCGTCAGCTCCCGCACGCCGTCACCATGATGCGAATCGGTATCAATAACGGCGAAGCGTCTCATGCCGAACTGCTCGCGCATGTGGACTATCATGGCACCGGTGCCGGATACCGTGCAGCCTCCCCAGGCGAAGTCACGGTGGGCGTGATGACAGCAGGCTATCTCCAGGAAAGCGTTTCTAATTTCACCCTGCCAGATTTTCTCGGCGCTCGTAACACAGGCACCGGCCCCATAGATACCGCATTCCCAGTTGATATCATGTTGAATACTGTTTAGATGTTCCCGGGAGTGGACTTGCAGTAGCAGTTCGTTGCTTACCGGTTCTATCTGGTAGATAGCCAGATTTGGATTTGAGGATAGGCCTTCAATTAGACCGGGAAAATTCTTTAGCTTGCGGCCGATAATCGACCAGGTATATTGGGAAAGGACTTCATGGTGAAAAACGCCTGTTTTCATGTTGCGTCAAAAATAACGAAGAATTTATTTTCTTACCTGTATATTATTATAGCAATAATACCTTGCGTAGTAAACGCAAATGCTGGAAAGGTAAAGGTTTTTACCGTTATCTTGGCCTTTACAGGTGCATATTGACAGTGCTGAGCTATCTGAGTTAAAATGAAGTGCATTGGAGGAGTAGCAGGAGGTTTGGCTATGGTAGAGATGACTATAGATAGTATCCGGGTTAGCCTGATGAACTATCAGCGGGTGGTGATTTTGAAGGAGAAGGATACCGAACGCTATCTTCCTATCTGGATTGGTCCCGCCGAAGCTGACGCCATAGCCGTGAAACTACAGGGCGTTAACGTTCCCCGGCCTCTCACTCATGACTTGCTGCGCTCGGTCATCGATATACTGGGTGGCATAATCGATTCCATAGTTGTTACCGAGCTAAAGAACGACACTTTTTACGCCCGGCTTGTTCTCAATGTAGACGGTGGTCAGCTAGAGGTTGACTCTCGTCCGAGCGATGCTATTGCACTGGCGGTAAGGGCGGAAGTACCTATCTATGCCGAAGAGTTAGTCCTGGATAAAGCCGGTATCGTGCTGGACAGGGAAACGGGGAAGCCTTTTCCCGAAGAAAATGCCAGTGGCCCGGCGGATGTGCTCAATGATGAAGAGATGAAAGACAAGCTACCGGCGTTCTATGATTTCATTAATACTCTTGATTTGGACGATTTTGATAAGCGTAAGTCTTAAGTCTAGCCTTTTTTGGTAATTGAGTCGGATTAGTGGAAGAGAATTTCATCAAGAAGTTAGTGGGTCTGGTAAAATGCACCGTTTGTGGTCATAACTACGATCCCTCCGATATTAATATTGTTGGTCAGGAAGAAGAGCTCTGGTTATTGAGGGTAAGTTGTGCGGTTTGCCATTCCAAGTGTTATGTGGCGGTGGTAATTTCAGAGGATGAAACGGATGACCTGGCAAGGGCTAGCCTGAACAGCTCCAGAAACGCGGACGCAATCACCAGTGATGACGTTCTCGGTATGCAAGAGTTCTTAGAGGATTTTAACGGAGACTTTGCCGGTATCTTCCTGCAAGGCTAAGACTTTAAATATCGATATTAACCAGTATTATATAGTATAGCTGTGTGCCTGAATAACGGGTCTGCAATCAGCTTAACCGGACTGCCGGTTATGGTGGGACAGATAGCTTCTGATTAACAGGCCGGAATACCCGAACAAGATTGACCCGGTATCATGTAGTTTGGTATGCTTCCCAAGGTATGAGGAGGTGGGTACTAGCTCTAAGGTTGACCGGTGTTGGCTTCTTCATTGGGGGCTCCATATCTCTGGGTATCTTCGGTGGACGCTGGCTTGATGTAAGATTTGACACGAGTTATTTTTGGATAGTGGGGCTGATTGGAGGCATATTCATTGCTTTCTCCGGCGTGTATCAGATGCTGCTGCCACTTATGGCGAACAAGCGTAATGATAGGGAGAATGGTTAGTGCCTAAGAAAGGCTGTCTGGGCTGCTCCTTCCCACTGCTAATCGGGATAGCAGTTATTCTGCTGGCCCTTTTCGTGGTAGGTTTCCTCAGTGGTCCTATGGGTAAGAGTATGGTCGGCGATGTGGGGTTGCCCAGCTGGCTTAGTGTTAGCAGGCCGGCGCCGGAGCTCCCTGCCGAGACCGTTTTTCATATATTCGGTTTTCCTATAGCCAACAGCGTCATAGCCGCCTGGATTACTATCATTATCCTTGTCGGGTTTTCCTACGCGGTAACGCGCCGCATGAAACTGATACCGAATAGATTACAGATGCTGTTCGAGGCTTTCCTCGGCTGGCTTTACAACTTCTGTCAGGACGTTGCCGGTGAGGATAACGGGCGCCGCTTCTTCCCGGTAGTAGCTACCATCTTTCTTTTTGTCGCCTTTAATGCCTGGCTGGGCTTACTGCCCGGTGTCGGCTCTATACTGGTGCACACGGCAGAAGGTGAGGTGCACCTGCTCCGGCCGGCCAATACCGATATCAACATGCCGCTGGCGCTGGCGCTGGCTTCCTTCGTGTTCGTGGAGTACTATGGTCTGCGGTTACGGGGCATACGGTATCTGGGCAAGTTCATCAACATCGGTGGTTTCTTGCGCAGCATGGGGCAGATATTTAAGGGTAAAGTGAAGGCCGGGCTCTCCGGACTGATAACGGGGGCGGTTAACATATTCATCGGTCTTCTGGAGGGATTAAGCGAGTTAATCCGTGTTGTCAGCTTTACCTTCCGTCTTTTCGGCAACATGACTGCCGGTGAGATATTGCTGCTGGTGGCGATGTTCCTGGTTCCCTGGTTGTTTGCTCTGCCGTTTTACGGGCTTGAGTTGCTGGTCGGCTTTGTACAGGCCCTTATTTTCGGCGGGTTAACATTAATATTTTTAACTCTTGCTGTTGCTTCTCCGGAAGGACATTGAGCAACGCATAGCTGTTCGGTGTAGTTTATCAGGTGCCGGACAAGCTGGATTAAATATTTTGAAAGGGGGAAAGAATGGATCCTGAAGTAATGAAAATGCTGGCGGTAGGTATGGCGGCTGGTCTGGGGATGTTGGGACCAGCACTGGCCATCGGGCTTATTGGCTATTCGGCATTACAGGGATTGGCTCGAAATCCCGAGGCAAGCGGTCCTATAATGACCAACATGATCCTGGTTACCGCTTTTGCTGAGGCCATCGGGATTTATGTCCTGATTATAGCTATCATCTTAGCCATGATTGTGTAGTAATTGTTGTAAGGGGGGGCTATTATGGAAAAAGACGGGATACCCATGTCGATAGCGGTGTTATTTGCCGCGGTGTTGTTGGGAGTCATGGCCTTTGTCGGTGTAATAATTGCGTCGTTCTTTTTCTTTGCATAACGTATTAGGGGGTGATAATGGGTGGTATTGCCAGTCTTGGCATCAGCTTACCAACGCTGATAGCGCAAGTTGTAAATTTTATTATCCTGTTCGGTCTCCTATATCTGGTTGCTTATAAGCCGATAATGAGAATGCTTGACGGGCGTTCCCGGAAGATTAAAGAGAGCATGGAACAAACCGAGCTCATTAAGCAGCAGGCAGCACAGGCTGATGAGGAGGTCAGGCAACGTCTTGATGTCGCTACTAAGGAGGGGCAGGAGGCGGTGGCCAAGGCTGTGCGTGCCGGGAATGAGATCAGGCAACAAGCTCAGCAAGAGGCCAGGCAAGAGTCCGAGACCCTTATTACCAGAGCCCGTGCCGAGATACAGAGGGAACGCGATGAGGCTGTTGGCGATCTGCGTAAGGAGTTTGCTGACCTGACTATAATGGCGGCAGAGAAGGTTATTGAGCGCTCTCTGGATAAAGAGGCGCATCATGAGCTGATAGACAGGGTGCTGGAGGAAAGCACCAGTCTTAAGAAAAACTAGAAGAGTATTCTGTGAGGGGTTATGGCCGGAAGGATTTATGCCAGGCGTTACGCTAGGGCAGTATTTGAGATCGCGCTTGAGCGGAATGAGGTGGAGCGTTGGTATTCCGATCTTGAGGAGCTATCCCGGCTGGTGGAGGACACAATCCTTCTTAACTGGCTGGAGGCGTCGTCAGTTTCTTTTGAGACGAAAGTCCAGTTTTTAACGGGGCAGTTTCCCGGTATTAATCCTCTGGCGCTTAATCTGGTCTATATGCTGGCGGCGCGGGGCGGCTTAAACATGCTGGGTGAGGTTACCGCTGAGTATCAGAAGCTGGCTGACAGTCACCGTGGCATAGAAAGGGCGGAGGTGATTACCGCTATTCCGATTGATGATGAGCAGGAGAAGCTTCTGGCTAAAAGCCTCGCTGATATGATTGGCAAAAAGGAAGTAGTGATTGCGTCTTCTGTGGATGAGGAAATACTCGGTGGTTTTGTCGCCCGTATCGGTGATAGACTGCTGGATGGGAGTACCCGTAGCCGGTTAAAAGCCCTGAAAAAGGATCTGGCGGCTCGCGGGCGGTAGTAGCTTAAATACAGGCTGAATAGAGCTGGATATTC
This sequence comes from uncultured Dehalococcoidales bacterium, assembly GCA_964473905.1. Taxonomy (GTDB): domain Bacteria; phylum Chloroflexota; class Dehalococcoidia; order Dehalococcoidales; family CAYYQY01; genus CAYYQY01. Next base: position 13,111 of record CAYYQY010000008.1, on the reverse strand, counting down.
CGGTTTACGGCTGGCGAGGTGGTGGATTAGCAGGTAACGATTAACTACTGCGTAGCTATGGCGGAATATAGTCGGGCAGCAGTCTTTTTAAAATAAAATAATAAATAGGGACGGTTAGTCTTACCTTTTAGACAATTATCCTGAGCGATAGGGGGTAGCTGAGATGGCAGCGAGAGGCCAAGATATAGTATCGGTCATCAAACGGCAGATTGAAGAGTTCGGTACCATGGTAACCATGGTTGACGTGGGTACGGTTATAGCGGTTGGCGATGGCATAGCGAGGGTTCATGGTCTGGCTGAAGCCAAGTATAACGAGTTGCTCCAGTTTCCCAACGAGGTAATGGGCATTGCCCTTAACCTGGAAGAGGATAGCGTGGCTGCGGTGATACTTGGCGATTACTCCAATATTAAAGAGGGTGACGAGGTACGGTGTACCGGGCGTATTGCCGAGGTGCCCGTGGGCGATGCGCTTATGGGTCGGGTGGTTGACCCGCTGGGTCGTCCCCTGGATGGCAGAGGAGAGGTAAAGACGGATAAGACCATGCCCATGGAACGCGTGGCGCCCAACGTCGTGCTCAGAAAGTCGGTTGACACTCCGGTGCAAACGGGTATCAAGGCTATAGACAGCTTCGTTCCTATCGGTAGAGGGCAGAGAGAGCTTATTATCGGCGACCGCTCTATAGGCAAGACGGCTATTGCCATTGATGCCATAATTAACCAGAAAGGTGGCGACCTGCTCTGTATATATGTGGCCATCGGGCAGAAAGTATCCAAGGTGGCTCGCATGGTAGCTACGCTGGAGGCCTATGGTGCTATGGAGCACACGGTGGTGGTGGCGGCTAATGCCGCTGATTCGGTTGCCCTGCAATATCTTGCCCCTTATGCCGGCTGTGCTATAGCCGAGGAGATTATGGAACAGGGTAAGGATGCTCTGATTGTCTATGATGACCTTTCCAAGCATGCCTGGGCTTACCGGCAGCTTTCGTTGCTGTTACACCGTCCGCCGGGACGGGAGGCCTACCCGGGTGATGTTTTCTATCTGCACAGCCGCTTGCTGGAAAGGGCGGCCAAGTATGCCGATGAATACGGCGGCGGTTCCATGACCGCTCTACCTATCATTGAAACACAGGCCGGGGACCTGTCCGCCTACGTTCCGACCAACGTAATATCTATTACCGACGGGCAGATATATGTGGAAACAGACCTGTTTAATGCCGGTATCCGGCCTGCGGTAAATGCCGGGCTCTCCGTTTCCAGGGTGGGCAGCACGGCACAGACCAAGGCGATGCGTCAGGTAGCCGGCAGGTTGAGATTGGAACTGGCCCAATACCGGGAGCTGGCGGCTTTTGCTCAGTTCGGCACTGCGGAACTGGACAAAGCGACCAAAGCCCAGCTGGAGCGGGGTCAAAGAATTATGGAAGTCCTGAAGCAACCCCAGTATGTGCCGGTATCCATGGAAAAGCAGGTCATTATTCTATATGCTGTTGTTAACGGATATATTGATGATTTGCCGCTGGAGAAGGTGAGTACCTTTGAGGCTAATTTATACCGCTTCATGGATGCCAGCCATTCGGACATAGTAAGTACTATAGCCAGAGAGAAAGAGATTAGCCCGGAGACCGAGGAGGTCTTGAAGGCGGCTATTTCCGAGTTTAAACAAAGCTTTAGTTAGGATTATTTCAAATGGCAGATATCCGATTAATACGGCGCCGGATACGGGCTATACAGAGTACAGCCAAGATTACCCGTGCCATGGAGATGATAGCCACCTCCAAGATGAGGCGTGCCCAAGAGGCTGGCTTGGCTGGCCGCCCGTATGCCGAAAAGATACGTCAGGTTATAGCCGATCTGGAGGCTTTGCCGAGGGAGGGAAAGGCGTTGCATCCGCTGCTAGAGCAGCGTGCGGTAAAGAAAATCGCTATCCTTCATATTACTCCTGACCGGGGTCTATGCGGCGGGCTTAACTCCAGCATGAACCGGACTACAGCCAATTTTATGCTTAAGCAGGATGTGCCGACCAGCCTTATCGTAGTGGGACGTAAGGGCTTTGATTTTATGAGAAGGTACGGCCGAGATATTACCGCCGAGTTTACCAAGCTTGGCGACCGGCCGAGTTTGCTGGATACGCTACCCGTATCACATGTTATTATTGATGATTACGGCAAAGGCGCGGTTGACCTGGTCTATCTGGCTTATGCTCAGTTTGTTTCAACAACGGTGCAAAGACCTGTTGTGCAGCAGATACTGCCTGTGGAATCGGCCACCTTACCCAGGGGGCAGAATGTTGATTATATTTATGAACCGGCACCGGGTGTGGTATTAAACGCACTGCTACCCCGGTTTGTTGAGATGCAGGTATATCATGCCATTTTAGAGTCTATCGCCAGTGAGCAATCGGCCAGGGTAGTGGCGATGCGGAACGCCACTGACAATGCTCACGAGCTTATTCAAGATTTGACCCTGATGTATAATAAGGCCCGCCAGGAAGCAATTACTACGGAGCTTCTGGATATTACCGGTGGGGCTGCAGCTCTGGCTAGTTGAAGGAGGTTGTTATGGCAAAGGGGAAAGTAGCTCAGGTAATAGGAACGGTAGTCGATATAGAGTTTCCCCCTGATGAGCTACCAGCGTTATACAACGCTGTTGAAATTCCGGTGGACGGCGGTAAGATTGTTCTTGAAGTGCAGGAGCACATGGGTAATAACTGGGTCAGGTGTTTATCCCTGGCACCCACGGATGGACTGGGGCGGGGTGCTGAAGCTATAGATACCGGTGTTGTTCTCCAGGTACCTGTAGGTCGAAGCACGTTAGGCCGTCTGTTTAACGTTATGGGGGAACCACTGGATAAACTGGGAGACGTTAAAGCAGACGAGTACTGGGCGATTCACCGTAACCCGCCCTCATTTGAGGAGCAGGAAACAGGCACCGAGATGCTGGAGACGGGGCTAAAGGTTGTTGACCTGATTACGCCCTTTACCAAGGGCGGTAAGGTAGGCGCCTATGGTGGTGCCGGTGTGGGTAAGACCATTATCATCATGGAGTTGATACGCAATATTGCTACTGAGCATGGTGGTTTTTCCGTATTTACCGGTATCGGAGAGAGGTCTCGTGAAGGTAATGACCTGTGGCGTGAGATGAAGGATTCCGGTGTGATTGATAAGACCGTTATGGTTTTCGGTCAGATGAACGAGCCACCGGCGGTAAGACTGAGAATCGGACTGACCGGGCTGACCATGGCGGAGTACTTTCGTGACGTTGAACATCAGGACGTGTTACTGTTTATAGATAACATCTACCGTTATACACTGGCAGGAATGGAAGTATCGGCACTGCTGGGGCGCATGCCCTCGGCGGTTGGCTACCAGCCGACACTGGCTACCGAAATAGGCGAATTGGAAGAGAGAATTACTTCTACCAAGCAGGGTTCTATTACCTCGTTTCAAGCTATATATGTTCCGGCTGATGACTATACCGACCCGGGCGTGGTGACCACTTTCGGTCATCTGGACGCCGTTATTTCTCTGGATCGGTCTATTGCCGAGCAAGGCCTGTACCCTGCCGTTGACCCGCTTTCTTCAAACTCGCGTATCCTTGACCCCGGTATAGTTGGTGAAGAACATTATAGAGTAGCGCGTGAGGTGCAGAGAGTATTGCAACGCTACAAGGACCTTCAGGACGTGATTGCCATCTTGGGTATTGAAGAGCTGAGTGAAGAAGATAAGCAGAGCGTGGGCAGAGCGCGGCGGATACAGAGGTTCCTGTCTCAGCCGATGTTTGTCGGTGAAGCATTTACCGGCAGGCAGGGCAGGTACGTGTCCACTAGTGAAACGGTGCGCGGCTTCAAGGAAATACTTGAGGGTAAATATGACGATTTACCGGAGCAGGCGTTTTTCATGGTAGGCACCATTGACGAGGTGGTAGAGGCAGCACAAAAATTGGAGGCATAGGTTTCAGGTCAATGCCTAATATTACACTGGATATTGTTACAGCAGAACGAATGGTCTTCTCCGATGTTGTGGATGCGGTTATTGCTCCTGGTGTTGAAGGCCAGCTGGGTATTTTACCTCATCATGCTCCCTTGATGACCATGCTGGAGCCCGGTGAGATTGTGGTCAGGAAGGGCAGTGAAGAGTTTTTTCTGGCTGTTTCCGGTGGTTTCCTTGAGGTGCGGCCGGACCGGGTAATAATACTGGCTGATACTGCCGAGAGGGCTGAGGAAATTAACGTTGCCAGAGCGGAAGAGGCGAAGCGCCATGCCACGGATCTGCTCAGCCAGCATGTCTCCGAGGTAGACATGGCTACTGTCGAAGCGGCTATGCGTCGCTCCATAGCACGTCTTAGTGTAGCCAGAAAGAGAAGGAAAAAGCCCTCGATATAACGCTGGCAGCTATCTCTCCGGCTGATGGGCTGGCAAATATCAGGTAGCCTGCTGATTCAGGGTTAGCAGGCCTGATATCGGTTCGATTATCATGCGTCCTGCCTCCAGGTCTACAGATTTCACTACGTCTTCAATTGCCGGAATAAAAATACTGCCGCGCTCGCCGCTTACTATATAATTATCATTACTCTCGGCGGTCAGGATTTCGGTGATATGCCCCAGCAGCTCGTTTCCGGTCGTCCAGACCTCAAGCCCCACGAGTTGAAAGTGATAGTACTGTCCATCCGGTAAAGGGCGTAGCTGGTCATAAGATATCTCTATGGTTTGACCGCGGAGTTTCTGTGCCTGTTCGGGGCTGTCAATCGCGGATATTTTTATAACCGCCTTCCCCTTATGCCATGCCGTGTCTTCAATAGTCATTGCCTGGTGGGAAATATAGACGGTTGCATTGGGGGAAAACCGGTCAGGAAAATCGGTGGCCATTTCTACCTTGACTTGACCTCTGGCACCCCAGGTACCGATAACCCTGCCGATAGTAATGAACTCTGGTACGGACCTACCCACAAGTGCCCTCGGATGAAGCTTCTCACGGGGCTAAGCAACTCGCATCAAGAAGAAGCCTCCACAAATAATAGAGAAAATATCGGGTGTTGAGGTAATATTAGCAGGTTGTTAGATGATTTCCAGGTTTACTCTGGTGCCTTGCTTGGCTGCTTTAACTCTGAGCAGTGTGCGCATAGCTTGAGCTATTCTACCCTGCCTGCCTATTATCCTGCCCTTATCTTCATCGGCAACCTGTAGCTTAAGCGTTATGCCCTGCTCATCGGTATCCTCAGTGACTACCACCTCCTCTGGTGCGTTGACAATTGACTTGGCGATGTACTCTACTAGTTCTTTCATGTTTGCTCCTTGAGTTCCTTGAACTTATCTATTATACCCACCTTTGCCATTAGTCTGGTGGCGGTAGCAGTAGGTTGAGCCCCCTGTTTTAGCCAGGTTAACGCTTTTTCTTCGTCAATGACAATCGTATACGGGTCGGTTAACGGGTTATAGTGGCCGATGATGTCGATAAAGGCACCGTCCCGCGGTGCTCTCGCGTCGGCAACCACGAGGCGATAGCTAGGCTGCTTTTTGGAACCTGTACGTCTTAATCTTATTTTTACCATCTTAACTATACAATATACGATATTCGGGGGTCTGCTGTCAATGGTGGGTTAAATACGGTTGTGAATAAATATAATAGTAGCTATAATCGGAGTGTGAAAGTGGCCAGGTTGCACGGGTGGCAGGTTAGTCCCGCTCAAGCTATCGATATACAGCGCAGCTTAGCTGGGCTGGTGTCTTCCAGCGGCGAGGTTGCAGCCCCTCGCTTCATAGCCGGCGTGGATATATCGGCCGGGAAATACCGCAGTTTAGCCAGAGGGGCGGTAGTTGTCCTCAGATATCCCGGGCTTGAAATAGTAGATACAAGGCTGGTTGAGGGAGAACTCGGTATGCCGTACATCCCCGGGCTGCTATCCTTCCGGGAGTCACCGCTAATACTGGCGGCCTGTGAAGCGCTTACCGTCAACCCCGACCTGATAATAGTAGATGGTCAGGGCATCCTGCATCCGAGACGGATAGGGCTTGCCTCTCACCTGGGGCTTTTCCTTGATGTACCAACCATAGGTTGCGCTAAGTCGCTGCTTTGTGGCGAGCACGGAGTTCTTGACAGCGAACAGGGTAACTACGTTAAGATAGTAGATGGGGTGGAGACCATAGGCGTAGCCCTGCGTACCAGGTCCGGAGTGAAACCGGTTTATGTTTCCGTAGGTCATAAAATTAACCTGGAGAGTGCGGTAGGTTGGGTCTTGGCCTGCTGCCGGGGCTACCGTTTGCCGGAGCCGACCCGTCTCGCCCATCTGGCCGCCGGCGGCAACTTGAAGCAGTATGGTAAACCCATGTCACCTGAAGTAGAAAGCTAGAGGAAACATACGGGTAAGGATATGTATGAGTTAGATGATAAACTGGATGACTTGAAGAGTAGAGTTTCCATGGCGCTGGTGCATCTTTGATATTGCCGGTTTGGAGAATGAAATTCTCCGCTTGGAAAAGCAGTCAGCCGAGCCTGATTTCTGGTCGGATCAGGTTGGTGCCCGGCGTGTCATGCGCGAGCTGGTGGGGCATAAAAAAGTGGTAACCAGGTGGCGCAGCCTGGAAAAAAGAGTGGTGGATATTGCCGAGTTTACCGCTATTTTGGCAGATGATGCCGAGCTAGTATCAGAGCTGGGAGCTGAAATAGATGCTCTGTTGGCGCTGCTGGATAAACTTGAGCTGGAAATAGCTTTCAGCAACGAGTACGATGACCGTAATGCGATAGCAACTATTCATGCCGGAGCTGGCGGCACTGAGTCTCAGGACTGGGCGGAGATGTTACTCCGGATGTACCTGCGCTGGGCGGAGCGCCGCGGTTATAATGCTGAAGTACTGGATTTATCTCCCGGAGAGGAGGCCGGTATAAAGAGCGCTGTTATTAGTGTGGGCGGTGATTACGCCTGCGGTTACCTGAAATCGGAACATGGTGTTCACCGTTTGGTACGTCTGTCTCCTTTTGATGCGGACCATGCCCGTCATACGTCCTTTGCCCTGGTAGAGGTAATGCCCGAAGCAGAGGCCGATGTTGACTTATCTATAGAGCCCGAAGATTTGAAGGTAGACGTCTTCCGTTCCAGCGGGCCGGGGGGGCAGCATATGCAAAAGACGAGCAGTGCCGTTAGAATAACGCATTTGCCCACCGGGCTCGTAGTTAACTGCCAGAGCGAGCGTTCCCAGTACCAGAACAAAGAGATAGCCATGAGGATTCTCCAGTCACGTCTGCTGAAGCTGGAGCTGGCCAGGAGAGAAGAGGAAAGGGCTAAGATAAAGGGTAAGCGTATTAACGCCGGCTGGGGGAGTCAGATTCGAAGCTATGTGCTTCATCCCTATCGGATGGTAAAGGATCACCGGACAGGTTACCAGTCGGGTGATACCGATGCGGTGCTGGATGGAGACCTGGATGGTTTCATAACCGCGTATTTACGGGCTAATTTAAGTATAGAGCGATGATAAGAAATATCATAAAGTTCAGCCTGAAGCAAAACGGCATATTCCTGAAATCGTTGCTGCTGGTGTGTCTGCTTACGGGCGTCCTCGTCCCCGTTTCGGTCCAGGCGGAGTCCGGGCCTACAGTGCTGGATAGTTCGGTTAAAGCGGAGTTCCCTCTTGAGCTTGGTTTCAGTATATCAGCCGCGAGTAGCGTTGATATCACCGACATCCGGCTGCACTACGTGGTAGACCGAGAAACATTTGCCGCGGTAACCAGCGAAGTCTATCTGGAGTTTACTCCCGCCGGTGCGGTGGATGCCGAATGGACCTGGGACATGAGAAAGACGGGTGGCTTACCTCCGGGGACAGCCATTGACTACTGGTGGACAGTTAAAGATACGAGCGGTGAACAGATAGTAACCACCAAGCAGCGCGTCCGGTTTGATGATACTCGCTTTACCTGGCGCAGTATTACCGAAGATAAGATAACCCTGTACTGGTACCGGGGTAATGAGGGCTTCGCCCGGGAGCTGATGACGGTGGCCGTAGAGGCTATCGCCAGGCTATCACGGGATACCGGTGCGTATCTGGAGAAATCGGTAGCCATATATATCTATGGGAGCACGGATGATTTAAAAGAGGCCATGATTTATCCACAAGAATGGACGGGTGGAGTGGCGTATACCCGGCACGGGATTATCGCTATCGGCATAGCCCCCGGTGATTTAGACTGGGGTACCAGGGCTATGGCTCACGAGCTGGCGCACCTGGTTACCCATCAGATGATTTATAATCCCTATAGCGATCTGCCGGTCTGGCTGGATGAGGGTATTGCCGTCTATACCGAGGGTGCACTTAATACGCAATTTGCCGCCTACCTCAACCGGGCTATAGCCGGGGATAGCCTTATCTCGGTACGCAGTTTATCCAGTCCGTTTTCTGCCTATGCCGAGCAGTCTATACTGTCGTATAGCCAGAGCTACAGCCTGGTTGAATTTCTCATCAGAACTTACGGGCAGGGAAAAATGTTGGAGCTATTAAATACCTTCGCTCAGGGCAGTACCGGCGATGATGCTTTACGCAGTGTGTATGACTTTGATACCGAGGGGCTGGATAGACTGTGGAGGCAGTACGTTTACGCAGGTAGTGGTTCGGCAGAAGTACCTGGTAGGCAAGCAGCGTTAATCGGGGCATCGATACCTGCGTCCAGCGGACATATTCAGCCTGCCGTCCGTTTACTGGAGGCCGTAACCGGTATCAGACTGTTGATCCCGTTTCTCTATTTATGAAATTGGCCGTAAAAAAATGATTGAGGGGTAAAATTTGAAGCTGGATTACACCAAACTGGAGAGAGCGTTTAACCCGCGGTGCGTGGCTGTTGTGGGCGATAAGAAAGAGTACAATTTCATGTGGCTGCGTACCTTAAGCAATTTCAGCGGTAAGGTATATTCGGTACAGATAGATACCGAGGCTGCGGAGAAAATTAGAGCTATGGGGATTGGAAACTACACGAGCCTTCTAGATATTCCGGAGCCTGTAGACCTGGTAATCGTAGCCGTGCCCCGCTCGGCAGCTTTGTCCGTGCTGGAAGACTGCATTGTCAAAGATGTCGCGGCTGCTCAGTTCTTTACCTCCGGCTTTGCTGAAACAGGTACCGAGGAGGGAATCAGGCTTCAGGATTTGCTCGCCGAGAGGGCGAGGGCAGCCAATTTCCATCTCGTGGGGCCGAACTGTATGGGTATATACAGCCCGGCTGTTGGGGTAAGACAGTCCACTATCCAGGATACAGGTTTTACCGGTCCGCTGGGTTTCATTTCACAGAGCGGTACCATAGCCATTACCTTCACTGTGGAAGCGCAGTCTGACGGCGTTTCTATTAATAAGTCCGTGAGCTTTGGTAACGGGGTGATACTTGACTCGCCCGATTACCTTGACTATTTTGGCCGCGATGACGCGATTAAGGCTATAGGTATGTATCTGGAAGGTGTGAAAGACGGCCGACGGTTCTTTAATATGCTGAAAGAGGTAGCCGGCCGTAAGCCGGTGGTTATATGGAAGGGCGGGCAGACCGGCGCCGGAGGGCGTGCCATTGCTTCTCATACCGGATCGCTTGCCAGACCCCAGCCTGTCTGGGAAGCGGTGGTACGGCAAGCCGGTGCGGTAAACGCGGCCACTTCCGACGAGCTTCTTGACACGCTGAAATCACTGCTATATATGTCTCCCGTGCGCGGTAATAGGCTGGCCCTGGTTGGCGGCTCTGGAGGCGAATCCGTGACCATAACGGACTCTTTTGTTAAGGCTGGACTGGAAGTGCCGCCGCTTACCGGGAAATCCTACGACGAACTGGCAACCTTTTTTTCTCTGGTAGGTGCGGGTTGCCGTAACCCGATAGATCCCGGCAGCAACTGGCGGCAGCTAAAGCGTATTCTGGACATTACGGAGCGGGACGATAATATAGACTGTCTGGTGGTTATATTTGTCTGGTCTGCCATGCGCATGTTTAGCCGCGAACAGTTAAACGATTTCATGAACTCCGTGATTAGTATGAAAAATAAGACCAAAAAACCGGTACTGGCTATCATACCCTTTTACGCCATACCCGAGCAGCAGCAGCAGGCCAGAGAGATGGTAACCAAGCTTAAGACTGGCGGTGTCCCCGTTTTCAGTACTGCCGAGCGGGCAGCCCGGGCTTTGAAGAACACTATGGATTATTATAGCGCCAAGTCTTAGTGCGGGTATTCATCGGGATACACTGAGCTTTCGCCGCTATGCCCCGTCTCTAGTCAAGCTGTATAAAACGTACCTCAGCTTTATCCGCATCAAGGTCAAGTAGCACTACGGTGCCTGGCCGGCACACGTAGTAGGGGAAGGTGGGGCTGCCCGGATTTATGAATATATAACCGCCTCTGAATTGCAGTTTGGGCATGTGAGTATGGCCGAAAACCATGATACCGGATATATTGTGGTAGCTGTAGGTTCCCGGTTCCGGGTGCTTCATGGTATCGGGGAATACCGACCAAGGCCCGAGGCCCGGCTCGGTGTGCGTTAGAGATACTGGAATATCCTCCAGCCTAATGTCGTGCTTCATCTTTACCCGTACGTCGTGGTCAAGCTCAAAATCGTCATCACCCTGGGCTACCAGCAACGGGGCTATGCTCCCGAGTTCATCTAAAACCGAAGGCTCGTAGACGTCTCCGGCGTGCAAGATTAAATCCACTCCGTCAAACAGCTTTAAAATTTGCCGGGGAATCATTTTGGCATCTACCGGTACGTGGGTATCTGAAATCAGTCCGATACGCATCATCTAAAATAGTTAGCATAAACCCTGCTCTCCCAATTTGTCAACATTACTCCTTTTCATCCCGGGCAGTAGGCATAGCCGGCAGGTTTATGCTATTCTATCTCTGGATACGGACAATGAAAAGAAATTTTTACTTACGTGTTTCGGTCCTGGCCGTTAGCCTGTTACTCCTGGTTGCCGGTTGTCTACCGACGGTAGCTCCGGGCTCCGGAGACACGCTTAATCTCTACGGCATTGACCCGTTTACTCTTGACCCGGCGGTTTCCGGTGATATGACCTCACACGAATACGTGATGCAGATATTCAGCGGTCTGGTGGCTTTTAATGAAGACCTGGAACCGGCGCCGGATATAGCCGAGAGGTGGGAGCTAAACGGCGACGGCCGGACTTACACTTTCTATTTGAGGCACGATGTCGTGTTCCATGACGGCCGGGCGGTAACAGCTGCGGATTTCAAATACTCCTGGGAGCGTACCTGTAAACCCGAGACCGGCTCGCAGACGGCGGGCGCTTATCTGGGTGATATTGTCGGCGTGAGGCAGGTAATAGCCGGCGAGAGAGACACGATAAGCGGGGTGAGGGTGGTTGATGATTATACTCTCCAGGTGACCATAGATGCTCCCAAGGCATATTTCCTCGCCAAGCTGACATATCCTACTGCCCTTGTCGTTGACAGGGCTAACGTGGAGATGGGTAAGGACTGGTGGCAGCAGCCGAACGGCACCGGCCCGTTTATACTTGAAAAATGGGAGCGGAACAACCTGCTCATCCTGAAAAAGAACGGGCTCTATTACGGGAAGCAGCCAGGTATTGATTCCGTGGTGTATTATCTGTGGGGCGGCGTGCCCATGAACCTGTACGAGACGGGGCAGATAGACGCTGTCGGTGTTGCCATGTATTACATTGACAGGATTACCGATGCAGCGGGCCCGTTCTACCGGGAGCTGAAGGTAGTCCCCGAGCTCAGCTTTGCCTACATCGGCTTTGATACCACCAGGCCGCCGTTTGATGACGAAAATATCCGCCGGGCGTTCTCTATGGCTATAAATAAGGAGAAGATAGTCGCTCTGGTCTTCCGGGATATGATGGAAACTGCCGGTGGTATCCTGCCGCCGGGTCTGCCCGGATTTAATGAAGACCTTTCGGGGAGCGGCTATGATGTAGCTGAAGCCAGAGAGCTGATTGCCGCCTCCGCTTACGGGGACGCCTCCAATTTGCCGCCTATCACCATTACCACGTCCGGCTGGGGGGGGCTCATATCGCAGGGGCTGGAAGCCATCGTCTATGAGTGGCAGGTGAACCTTGGCGTTGAGGTTAAAGTCAGGCAGCTTGAGCCGGAAAGATATATCTATAACCTGAGGCAGGAAAAAGACGAGATGTTCTACATGGGCTGGGTAGCCGATTACCCGCACCCGCAGAATTTCCTGGAGGTGCTGTTCCACAGCGAGGCCGATAATAACTACGGGGAGTACAATAACCCCGAGGTAGATACCCTGCTGGAGCTTGCCAGCGTGGAGCCGGACGACAGGCTCAGTCTTAACTTATATCAGCTGGCGGAGCAGCTCCTGGTGGACGATGCCGCCTGTATACCTCTCTGGTTCGGCAAGAACTATATCCTGGTGAAGCCCTACGTTAAGGGCTATACCTTCAATGCGCAGGGGCTGGCTACGCTGACCAGCGTCTCGGTGGAGCCGCACTAGTGGCCGCAACGTAAGCTAGCTGCTACCGCCCCTCTCAAATAAGAGGTAATGGCGCACTTCAAAAGCCAGGGGATAGCGTATGGTCGTATTGTAGGTGTGAAGACGCCAGCCGTCCCGCTGCTTTTCCTCAATTACATCACCGATTTTATTATGGTCTAGAACCTGAACGCATTGCCACTGTTTCACGCTGGTTATCCCTCCGTATATATTGATGGCTAATTGGCGATGATTATCTCATATTGTGGGAGGATAAATAAAATTGCTCTCTAAAATCCAGGTAGAGAGAGAAAACGGTTAGCAAAAACACTAATGCCCCCGATTTATATGTTACGATTCGGGGGCATTACATCTTATTTTAGCTTCAAAGTGGCGGAGGGGGTGGGATTCGAACCCACGGTTGCTTGCACAACAACGGTTTTCAAGACCGTCACCATAGGCCACTCGGACACCCCTCCGTAGCCGCCATGCACTATTATAGCTGGAAGGCGGGCAAATTTCTACGTTCGGGGCAGGCCGGCTGTAAATAGCTACCGGAATATGAGCGGGCGTTCAATGAGCCGGGTCTATTACTCCTCCTTATCTTTTTTTGCCTTTATATCCGTTCGCTTCTTCAAGGCTGTTAGTGGCATACTAAAAGGGAGCCAGTTTTAGAAGAAAACGGCATTCGAA
>CAYYQY010000007.1:10262-52662 GCA_964473905.1 uncultured Dehalococcoidales bacterium | reverse complement strand
AACTGGAGTACGAGGCCAACGTGCTGACCGATATCGTCAACGAAGTGGGCGGCACGATACGCCCGGCAAAGCAGGTTGACGAGGCCACCTTCTTCGCCGTCAACTCACCCGGTATGTGGAAAGTTACCGGCTTCTTTGGCGAGGCGGACGGTTGTCTGGGAGCCCCCCGCTGTATAGATAAAACACGGGAGATATACATCAACAAGCTCTTAAACTACGAGAATAAATCTGACTACCTGGACCAGAAGGGCGATTCGCCCTGGTACATGCCGTTTACCTTCGGTCGCATATATTATACCGAGCTCCACGGCTGGCCCGATGCCGGCAGGGCAGATCCGGAAGACGCCGATAGCTCGCCGGGCTTTATGGATAGATTCCTGCACTGGCGCATCGGGGAAACCCATAAAATAACCGTGGAGACCGGAGCCAAGAGCTTTTTCTTCGGCCAGGTACAGGGAATGAAACTTGCCGAACCGGCAAACCAGCACTTCAGTATGTGGATTGAGCGCATCAAGAACGAGTTTGACCCGAAAGGTTTATCCGCACCGGGGCAGCCCTACGTCCCGGATAAAATGCTGGCGGAGTATAAGCCGGAGGCGGTAAGCGACGCTCTCCGGGAAACCGTGAAGAAGGCCGAGAAAGGCCCCTGGCTCGGTAATCCCGAATCATAATCCGGTGAAAGCTAAAACCCGTCCGTACCACATTACATTTGATAATGCAGGCGTGCTCTTTAGTGTGAGTATATCCCCTGATTAGCCTGGATTACTGCTGACCGTAAAAATATTAGATATCAAGCTCAAGCTTTACTCTATAAGGGTAAACCGGTATCCGCGTGAATATTAACTGGCCGGCCAGTGAACTCCAAGAAAGGCACCCGGCTTGTTTCTATCCGAACAGATTCGCCGCGACAGTAGCGCCGGTCTGGTTTGACAATCGCCGCCGGTCTATATATAGTATCCAGTAATCATGCTTAATTACCGGCACTCCATATAAGCGGTAAAAATGAAGGCAAATGAAGCCCCTATTGAGATTGATAATCTAACCAGACTGAATGAATACGGCCCCGACGACCTTTTTATCTGTTGTGCCAGCTTTGAGGAAAGGTGCCTCTCCAGCGCCTTGAAAATGGGGTCTGAATTCAGGACCAGGTTTGCCATAATATTTGTCATAGAAGAGTCTTTCTATAGTAAGGAAGTAAGCTTTAATCTAGCCAGACTCCAGACTGAACTCAGGAAAAATACCTCCGAAGGTGTCTTCATTATCTCCTGCCGCCGGGAAAACCCTGTTGACGCGCTTGCCCAGCTCAAAAACATCTGGCCAAAATGCGAACCCAAGAACCATGATGAACCCTACATTACAATTGATATCAGCAGCTTTACCAAGCTCTACCCGCTAGAGTTGCTACACTACCTCGTAATTGAACTGAACCTGGGGATTCCGCGCCTGCTACACACCACGCAGAACTATTTACCCACCAGGCTCACTCACGGTGTTGAGCAAATCTCTACGGTGCCTAACTTCTTTGGCAGCACCCCGATGGACAAACAGACGATGCTGGTCCTGTTTTTAGGGTTTGAGTCGGAGCGCACGCTCGCCGTCTGGAAACAGTATAACCCCTCGCGGACAATAGCCTTAATAACCAATCCGCCGCGCCTGGGGAACCTGGACTATCTACGGTATGCTCAGAAAAACAATGCTAACTTGCTGGCACAATCTAACGTGGAAGTAAGAGATGTGCCCGCGGATAATCCCTACGGTGTCAAGGAGGTGCTGGAGGACATATATAACGAGGTAAAACGCTCGTACAATATGGTTATTGGTCCCTTTGGCACCAAACCACAGGTGGTCGGGGTTTTTCTGTTTTGCCTGGAGCACCCCAAGGTACAGGTAGCCTATTCTTTCCCGGCCAACTACACGAAGTCTTACCTGGAACGCAAACCCGGTGCCACCATGCTGCTGCCCCTGGCCCCTTCATCGCCAAGCTAGACAAAGGGACTGGATAGAACATATACGTAGGAACGGTAAAAGGGTAAGAACTAAGGGCAGCCGGTATCAGCTATCGATGCCGGGCACGGGGAAACGCAAACACAGCTGACTAACTTCATCTTTCACCTGCTGCTGGACATTTGCGTCGTCAATATTGCTTATTACCCGGATAATCATGGCGGCGATTTGCCTTATTTCCTCGGCCCCAAAGCCGCGAGACGTCACCGAGGGAGTACCCAGCCTGATACCGCTGGTTACCCTGGGCGAACGGGTTTCAAAAGGAATGGTGTTCCGGTTAACTACAATACCGGTGGTTTCCAAACGCTCCTCCACCTGTTTTCCGGTAACACCCGTCTCCGTGAGGTCTACCAGTACCAGGTGATTATCGGTACCACCGGATACGGGACGCAGACCCATACGTTTCAGTTCACTGGCGAGCACCGCGGCATTATCCAGCACAGCCTGCTGATAACTAACGAATTCAGGTTGCAGTGCTTCATGAAAACACACCGCTTTGGCGGCTATAACATGCATAAACGGGCCACCCTGCATCCGCGGGAAAACAGCGGCATCTATAGCGCTCGCCAACTCGCTCCGGCACAGGTTGAACCCGCTACGCGGCCCGCGCAGCGTCTTGTGAGTGGTAGAGGTTACCACATCGGCATAGGGTACGGGACTGGGATGAAGACCGGCACCCACGATACCGGCAATATGGGCCATATCTACCATAAACCTGGCCCCTACCGTATCAGCAATCTGCCGGAAACGCTCAAAATCGATAACCCGTGGATAGGCACTTGCCCCGGCAATAATCAGCTTTGGCCGGTGCTCTTTCGCCAGCTGCTCTAGCTCTGCGTAATCAATTCTCTCTGTTTCTTTGTTCACACCGTAATGTACGAAGTTATAGGACTTGCCCGAGAAGCTCACCTTGGCACCGTGCGTCAGGTGTCCGCCATGAGCCAGGCTCATAGCCATCACGGTGTCACCGTACTCCAGCAGTGCGTAGTAAGTAGCCATATTGGCTTGAGCCCCGCTGTGTGCCTGTACATTGGCATGCTCGGCACGGAAAAGCTGCTTGGCCCGCTCAATAGCCAGGGTCTCCACCGCATCCACATTCTCGCACCCGCCGTAGTAACGGCGCTGCGGGTAACCCTCGGCATATTTACTGCTTAGAAACGAGCCCTGGGCCTCAAGCACCGCCTTACTGGCATAGTTCTCAGAGGCAATAAGATTGATGGTCCCCTTCTGCCGCTTCGCCTCCATATCAATAATGCGGCTGATTTCGGGGTCGGTTTTAGCTAGAAAATTCACACCAACTAGTGTACAACCAGAGGCATATTGCTGTCAAATTCCAGAAGGTCTGAGATAGCCAAGAAAGCTGCGCTGGCTAGGTGGGATAGGTAAATCATTTGGCTTTTGTCTTATAGCCTTCGTGGCATGGGTCATACCAAATCAGATAGAAGATAGTAATATCTTTGAACCCCCAAATTCGGCATTCAGAGTCTAAGGCCAATTGATATAATTCTGATAAATAGTCTTTTTGGGTGTTAATTAACCTTTCTCGTAAATCCTTTGGCAACTCTTGGAAATTCCAAGAGTGATTATGTTCACTTTTTTGTCTTATCGTCTGCCAACTAATCCCTTCGTAGGCTTGAAGTTCTTTTACAACGTCTTTTAACAAAACTACTGGCGATTCACAATTACACCAACCCAATTTATCATAGTAGTAATCTATGTACTTATCAGCAACTTTCCATTTGAATAATGCCTTTGCATCTGAGGGTGGTGATTCCGTGAGTTTTGGAGTTTTTCCTAGTGGGGGCTTAGTTTTCTTGCTTCTCCAAGGCTTATTATTTACCATTAGACAGGCTCACTATCGGGGAGTATAGAGCTATAATACTCGGCTATTGACGCTTGCGTAATTTCATTTTCGCAGTTATCACCAGGCTCATATCCTACACGGGGTTTGTTCCAAGGGTATTCCATATGAGTTAGGTCAGAAAGCCATTGAGCGGGTTTGTTCCCATAAGCCGTTAGTACACAATTGATCGTGTCCTTCTCGTCTGGTTCAAGGTTGTTTATATCACCAATCGGTATATCTGAAATAGTAAATTGGCCCTTGTGGATGTCATAGAGTTCCCTCACTACAGGCCCACTCGCCCACGCCTGTATTTTCTGATTGAATAGAGGTTTTTCGTCCCACACCAGAGACCATGCTTGGCAATAGTAGACAAGCTTTTGCAGTTTCATGGTGGTCATTGAGCCTTGCTTTCCTAGGATATACTTTGCTACATCAAAAACATCAGCCATTTTCTTGGCTTCCATATTATCCTTAAACAATTTTAACATTGTTGTATAAATTGTCAATACCATATGAAACGTATGTATTATTTTGTATTATATCACACCATTTCAAATTGACCCACTACCCAAATTCAGGAGGCATTGTCGCCACTCTTTAATTTTGCTATAATCAAGTGGCGTGCCCCCATCGTCTAGTGGCCTAGGACACCGGCCTTTCACGCCGGCAACAGCGATTCGAATTCGCTTGGGGGTACCAGCTACAATTTTCGACTTCTTCGCTTACTATTCTGAATTTGCCCGGGTTTCTGGGTACCGTTATCGTAAACGGACTGGCCACCACTCTTCCCCTGAACAATAAGACAACGGGCGGACTATCTGACCGGCACCCGAACCTGTTCGTGCCGTCCGGTCTGACCTTTTCCATCTGGGGATAATCCACATACTGCCCGACCAGGGCGTGGTAATCGCCACCATCGCCGGTCTGGCGCTCATCACCATCAGCATCATATTACAAATTGTAAGAAAAAAGGTATACTGAATGAACGGGCTCCGGTAATCTTAAGGGATAAAGCAAAAAGCGAAATATCTCAAGGGGAGGAGTATTATGTCAACAGAGCATGATTCCGGCAGCAAGACAACGGCTGAAAATTTTGGTGACATGGTCAAAGCATTTGGTGAAGCGATAAGCGAGATATTTAACGACCCTCAACTGAAGGAAAAGGCCAAAGAGTTCGGCGAGAGCGCCGCCGAGTCAGCCAGGACTCTTGCCGGACGTTTTAAAGACGATGAGGTTAGACATAAATTTGAAGACGTAGGCAAAGCGGCCGAGGATTTTGGTAAGAGCGTAGCCGATCACTTCAAAGACAGCAGTCAGAAGAAAGATGAATAATGGTGCCTGGTGTAATAACTCAAAGGAGGCAATAGAAGATGTCCAGACGAAAAGCTCTGTATTGTCTTATCACACTGACAGTTATGACTCTAATCACACTTGCCGCAGGCTGTATCAACATCGACACCCCGGGTTTCTCCACGGTGAGCGGTTCCGGGGAATTGGAAACGCGGGAGATGGACCACGCTGACTTCACCCGGCTGGATATAAGCTATGCTTTCAGGGCTGAGGTTACCCGGGGCGATGCTTTCTCCGTCCGTATCACCCTGGACGATAACCTGTATGACTACCTGGAAATTAAACAGCGGGGTGACACTCTTCATATAGGTATGGCATCAAATCATAACTATAGAGACTCCACGAAGATAGCCGCCATTACCATGCCCTCCATAGAGCAACTGGAGCTTTCCGGTGCTTCAACCGGCAATATCAGCGGTTTCGGCCCGGAGCCGTCCCTCAAATTTAAGGTCTCGGGTGCGAGTTCACTCAGTATTGATAAGGTAAGAGCCGGGAATGTCGGCTTTGACATCTCGGGTGCAAGCCACATATCCGGCAGTATGGATATGGATGAAGTGGACTTGGATGTCTCGGGAGCCAGCAGTATAGAACTCGGTGGTACCGCCGTAGATATAACCATGGACGTATCCGGGGCCAGCCGGCTCAGTCTCGCCAGTTTCGCTGCTACTAACGTAAACGTTGATCTTAGTGGCGCCAGTAACGCCGTCATTAATGTGAGCGGCACGTTAGATGTTGACCTCAGCGGCAGTTCCCGGCTCAGCTATACCGGCAATCCGACAATAGGTGATATAAGCGTATCCGGAGGTTCGACTATAACCGAGAAATAAGATAACCCGTGAGCCGGCGTTAGCTCAGGTTAGCAGGTGAGTTTTACAGCCAGTATTAAGTTAAGGAAGTGCGCCTGACAGCGGTGGCACAAGTTACGCACGGGCGCTAGCCTACTTATCGGCAAGTAAAGACCAGATCAGGGCAATTATCCAGCCTACTATAGTCCAGCCGGCAAACACATTCAGCAGTACTATGCCCAGCATACTTCTCTTGTGTCTGGCCGCCGCCAGTATTGTGGGTAAGAAGTATAGCCCTATCGCTATTAAACCGAAGGGAAATCCCAGAAAAGGCGACCAACCCATGGGCATCCAGTATGACGGCATATCAAACTGCGGCGGCATGCACGAAACGACAACGGCTAACATGATAAGGCTGGCAGCGATAATACCCGTAGAGCCCAATAACTTTGCTTTCACTTTATATCCCTTTCAAATTTAGTTAGCTACAGAAGTTGACCGGCGACTTTAGCTATCCTGTCAGCCACGTTTTATAACCATGAATAATCAGGATAAATAGATGCCCAGCTCGTCTTCGTGTAAAATAACTTCGCTTTTCCCGTCATTAACACGCACCGTGTAAATATAGAAGGCTACCCCTCTATTCATCTGTATCCAGTGATATTCAACCACGTCACCGCTTTGCCCGGCCAGAGATTCCAGAATAGAGTCCCGCGGTGACAATCCCTGACTCTCAGCCGGTGTTATTACTACCTTCTGTCCTATATTATACTTGGGATTCATCTACGCACTCCCAGCTTACCTTGTGCGCATAATAATGGTAGACGGTATACTTGTCAACACCCCGTAGCACATTAATGGCCTATTTACTACCCTTGTTATAAAATTCCCGCAATGATAGAATAGGGATTTTAGAGTACACCTCACATTCTGTCAAGCTCCCTGCCGTATTACGTCAGAAACCGGACGCCGGGTGAATATTATTTTTATTGCGGAATATACCGGGGCCAGTTAATTTTAATATACATAGATATAGCAAATCTTTAGATAAGTCACCAAACAGCTTAAATATTCAGTTGTGGACTTGCGCCATGTACCCTTATAAATACCAGAATCAAGATTTTGCTGACAGTGTCCAGCTAAAAGAAGTGACTGGCTCCTACCTCCGCTACGTGGTGAACTTCCCAGCGGCCCATCAGCTACCCTATCCGGAACCCAACGCGGTGCATGGCGAGTACTACCGGCCTGTCGGCAGCAGTCACTTCCCGCTGGCGATATTAATTCACGGCATGGGTGACCTGAATGTCGTCCCGTGCCGGGTCATGGCACGCTCCCTGGCCAAAAAAGGCATAGCTTCCTTTATTCTTTACCTGGTTTACCACTCTATACGTATGCCCAAGGACATGAAAAACCGCTTTCCCGCCCTGACATCCGAGGAATGGTTTGAGACCTACCGCACTTCGGTAATAGAGATACGCCAGATAGTAGACTGGGCGAAAGACATGACGGAGATAAATACGGATAAAATTGCCGTGGTCGGCACTAGCGTGGGCGGCATACTTTCATCAATAGCCATGGGTATAGATAAACGCATCAAAGCCGGTGTTTTTATCATTACCGGCGGCAACTGGGAAGTGATGACCTGGCACAGCAAGAGCCGCACCGCCAGGACGAATCACAACTGCACCCGGGAAGAATGTCATCTGATACATACCGAGCACTACCCCAGATATATGGCGGAAATAGCTGAAAAGGGGATAGAAAATGTCACGCCAGTTAAAAGCTGCTTCCTGACAGACCCCATTACCTTCGCTGCCGGGCTCCGTAACCGTCACGTGTTTATGATTAACGCCAGGTGGGACCAGATTGTGCCCAGACAGTGCTCCGTAGACCTGTGGCAGGCTTCCGGTAACCCGCCGATACTCTGGCTACCGGCGACTCACCTGACTATCTACCTCTGGTACCCCCTGATTTTACAGAGGGTGCGCAGCTACCTGGCCGGTGTCTTTAATATGAAGAATACTCCTTGATACCAGGTGTACGAAGACTACTGACCAAAAACAGGAGTGTAAGCGGCTTAAAACCTGTCTATCAGTCGTCTATACGTCTCATCTATGGCTTCCGGTACAACTCTGGTATTTGATATAACAGGCATGAAATTGGTGTCCCCGACCCACCGCGGCACGATATGGGTATGAAAATGGTCGGCTATGCCGGCGCCGGCTATTGCCCCCATATTTGACCCCAGGTTAAAGCCCTCTGGCGCAAAGACCTGCCGGAGAATCTTGATACTTCGGCTTACTATTTCGTAATGCTCTTTAAGCTCGGCACTGTTCAGCCCGTCCAAAGTAGCCACATGTCGGTAAGGCACTACCATCAGGTGACCCGGGTTATACGGGTAACTATTCATAATGACGAAATTCTTCTCGCCACGATATAATATATAATTTTCGGCGTCAGTATCCTGCCCCGGTTTATCACAGAAAATACAGCCATCTTGTTTCTCCATACGTATGTAATCTATGCGCCAGGGCGCCCAAATCTGTTCCATATCGTTCTCCTTTACCAGTCGGCTGATGCTATTTTAAAACGCAGGTCATATAATCGTCAAAACGTGCCCACGACACGGTACTACCGGTAAGCATAAAATTGCTAAAGGCTTCAGAAATGCTCTATAATTTTATTCATGGAAGACAGGAACCCGCCATCAGATACGATAACCTTTCTGGGAACTGGTGGTGCCCGGTTCATGATGATAAGCCAAATTCTGGCCTCGGGCGGTATCTGGCTAAACCTGGACGGAACAGCGGTACTCCTTGACCCCGGCCCGGGCTGTATAGTACAGACGACCCGGAGAAAGTTTAAACCGGACAGGCTAAGCGCCGTTATCCTCTCGCACCGCCATCTTGACCATTCGGCCGATATAAATATCATGGTGGAAAGCATGACCCAGGGTGGATTCAAACACCATGGAAAGCTGTTCGCCCCGGCTGACGCACTTGATAGCGAGCCGGTCATCTTTTCCTACCTGAAGGAATATCTTGAGGGGATTGAACTGCTGCAGGAAGGTAAAACCTACTCGGTGGGCAATATATCCTTCACCACCCCTATCCGACATGCCCACGGTGTAGAAACCTACGGCATTGTTTTTAAGACCGCACACCATACCATTTCCTACATTACCGATACCCGCTATTTTGACGGCCTGTGTGATAGCTATGAAGGTGAACTGCTGATTATTAACGTTCTAAGGTTAACACCGGAGCCGCGGATTGATCACCTCTCAGTACCCGATGCCGAGTATATTATCGGCCAGCTGAAACCAAAGGTAGCCATCATGACTCACTTTGGCATGACCATGTGGCGTGCCAAACCGTGGCAGATAGCCGAAGACCTGTCCCAGAGGACAGGCATCCGGGTGCTGGCTGCCCGGGACGGGATGAGGTTTGACCTGTCAGAGCTTAACACTGACGGTTAACCGCCGGTCACTGGACACCCACCCGGCAGTATGCTAAAGTTGACTTCAGAGGTGGAATTTTAATGGCTGAAGGCGCAGTAGTGACCGATTCATTTACCAAAGAAAATGAGAGGCGCAGTCTGGCTAAACTAACGGTCAGGACGACGGTAATACGGGATGGCACACCGGGCATCAGCCTGTCCCTGGATGGTGAAGTAATAGGTGAATGGACAGATTCCCGGGCCAAGTTACTATCACTGACCGATGACTACCGGGCGAGAGTACACGGAGCGGATGGCGAACAGCTCTACCTGCTCAGCGCTCCCGGCAGGGCGGTGTCTGGGGAAGAAACAGGAGATAAAGAGATAACTATAACCTTCGAACTCTAAGACCTGTTGCTGCCTGCCGTTACGGTTGCCTCCAGCCGTGTGCTGAATTATAGCCGCCAGATAACCCCTTTAGCCGAATAAACAAGCCGGTACTGCTTAACCAATCATTTGCACGGTCATTTTAACTGCCCGCTACCTGCCAGTTTCAACCTTTTAAAATAGTAACAGCTCCAACAATAGTGCCTGCTGGCAACTATATTGACAATTGTGCACAGGAGTGATACAATTTATAAACTACTTCAGGTAATGTCTCAGCTACTACCTCGTTTAAATTAATAAGAGGAGATAACAGGGTTGCTTAATAAGAACCCGTATACCTGGATTGGTCTCGGTCTGCTAATCAGCGGTATTTTTTTATCAGTAGCAGCCTACTTCATTTTTCTTACCACCTGGCTCGTTGCCATGGGCATCGCCATGGTTATTCTGGCCTTTATACTTCTGGTGCTGGCACGGACTGTTTCCTGGCTCTCTCCCGAGGTAAGCAGTCTCCTGCTGGAAACAGGTACGGAAAATATAGCCGCTCTGGTTGAGGAACTGGGCATCAAATCCAAGGCAATTTATCTGCCGTCTTCGCTGACAGGCGGCCGTCCACAGGCACTTCTCCCCCTGCACACCAACTCCTCCCCGCTCAATATAGACCAAGCCCTTCCCCACCGGCTAATCGTTAAATACGGGCCCAACCCCGACGACACCGGTCTGCTGGTGACCACTACCGGGACAACGGCCGTGGGCATGCTGGAAACCATGCCGGGGCCGGCGCCAGCCGAGATTGAAATAGCGCTGACGCATCTTTTTACCGGTTTGCTGAATATTGCTGACGGGGCCAAAGTATCGGGTAACAATGATCATATCCAGGTAGAAATCCGCAATCCCCGCATTGAGAATAAGATAAACTGGCACGAGCAGTGCTTCGGCGGCACCCTCTCGTCAACAGCCGCCTCGATAGTTGCCGAAGCCCTAAATAAGCCGGTTACCATCAGCACCGAAAAGCACGATAAAGGTAAATGCTCTATAGAACTTGAGGTCCTGTATTGAGGATATACAACACCTATATCATCATTGTCGCTATTCTGCTCCTTATGACTACCGTTATTCTGGCGGCTACGAATCAGCAATCACTGGGTATTTATTACACGGCCTACGTCATAGAAGCACTTGTCGTCACCGAGCTGTTCATATATTTCAATAAAAAGGCCCGGCGGGGGCTGGGGCTGGTCAGCATCGTGCTCTTCAGCGGATTTCTTATCATCGCTTTTCTGGAGATTTTTAACCTGGTAGTATAGCCAGGTTGATTTGATTTAAAATAGTCGGATTATATAGCATTTATATGGGCGGACATATCGGTTACTTATGACGAGATTAGCCATCACCTTATCCACAATAATTATCCTGGCTTTGACAATTATCGGTCTACCTGTTGCCGCCTATTCCAATCACATCTCTCACCAGAACCCGGCCACAGCCATAGAGTCTCTGCCCCCAACACAGCTAATACTTTTCTACGGTAGTGTCTTTCAGCATGCTGCGGAAAGACACTACCGGACAACTCAGGATATGCTTGACGAAATGGCTCATGCCGATATTCCCGAAGTATGGCGTGAATCTATCAACTCATATAACCGTCTTACCACCGCGCTGGTAGGCACACTTGACAGGCTGGAAAGACAGCTTAACGAGGCATCAGTCCTGTTTTCCCTGAAACGAACCGATAAGGCCGAGCAGAAACTGGACGCAGCTACGGAAACCGTTTACCTCGCCCAACTCCAACTAGAGGATATAGAGACGTCTACCAATATTCTGGGGGAGAATCTCGGTGTTTTTATTACTGCCCCGGATAGTGAAATCAGAGCTGCCTATGACTTTCAGCACCAGAGTTTAGCCCGTGTTAGACAGCTTATTGACAGGCTTAACCAGCTCCGGGAAAGTCTGCGCACCAATCCGCTAACGGCATTCGAGTTCAGTCTACAGTACCCCACACTGCTGGAGGTATCCGCACCGGCAGTCGCCCATCCCGGTCTGCCGGTTGAAATCAGAGGGCACGTCATCTCCCCCGAGGCGAACCCGGACCGCAAAGTCCGGATATTCCTGGATAATATCCAGCTCACCGAAGAAACGGTCAACGGTCAGTTCGTCCTGGCTACCACTATTCCGCCCAAGGTTTTACCGTCAAATCACACACTGACCGTGCTGGTGGCGCCCGATGGGCTATACAGCAGTGCCTCCCGTAGCATGGCTATTGATATCTCAAGACTGCCACTCAGAGCACAGATAGATACGCCACAGCTAACCATTATCCCCGGTTACATCAAGGTACGCGGTACCGTGCTTCATGACAACGCCCCCCTTGCCGAAGCCAGTGTCAGCGTAGCCTTCAAAGACCATACTGTTAAGCTGAAGACGTCCCCCGATGGCAGCTTTACCACCGCTATCCAAGTCCCGTTTGACCTGTCACTTATCGGCCCGCAGTCGGTGAATATAACCGTAGAGCCGGTGGAGCCGTGGTACGCCGTAATACTGGCAGAAAGGCAGGTTTTCACGCTTAACCCCGCTATTGTGGGGCTGATTATAATAGCCTCGCTGTCTACAGTCCTGCTCCTTGTGTCCCGGAGCAGGACTGTAGTCCACACCCTGCCGGTAGATAAAGCTATCCATAACGAAGTACACCGGGAGGCTATCGTTCCCGGAACCGACAAAAAGTCAGACCGGAAGCCCGATGACAATAAAAGTAAAATACTCACCGCTTACCTGGCAGGTCTGAGAGAGGTGGAGCGGGCCGCAGGCATAAACATAGAACCGCAGACCACCCTCCGCGAGTTCCTTTATACCGCCATAACCAGGCTGCCGCAGATTAGAAAACCATTTACCGGTCTGACGGTGCTGGCTGAGACGGCCCTCTACTCCGCTCACGTGCCTGATGAGAATAAAATCACCCTGGCGAAATCACTTAACGGCGATATCCGGAAGGAGCTAAAGCATGAAGCCAGCTAGGTTCATCATTATCTTCTCGGTAATCGTGCTGGCACTGCTTACGGCAGCAGTATGGTACTATCCCGTAAACGCCGATTTCCGCACCGATAACCCGTACTGGAACGGCAGTAAAGACATGAACGCCTGCTATCCGGCCGTACCCCTGCCCTCTCTGGCTGACCTGCCGCCGTCAGCGGACGGTAATACCCTTATTTTAATACCTTATCTGGACTTCACCGCTGGTGAACTGGACATACTTTCCCGGTTCGTTGCCACCGGAGGTAACCTGGTCCTGGCCGATGACTACGGTTTTGGTAACCGGATAGTTGAGCATCTTGAGCTTGATGTGAGATTCTCGGGAGAAGACCTCCTTGACCCGCTATTTCACTATAAAAACCAGCGGCTGCCACGGGTTACTCACCTTACACCCCGTTCTGTTACCAGAGACACGGAGAGTCTTATCCTGAACCACGCGACATGTTTAACTAACGTAGACACCGGTGATGCCCTGGCCCTGTCATCGTCAGCAAGCTACCTGGACTTAAACGGCAACGAGAAAAGGGACGATAACGAACCTGCCGGCCCACTGCCCGTAATCGCCCGGTTCGCACTGGGCAAGGGTCAGGTAATTCTGGTCTCCGACCCGAGCCTCTTTATAAACAGCATGGACACTATTGAAAGCAACTCTATTTTTATTGACAATATAGCCAGCATCACCACAGGTGAGCTCTACCTTGACCAGTCCCACCTGCCGCCATCTAACCTTACGCAAAGCAAGAACCGGCTCACTAGCCTGCATGAAGGCCTCTCCGGCCCGCTGGGGACAGTGAGCCTGCTTGCCATAGCCGTTATCCTGACGCTTATGCCGGTATGGCGGCAAAGGAAATATGAATAAGCAAATATTTGGCAAAGGAGAGAGAATTGACCGTAGAGCAAGACAGGAAATCCAGCATCATCAGTAATATTATAGACCAAGTATCAAGCGTCGTCATCGGCAAAGAAGAGGCCAAGGAGCTGCTTCTGGTAGCCCTGCTCAGCCAGGGGCATGTGCTTATTGAAGGGCTGCCCGGTACTGCCAAGACTACTATTGCCCGTACCTTTGCCCGCGTTATCGGCGGCAAATTCAAGAGAATACAGGGCACGCCGGATATGCTGCCGGCCGACATTACCGGTTTTTATCTCTATCGCCCTGACGGCAGCTCTACCTTTATGCCGGGGCCTGTATTCGCCAATGTTATTCTCGCTGATGAGCTGAACCGCACCACCCCGCGCACTCAAGCCGCCCTGCTGGAGGCCATGCAGGAGGGACAGGTTACTATTGAAGGCATAACCCATACGCTGGAGCAACCTTTTATTATCATTGCCAGCCAGGTGCCATACGGCAGTACCGGCACGTCACCTCTCAGTGACGTGCAAGCCGACCGGTTCATGTTAAGAATATGGAGCGGTTTCCCGACAAATGATGAGGAGACCGAGATGCTGCGGGACATTGACCGTATATCAGAGCCAGATATCTTACCTTTAGTGACCCCAAGCGATATCATCCGGCTGCAACAGGAAACTAAGACCATACACGTGTCTGACAGTATACGCCCGTATATTGTTGAAATTATTGATAACCTGCGCCATCACCAGGACCTGCTGCTCGGCCCCAGTCCGAGAGGCAGCATCGCCTTGCTCCGGGGAGCCAGGGCACTTGCCCTTATCAGCGGGCGGGATTACGTTCTACCCGATGACGTTAAGAGGCTTCTCATCCCGACACTATGCCACCGGCTGAGCCTGAATACCGAGGCGGAAATAGAGAATATCACCCCGGAGACAATTATCAAACAGGCAGCCGCCCAGGTGCCCGTACCAAAAACTGGTCCCGCAGGGGGAAACGGGGAAGCCGACTGGCTAAGACAATAAAAATAGATGAACAGTAACAGGATAGAGGTGTGAAGAATATACCGCGGCATAAGGACCGGCAACCAGTTGAGGGTAGCAGTATAAGTACCGGTGCGCAGCACCCTCAGCTACTGGTTAGAAATATACACGAGATCCCTTCAAAGCTAATATGCCGGATATATCTGCTCGTCTGGCTGCTCGCAGCTACTATCTTCTTACCCCTGCCTTACTCACCCGTAGCCTTTTTCCTCTTTCTACCGGTGCTGCTTCATCTGCTGCGTCCTTTGAAACCGGGGGTTGAAATAGTAGTTATCATGCTTGTCATCTCGCTGTTACCGGTAATGCTCGCTAGTCTTCTTAACTACGCCACGCAGGCTGTCCTACCCATGCTCACCCTGGCCGAATGGATAGCGGTTATAAGCATTATCCCCACCCTGTATCTGCTGGATAACGGGCTTAAACAAAATGCCCGGCACCTGAAATATACTGAAAGCCATAAAAAAAGGCTGCTTACCCCGGTGGCGAAAGCCCTGCTTTTCTCGGTGCTGGCCATACTGCTTATATCATTTATTATGGGTAACCGCGTCGTGCTGGCTACCGGCATAATACTTCTTTTATATCTGACAGCCACGCTGATACGGGCTTACCGGGCTGTACCCGGTCTACCTCTTGACTATACCAGCCGGCAGAAGAGAATCATCGCCGGCACCACCACCGAAACTTCCTTTACGGCAGTAAGCAAGGCTAAAACTTCCCTCTACTGCTGGCTTACGCCGGACGACCCCTGGATTAAATTAAGACCCGATAGCTTTAAACTGAACGAAGACAGAATAGAGTTAAACCTGAAAGTAACCCCGCCGCTCGCCGGACCAACACTGCCTAAAATCCAGGCTTCGGTTATGGACGGCCGGGGCTTCTTGCAGGTCAGGCAGGTAATGGAGCCGGTAGAGCTAAACGTAATCCCCAGGGCTAGATACGCGGCCTGGCTTGCCACGAGATATCTGGAGCAGGCCGGGAATAGAGCTAACACCAGCCTCATGCCGGCACTACAAAAGGCGAAGACACCTCTGAACGGCATTGACTATTATGATAGCCGCACCTATCAACAGGGTGACCGCCTGCGGGACATAGACTGGAAACACAGCTTGAAACTTAGCCGGCTGATAGTTAAAGAACATACCGGGGCGGCGCAACAGGCTGCCATAATAGCGCTAAACCTCTCGGTAAAGGACACCGAAGAGGCAGATAAACTGGCCTATAATCTGATATCCACCGCTCTGACTTTGGCCAGAGAGACTATACCCGCCGCGCTAGCCGCCTATAACCGGGAACGGGTTATGCTGACAACCCGTGTCTTGGACCCCAGGGAGATACTGAAACAAACCCTGCTGCTGGTAAAGGACATTCACACTGCGGAATTTGCGCAACGCTACCTGCAGCCACCGGTTATCGGTAGACTCCAGCGAAATATAAACCAGCTTAAACAGGCTACGTCCCCACCAGCCCGGCGGCTCCTTAGCATACTGGATTTTGAATACCGGTCTATGCGGGAGGCAGCGAACAACAACCCGGCGACACTGGCGCTGCTTAAGGTTACCGAGCACATACCACCACCGTCACTAATAATACTGGTTACTCAATCAAACCATGATACCGAGGCGCTGCTGCTAACAGCACAAAAACTGTCCCGAAGAGGCTTTACTATGTTGCCGGCGGCGCCGGATAGATTTTAATATCCTGGAGCCGCATCGCCTGTTTACCATCTTGGTATTAGTCTTCCTGTTTCGCTACAAACCGTAGCTCAAGCGCGTCCTGAGAAAATCGGGTAGCCCGCGTTTTAGCATCCTGGATTGAGTTTCGCCGATATCATAAGACACACGGTAGTGAGCTACAGCCCTTTCCTCACTATCGTAGATAGCATAGCTCGCCCGCGGGTCCCCGTCCCTGGGCTGCCCAACGCCGCCGGGGTTAATAATATACCGGCTATCGGCCAGCTTTAGTACACCATCACCGGGGAAGCTGCCGGCAATGCAAGCGCCATACATGTTATATCCAAAAACGGCGGGCACGTGTGAATGTCCTACCAGACAGTACTGTGTCGTGAAGTGACTGAAATTCTGCTGCGCAATGCCAGCTAAGGCCACATACTCCCAGATAGGGTCTCTGGGGCTACCGTGCACCAGCGTAAAACCTTCTCTTTCTACCTTGAGCGGCAGGCTGTCCAGATAACTCACATCCCCGGCGGTAAGCTGCCCGGATGTCCAGTGGCAGGCGCTCGCAGCCTCGGGATTAAAAAAGGACGTGTTCACCTTACCAATGGCCGCCCAGTCATGGTTTCCCGCCACACAAAGACGCCTGTACTGCCTCAGCAGCTCAAGGCACTGGTGAGGGTCGGGGCCATAGCCAACCACGTCGCCCAGACACCATATCTCGTCGGCCCCACCCCTCATCTCTATATCAGCGAGAACCGACTTGAAGGCAGCCAGGTTGGAGTGGATATCAGCCACGATGGCATAACGCATATTAAAGAGTATACCAGCTTCTAAAGCAGGCAGCCAAGGCCAAGTTGTGAGCCAAATTGGGGGCGTGTTATAATTTTCCTATGAAGGTTTCTGATGCAGGCGAGTTCGGACTGATTAACCGGCTGGACACGGTGGTAAATAGCGCACCGGGCGCTAGGCAACGGCGGCAGCAACTTCTCATTGGTATTGGCGATGATGCCGCCGCCTGGCCGGGCAACGGCCTGACTCAACTGGCTACCACCGATTCCCTCATCCAGGACGTCCATTTTTCCCTGGATACAACCTCCTGGGAGGAACTGGGCTGGAAAGCAATGGCTGTTAACCTCAGTGATATCGCCGCTATGGGAGGCATCCCGGAATACGCGCTAATATCGCTCGCCATCCCCGGTGATACCGCGGTTGAAGATGTGGTTAGCATGTACCGGGGCATGGTAGCCCTAGCAGCGGATTTCAATGTCGCTATTGCCGGGGGAGATACCTGCCGCTCGCCCGTAGTCGCCATCACCGTAACCGTACTCGGCACTTCCGGTAGCGATAGCTTACCCGTTCTTGCCCGTTCCGGAGCCAGGCCCGGTGACAAAATAGCCGTAACCGGCTATCTCGGTGCTGCCGCTGGCGGACTTAAGATGCTTACCCAAAAACTGGATGCGAAACCCGAAGTAAAAGCCCGCCTGAGCCAGGCTTTTCTTCGCCCCTGCCCCCGGATAACAGAGGGCCGTCAGCTAGCAAAACTGGGGGTGCTCGCGGCTATTGACATAAGCGACGGCCTGATTTCCGACCTCATGCACATATGTGAAATGAGCCAGGTGGGTGCCCGTATTGAAATTGACCGGGTGCCTGTTGACCCGCTGCTCAAGACGTGGCTCGGTAGCGAGTCCCTGGAAATGGCGCTCGCCGGTGGCGAAGACTACGAACTGCTTTTTACCGCCAGTACCGACATTATAAATAACATAAAGCAGGCGGTCTCCTGCCCGGTAAGCATTATCGGCGAGATTACCGCCGGTGATGCCGGGAAGGTGACTATGGTTGATAGCAACGGCAGGCCGTTCAGCCTGAAAAAAGCGGGATGGGAGCACTTCATCACCTGATGGATACAGCGCAGACGGTTATGCCCCTCAGCTTCGCAAGCCACAGCCCAGTGGAAACCAGGCGGCTTGGCAATAGAATCGGCAAGCTGTGCCTCGCCGGTGACGTAATATTTCTGGTCGGCAGCCTGGGCGCCGGCAAGACATGCCTGACGCAGGGTATTGCCCGAGGACTCGGTATCAAGGAGTACGCTACCAGTTCCTCGTTTATAATAGTGAGAGAGATGTACGGCCGCCTTCCCCTCTACCATATGGACCTGTACCGCCTGGAGCACAGCGAAGAAATTGCCGACCTGGGTCTGGACGAGTACCTGTATGGCAACGGCGTCTGCGTTATTGAATGGGCAGAAAAGGGTATTCACCTGTTACCGGAAGAACACCTGCTCATAGAGATAAGCCATATTTCTGATAAGGAGCGAACTTTAACTTTAAAACCCGTCGGCGAGCGCTATGAAAAAATACAGGCGCAAATGGCTGGCATAATAAGTAACATGCAAAGCAGGCATAAATGATGCAACTGGCAATAGACACCTCAACAGAACAGGCCAGCATAGCTCTATTTGAGGCAGGCGGAATAGTAGCTGAAGTTAGCTGGCGCGCCGGGCAAAACCATACTGTCCAGCTACTGCCCCATCTGGATTTGCTACTCAGTCAACACAGCCTGAACCTGGAATCCGTAAGCCATATCATCGTGGCCAAGGGGCCGGGGAGCTATAACGGTCTGCGGGTGGGCGTGAGTACCGCCAAGGCTCTGGCTTTCAGTTTGGGCTTGCCCCTTATCGGCATCAGCACGCTGGAAGCGGCAGCCTACCAGCATGCCGAGACCGGTCTGCCCATATGCCCCATGCTCAATGCCGGCAGAAGCGAGATCGCTACCGCCGCCTACCAGATGTGTGAGCATACCTGGCACGAACTGGAAAAAGAACATCTGACCACCCTTGACGCACTGTGCGCACGGATAAAAACTAAAACCGTCTTCTGCGGCGAGATGTTACCCCTGGTCGCCACCGAACTGAGAGACAGGCTTAAAGACATGGCAGTGATACCCCCACTGGCTTCGGTACTGCGGCGGGCCGGGTTTTTAGCCGAACTCGGGCTAAAGCGGATACAGGCGGGTGCGTACGATGACGCAACCGGCTTACAGCCGCTTTATATCAGGCAACCGGCAATTACCAAACCCAAACATAGATAGCAGACAAATGGAGATAATATGAGCATCTGGCCACGGGTACCCATAGAGACTGAAAAAAATATAAGGATGTGCTTCGGCTGCGGACCGGATAATCCCATCGGGCTCAAGATGAGCTTTACCTGGGACGGCAGCACCGCCACGGCAGAGTTCACACCGGACGAGTGCCATCAGGGCTGGGCCGGAGTTGTCCACGGCGGCATTATCGGCTGTCTTCTTGATGAAGCGATGACGTATGTCCCCTTCTTCTCGGGCATAGACTGTGTGACCGCTAAAATGGAGCTGCGGATAAGACGCCCGGTACCCCTGAACGAACGCCTCCTCATCAGTGCCTCTATTACCCGGAACTCCCGGAAGCTAATTGAAACCAGGGGGGCTATATCTCTGGTGGACGGTACGCTTATGGCGGAGAGCAAAGCCACCATGTATGTCGTTAACAATAAACGGGCTAATGCCGATACCAAACATACGGGAAGAGACAAGAGTGAAAAATAGTCACGAGCCGCCAGCTATCATATGGGACATGGACGGGATACTCGCTGATACGGCCCCCTACCACCTCGCCGCCTGGAAAGCAGCCTTCAAAAAAAGGGGCTATGAATTTACCGGTGAAGACTTCAAAGGCACCTTCGGGCAGAGGAATGATTTTATTATAATGGACTTTCTGGGTGAAGACGTGCCGGAAAAAGAAATGGCAGATATTTCCCGGGAAAAAGAACCGTTGTTTCGTGATAGTATAAGAGCGGGGCTAAAACCGTTGCCGGGAGCCATGGAGCTAATTAAGTCTCTTAAGGATAACCGCTCGCCGATGGCCCTTGCCTCATCGGCACCGGCTGCTAACATTGAGCTCGTCATTAAAACTCTGGGCATAGAAAACGTTTTCCAAGCTACTGCCTCGGATAACGATGTGATAAAAGGTAAACCCGACCCGCAGGTCTTCCTGCTCGCCGCCGAGAGACTCGGCGTCAGGCCTGAGAGCTGCGTGGTCATTGAGGACGCTGTCGCCGGGGTTAAGGCGGCAAAAAGGGCGGGCATGAGCTGTCTTGCCGTCACCAATACCCATCCGGCAGTGAGCCTCAAGGAGGCCGATGTTATAGTGGACACCCTGGAAGAAGTAACGGTCAATGACCTGAAGAGACTTATTGGAAAGCCAAACCAATATTAAGATTACAGGAGTAACATTAAATGGAAAAGTCTTTAGTCCTTGTAAAACCCGATGCCATGCAGAGGGGGCTCGCCGGAACTATCCTCAGCCGTCTGGAAGGGCTGGGTTTCAAGCTGGTCGCCGCCCGAATGCTGCACATGGATAAAGCCCTGGCCAGGCGGCATTACGCCGTCCACGCTGACAAACCCTTCTTCAACAGCCTGGTGGACTATATCAGCTCGACGCCGATACTGGCAGCCGTTTTTGAGGGTGAGCAGGCTATAGACAGAATCAGAGAAGCCATGGGCGCTACCGACCCGTCCAAGTCTGAGCCGGGGACAATAAGGGGCGACTTGGGGCTGGACATTGAACACAACACAGTACACAGTTCGGATTCCAGTGAGACGGCAATTGAGGAAATACGGCTGTTCTTCTCGGGCAGCGATATTTTTGACTACTAGCCAGAGGTAAACCCGTCCGGCTACTGGATATTGAGTAGCGTGCTCGCCTGGCTCCACAGGCTGTCTAACTGGTAGTATTCCCTTTCCAGCGGGGCAAAGATATGCACGATAACGTCGCCATAGTCTATAAGCAGCCACCCCGAATCTATGGTACCTTCGGAGTGGTGACGTAGCACGCCCTGCTGCTTCAGTTGATATTCAATTTCTCCCTGGATGGCTTCGATCTGCCGTGCCGTATCACCGGTGCAAATCACAAAATAATCGCTAAACCCGCTCACGGCACGCGTATCAAGCAGCACAATACCGCCTGCCTGCTTATCGCTGGCTATCTCTACCACCCGGCGTGCTAAATCTATAGCTTCCAAAAATACCCCCGTAATCACCTTTACAACCAGTAATTATACCATAAAATGGCATCCTGCTGACCATTTGTTACTGGCAATAAACAATATAACCGTGATATAGTACACGCATGAAACTGGCCGGTCTGGTTTTTGGCACCGGGGGTACTCCTCATAGCGCCAGGTCAGCATCTACTATAGGCGGCATTGAGCGTATCGCCGAGCTTGGTCTGGGCTGCATGGAAATGGAATTTGTCCAGGGCGTCAGAATGAGCGCCCAGACCGCCCGTAAGGTGGCCGAAGCAGCTTCTCAACAAGGCGTTATCTTATCCGCCCATGCCCCCTACTTTATCAATCTCAACGCCCGAGAGCCGGAAAAAATAGTGGCCAGCCAGGGCAGACTGCTCCAGACCGTCCGCGTCGCGTCCCTGTGCAGCGCCCAAACCATCACCTTCCACCCCGCCTTCTATATGGGCGACAGCCCGGAAAAGACCTACGCTGCCGTAAAGAAATACCTGGCCGAGGTAATAAACCAACTGGGAGAGGAAGACAACCGGGTATGGGTCAGACCCGAAGTCATGGGTAAGCCCAGCCAGTTCGGCACGATAGAGGAAATACTGAGCCTCAGCACCGAACTGGAAAGAGTTGCCCCGTGTATAGATTTCTCTCACTGGCATGCCCGCACCGGCGCGTATAACTCCTACGCCGAGTTTGCCTCCATACTTGAGCAAATTAAGTCCCGGCTGGGCAGGACGGCACTGGAAGATATGCATATACATGTATCGGGCATTGAGTACGGCGGCAAGGGAGAAATCCGGCACCTGACCTTATTAGATTCAGACTTCAACTACACCGAACTGCTTAAAGCGCTGAAAGACTACGACACCAGGGGTATCGTCATCTGCGAAAGCCCCAACCTGGAGGAGGACGCCTTACTGCTGCAGGCAACTTACCACGGTATCTGAGACCCAGTTTTTCAGCTTTTCTTATTTGCTCATCTTTCTGGTATAATGTACTTTAGTTGAGGCTATTTATATTATGAGGCAATGGATGAAATCAAACTGGAAACTTAGCAGTCTTATTTATATTGCTATATTGATAGCAGTTATAGCGATATTCTCTCAATTCTTCCCTTCAGCTCAGGAGAAGGTTGAAGTCCCCTTGAGTGAAGCGGTAACCATGTCACAGCAGAATTCGATAGAGAAGATTGAGGTTGACGGAGACACTCTGCTTCTTACCACCAAGGAAGGCAAAGAATATGAAACCTTTAAGGAACCCAATGCCAGTATCTATGATATAACCGGGCTTAAACTTGAGGGAGTAATCGTTGAAGTTAAAAATGCGGGCGGCATTAACTGGGGCGGGGTATTACTCAATTTTCTGCCGCTAATTCTTTTCGGTGCCCTGCTGTTCTTTCTACTGCGCTCAGCTCGCGGGGCCAACAGCCAGGCTCTCAGTTTCGGCCGCAGCCGGGCACGGGTATTACAGGCCAATACGCCAACGGTAACCTTTGACGATGTTGCCGGAGTGGACGAAGCCAAACAGGAGCTGCACGAGGTGGTAGATTTCCTTAAGTCCCGTGAGAAGTTTCAAAGCCTGGGTGCTCGCATCCCGAGGGGAGTCCTGCTTATAGGACCGCCGGGCACGGGCAAGACACTAATGGCCAAGGCGGTAGCCGGTGAAGCCAACGTGCCCTTCTTCTCCATCAGCGGTAGTGAATTTGTTGAGATGTTCGTCGGCGTCGGCGCCTCCAGGGTGCGTGACCTCTTTGACCAGGCCAAGCGTAATAGCCCGTGTATTATTTTCATTGACGAGATAGACGCTGTGGGGCGTCACCGGGGCACGGGGCTCGGCGGCAGCCACGACGAGAGAGAGCAAACCCTGAACCAGATCCTCACCGAGATGGACGGCTTTGATACAAACACCGGCGTTATTGTGCTGGCAGCTACCAATCGTCCCGATATTCTTGACCCGGCACTGCTGCGCCCGGGCCGTTTTGACCGGAGAGTAGTTCTGGACAGGCCGGATATTGTCGGGCGGAAGGCAATTCTTACCGTCCACAGTAACGGCAAACCGCTGGATAACTCCGTTGACCTGGAGATTTTAGCCAAGCAGACAGCCGGCTTTAGCGGTGCTGACCTCGCCAACCTGATAAATGAAGCAGCCATTTTAGCCGCCAGACGGGACAAGAAAGCCATTGAGATGCAGGAACTGGAGGAGTCTATTGACCGTGTAATCGCCGGCCCGGAGATGAAGAGCCGCAAGATAAACGTCAAGGAAAAGGAGATTACCGCCTATCACGAGGCAGGTCATGCCTTGGTAGCCAAGATGCTGCCCAATGCCGACCCGGTGCATAAAATATCCATCGTCGCCCGCGGTATGATGGGCGGTTACACGCGGTTACTGCCGACGGAAGACCGTTACCTTTTAACCTACTCCCAGTTCAACGACATGCTGGCTACATTGCTCGCCGGTCATACCGCCGAGGAGCTAATTTTTCACGAAGTATCCACCGGCGCCCAGAGCGATATAGAGCAGTCTACCAAACTGGCACGTAAGATGGTAACCGATTACGGCATGAGTGAGGCTTTAGGACCCAGGACCTTCGGTCATAAAGAGGAAATGGTATTCTTGGGCCGAGAGATATCGGAGCAGAGAGACTACAGTGAAAAAATCGCCAAGCAGATTGACGACGAGGTGCATAATATCATCAACCGCGCCCACACAGTGGCGAAGAACATACTTAATGAAAACAAGGCCAGGCTGACCCATATTGCCGAAAAACTCATTGCCAAGGAGACCCTGGAAAGTGACGAACTGGAAGCGGTGCTGAACGAACCGCTACCGGTACCGGCAGCATGAACTTTGGCTGGTTAAGGACGCTCCAGAATGATTCAAATTACGGATAAACCCATTTCACCCGAAATCGTCATCAACAGCGTTAAGAGCGATAGCAGCGGCTGTATAGCAGCTTATATCGGCCTGATTCGAGATTATTCCAAAGGCAAAAAGGTTGTCTCCGTAGAGTATAAAGACACGAACGGCACGGCCGAAACGAAGCTCCGCCAGATAGCAGAAGAAGCTACCCGGAAATGGCAGATAAACGGTATGTCCATAATACACCGGACAGGAAAACTTAAGGTTGGGGATATTAACCTGGCCGTTGCCATATCCGCAGCCCACCGCGAAGCAAGCTTTACTGCCTGCGAATACGCTATCAACCAGTTTAAACAGGACCTGCCTACCTGGAAAAAAGAGACCTATGAGGATAACAGCTTCTCAATAGAGGGGTAAGCAACACACAGTAGCCGGAGTTACGACCGGTTATTTTCGGCGCCTGATTACATACATGGCCAGTTCTATCAGGGCTTTTCGCGTGGGAATATCCGGTAATATATTGAGTCCCGAGCAAGCCCGGGAAGAGTAATCCGAAGCTACCTGATAGCATTCCTGCACTATCTCCGAGTTACGCACCATCGCTATAGCCCGTGCCACATCTCGTGGCCTGTCTGCTTCATCTTTATTCTGAAATAGTCTCTTTACCGGATTATCGTCAGGGTATTTCTGTAGTAGAAGCATCGCCGGCAGCGTAAGGGTACCCTGAACCAGGTCCGAGCCTATCGGTTTCCCCATTTCCTCCTCGGTACTGATATAGTCCAGTATATCGTCTATAATCTGGAAGGCTATACCCATGTTAAAGCCATAGTCCCTGAGCGACGTAACCGCCTCCGGGGGGGACTTACTTAATATAGCCCCGGATTCAGTAGCCAGGGCAAACAGAGAAGCCGTCTTGCCTGATATCCGCCGTATATAGTCATCATATGTCTGGTCCAGATTAAAGGCACCAAAAGACTGGTCTATCTCACCGGCCGAAATAGTCTCCAGCGTCTGGGTAAAAAGCTTGACCACACCCAGGTTTCCGGTATCGGTGCAGAGATCACCCGCCTTGGCGAAGAGGTAATCTCCCAACAGAATGGCTTTTTCTTCACCCCAGATACTATTAACCGTAGAGCGACCCCGCCGTACCATGGAGTTGTCAATGGCATCATCATGTACCAGAGTAGCGGTATGCATGAGCTCAACGGAAGCCGCCATCGGTAGCAGGGAGTCAAGATTATATTTATACAACTGGCCACAAAGGAGAGTTAGCGCCGGTCGTATTCTCTTACCCACACCTTTCAGGCTGTAGCTTAATAACTTCGCTACGTGCTGAGAATCAACCTCACCAGCGGTTTTCAGCAGATTTTCCACCTTGATTAAATCTGCCTCTACGGATGAGTACATCGCACCAAGCGGCAAGAGTCCCCCCCTTCTAAATGACAGCCAGATTGAATAGATTTATAGTATTTTCAGCCGTGGTCTGCCCCACCGCTGCCGCTGAAACCTCCCTTAGCTGAGCTATCTTGTCAACAACCAGTGGCAGGTAGGACGGCTCATTACGTTTACCCCGGTATAGCTGCGGTGCCAGGAATGGCGAGTCGGTTTCCACCAGCAACTTATCCAGAGGCAGCTCCCGAGCTACTCTTACCTTGTCACCCGCCCGGGGATAGGTTAGCGACCCAGGTAATGATATCACAAAACCCAGCTCAATATAACGCCAGGCTAATGCCAGGTTGCCGCTGAAGCAGTGAATGACGCCTTTGAGCTTGCTATCTTTAGCTGTACCGGATAGAGAGCCCGCCCACCGCGTCAGCACGTCAAATAAATCTTTGTGAGCATCGCGGCAGTGTATAATTACCGGCAAATTCACCTCACGTGCTAAATCCAGCTGTTGTTCCAGGGCCTGTAGCTGACGCTCATGGGGAGTAGATTTTCGGTAATAGTCCAGGCCTATCTCACCAATAGCCACCACTTTGGGATTTGCCGTAAGCTCACCCAGCAGATCCAGGTCACCCGCCTTCAGTTCCGAAGCCCGGTTGGGATGAAAGCCTACCGCGGTAAACACGTTAGTATAACTCTGGGCTATAAGCAGTGACGCCCGGCTTGATTGCAAGTCCACGGCTATACTGACTATGGCGTTGACTCCCTGTTCACGTGCCCGAAGCAGCACCTGCTCCCTATCGCTGTCAAACTCCGGTGCATCCAGATGAGCATGTGAATCTATCAACACGGCTATTGTCCCAAACGGCTAGCCTCCGCCTCGGCTAGTCCTTCATCGAACTTGGTAAATAGTGGCTCCGGAGGCAGTAGTTTCTGTCCGGCTTGCGGCAAACTGAACTGCCAGCCACCATCTTCAACATTGCCTGCGTAACCGAGAAACTCGTGCAGCCTCTGTGAGCTGAACGGTAAGAAAGGATACAGAACGGTTTTGAGACAGCACAGGACGGCAATAGCGACGTATAGGGCAGTGCCGGCAGCCCCACGGTCCTGCTTAATTATTTTCCAGGGTGATTTTTCTTCAAGATAGCGGTTAGTATCGTGCGCCAGGGACATGGCTGCCTTTATAGCTTCTTTAAAATGACAGCTACCAAGCAAGGTGCCCACTGTATCCACCATCTCCACTGCTGACCTTATTAAACCTTCACTGCGCCCATCCAGAATAGAAGGACTGGGGATACTGCCGTCAAAGTGACGGAAGGTAAAAGTTAGCACCCGGTGCACCAGATTCCCGTAGGTAGCCACCAGCTCATCGTTATTACGACGGATAAACTCATGCCACGAAAAATCAGCATCTCCTGTCTCCGGCATGTTAACGGACAGCAAGTACCGCAACGGGTCCGGGTCATAGCGCGAGAGATAGTCCGGCAGCCAGACTGCCCAGCCGCGGCTGGTCGATAGTTTTTTACCCTCTATGGTCAGGAACTCATTGGCCGGTATATCGTAGGGAATATTCAGCCCGCCATAACCCATGAGCATAGCCGGCCAGATGATAGTATGAAACGGAATATTATCTTTACCGACGAAATAATAGCTCCGGGCATCCTCCTGCCAGAAACGCCGCCATTTCTCCGCATCGCCGTCCAAACTGGCCCATTCTTTTGTCGCTGACAGATAACCGATAACCGCTTCAAACCAGACATAGAGACACTTATGACCAAAGCCATCCACCGGCACCGGGATACCCCACTCAATATCACGGGTAATTGCCCTGTCCTTGAGCCCCCCTTCCAGGTAACGCAGCGTAAAGTTAAGCACGTTCGGCCGCCAGTGTGTCTGCTGTCTCACCCAGTCAAGGAGCTGTCCCTCAAAGGCACTCAGTTTTAAGAAGAAATGCTCGGAGTCTTGAAACTGGGGAGTATTACCGCAGACGCCGCAACGCGGGTTTAATAGCTCGGCAGGGTTAAGCGGTTTACCGCAGTCGTCACACTGGTCGCCCCGGGCTCCGGTTGAATTACAGTAGGGGCAGTCGCCCTCAACATAGCGGTCGGGTAGATATCGTTTACAGTTTGGGCAATACGGCTGCGAAACGCTTGCCTTATAGATATACCCCTTGTCCAGGAGTTTCAGAAAGATGTCACAGGATACCTCGGCATGATTAGCCGTACCGGTGCTCGTAAATAAATCAAAGGATATACCGAGCTTCTGCCAGCACTCCAGAAACCCTTTATGATAGTGCTCGGCTATCTCTGCCGGGCTTTTCCCCTCCCGCTCCGCCTTGAGAGTTATCGGGGTACCGTGCTGGTCTGAGCCTGATACCATCAATACCTCGTTACCCTTGGCCCGGTGATAGCGGGCAAATATATCGGGCGGCAAATACGCCCCGGCAATATGACCTAAATGCAGTGGTCCATCGGCATAAGGCCAAGCCACACCTATAAAAATACGCTCACTCATAAGTATGTCATCCAACTGACGGCTAACCCGGCACCCGTTAAGGGAGAAATGTCAGTATGCTTTTACCTTTCTCACTCCGGTAGTGAGCGTAACCTTTCAGTATGGCACACTCAACACAATAGCGCTTCAGCTTCTTCTGAGTCGGCTCGGTAATTTCCTCCTCATCCGTAACAAAATAGCGCTCCGGGTGTCTGATAATTTTACCACACTCGCCACACTTTACATCACCAGCTGCCAAGCAACCATAACGCATAGATAACCCCCGATATTAAATTAGCACTCTATAACAGAAAGCCAAGCGCGGTACAGCTCCTTCCTGGATAAACCTGTTTCCCGTGCTACCTGTACCACCGCTTCTCTGGCTGTTTTTCCCGAATGATAAAGCTCGTGCAACTCTTTCTCAACCTCACAGGTGAGCTGCGCCTTCTCTTTCTCTCGCTTGCCCTCAATTACCAGCGTAAACTCGCCCCTCGGCTCGCTGAAGTGCGCCAGCGCCTCGCTTACCCTGCCCCGGAATACCTCCTCGTGAATCTTGGTAAGCTCACGACACACGGCAATCGCCCTGTCTCCCAGAACTGTTTGAATATTATCTAACGCCGCGAGAACACGGTGCGGTGACTCCAAGACAATAATAGTGCCTTGTTCACCGGCAACAGTTCCAAGCACACGTTGCCTCTCTTTGGCCTTGTGAGGTAAATAGCCGAGATAGACAAACTTATCCATGGGCAGTCCGGAGACAACCAGCGCCGTTATGATAGCCGATGGTCCCGGAATTACAACTACAGGAACACCCTTCTGGCTGACCCTGACTATCAGCTCATAGCCAGGGTCGGATATACCCGGCATACCAGCATCACTAACCAGGGCTACATCATCTCCCTCCAGATAATGCAGTATATAATCCAGCTTACTGAACTTATTGTGCTCATGATAGCTGGTCATCGGTGTCTTAATATCATAAGTGCTGAGCAACCTTCTTGTCTGGCGTGTATCTTCCGCGGCAATCAGTCTTACTTCGCGTAATGTGCGTAGAGCACGCAGGCTAATATCCTCCAGATTACCGATGGGCGTAGCTACAACATAAAGGCTGGGCATAGCTTATGCATCTCCAACGAGATTATTATAGCTTATACGGCATAACCCCGTCCATAGCGCTCTCTTACAGACCGAAAGCCCGTGTTTCTTGACTTTGTGCAGCCCGTTTGCTATAGTTCTTTGTTAAGAAACTATAGAATAAGGACAGTACGATGGTCACTCCTCGGTATAAGCAACTACGGCGTTCCTACGGATTTGACGAGGTAGCAATAGTACCCGGCGATGTAACGGCGAATCCGGAGCAGACAAACATTGAAATCCAGATAGATAACTTCACCATTCCCATCCCTATTATCGGTGCCGCGATGGATGGGGTAACCGATGTCGGCTTTGCCGGTCTCCTGGGCAAGATGGGAGGGCTCAGTGTTCTTAACCTGGAAGGGGTGCAAACGCGGTACGATAATCCGGACGAGGTACTCGCCGAGATTACGGGGGCATCAGATACCGAAGTAACCCCGCTCCTGCAAAAAGTATATTCACAACCGATTAAGGAACACCTCATAGGCGAACGGATACAGGCCATTAAGAAATCGGGGGTCACCTGTGCTGTTTCCATAGCTCCGGCCAATACCAAGCGGCTGGCGCCACTCGCTCACGAAGCGGGGGTTGATATCCTTATCGTCCAGTCCACGGTAACTACGGCAAGGCACGTATCCAAGAGCTACCGGGGGCTCATATTCAGCGAACTCCTTGAGATGGTGTCTGTGCCCATCGTTATTGGCAACTGTGTTAGTTATAGCTCTTGTCTGGAAATCATGAGGACCGGAATTTCCGCCGTTCTGATTGGTGTAGGACCAGGCGCTGCCTGCACCACCAGGCAAGTCCTGGGCGTCGGAGTACCGCAAATAACGGCCACTATAGACTGCGCCGCCGCCAGAGACCAGTACCAGCAGGAATCAGGCAGATATGTGCCAATTATCACCGATGGTGGTTTTCATAACGGCGGAGATATCTGCAAAGCCTTTGCTGCCGGCGCTGACGGGGTAATGGTCGGCTCTGTCTTTGCCCAGGCCAGTGAGGCACCGGGTAGAGGTTACCACTGGGGTATGTCACACCCCCACCCCGCTTTGCCCCGGGGCACCAGGATAAAGGTCGGTACCACCGGTTCTCTGGAGCAAATCCTCTTCGGCCCGACTTCGGTAACCGACGGCAGCCAGAACCTGGTCGGCGCGCTGCGTACGGCCATGGGCGTCTGCGGAGCACTCACCGTTCAGGAGATGCACCAGGCAGAGATGGTAATCGCTCCGGCAATCACCACTGAAGGGAAATCGTGGCAACTATCGGCATATAAAGGGTAGTTAGCATGCTACAAAAAATCTCCCTGGGCATAACCGATATTGATAAATACCGCCTGATACAAGCCCGCGAGCTTATTGACGAAGTGGCGAGTCTCGGCGAAGAACTGAAAGGCCTTCGCCTCTGTCATATTAACTCCACCCCTTTTGGCGGCGGTGTCGCCGAACTGCTGGTCTCCTATATCCCGCTGCTCCGTGCCCTGGGCATCAAGGCGGACTGGCAGGTAATACGGGGTGACCGCAGTTTCTTTACCATTACCAAAGGTTTACACAATGCGCTGCAGGGCGCACCTTTTAAGGAAATATCAAGCGACAGTCTGAAGCGGGTTTATCAGAATAATAACCAGGCTAACGCCAGCGAGCTGGACCTGAACTACGATGTCTTTATAGTTAATGACCCGCAGCCGGCCGCACTGCGTCACTATTTGCCCGAAAGTAAAGCCAAGTGGATATGGCGCTGCCATGTGGACAGCTCAGAGCCCGACGAGGTAGTCTGGAATTTTTTATGCCCCTATATTGAGCAGTACGATGCCGCCGTTTTCACCACCAG
The DNA here is from genome assembly GCA_964473905.1 of uncultured Dehalococcoidales bacterium. Classification (GTDB taxonomy): domain Bacteria; phylum Chloroflexota; class Dehalococcoidia; order Dehalococcoidales; family CAYYQY01; genus CAYYQY01. The sequence continues at coordinate 21,524 of CAYYQY010000007.1, read as the reverse complement.
GGAGTTTATCCCGAAAAGGTTTAATATTGACCGAATAGGTATTATGGCACCGGCTATCTGCCCTTTGAGCTCTAAGAATATGTACATCGATAGAAACGTATGCCGTGAACTGGTGAGGAATCTGGGTTTTGATACCAACCGCCCGCTGATTACACAGGTATCCCGGTTTGACCTCTGGAAAGACCCCTTCGGCACTATAGCTGCCTACCGATTGGCCAAAGAAAAAATACCCGGGCTGCAGCTAGCCATGATAGGCAGTTTCGCCACCGATGACCCCGAATCATGGGATATGCATGCCGCCATAAGCGCAGAGGCGCTCAAGGACGACGATATGTACGTTTTCTCAAATCTTACCGGTGTCGGCAATATGGAAGTCAATGCTTTTCAAAGGGCTTCCGACCTGATTGTCCAGAAGTCCATCCGCGAAGGCTTTGGCCTGGTAGTAGCCGAGGCATTGTGGAAAGAGACACCGGTGATTGCCGGTAATGCAGGCGGCATTCCGCTTCAGATGACCGGCAATCTCAGTAACTACCTGGTAAACAGTGTAGAGGAATGTGCCGAAAAAATCGTTTACCTGTTGCAGAATCCGGCTGTAGCAGCCAGTCTGGGAGAGGAAGGTAGAGAAATTGTCAGGCGTAATTTCCTCATGCCCAGGCTCGTGAGAGACGAGCTATCCCTGATAAAGACCCTCTTAGCCGGGTAGACTAACCTCACCACCGTCTGACAGTGGATTATTCCTCTTCTTCTTCTTCGGCCGCCGAGATTCTACCCTGACTTAAAAAGGGCAGCAGCGGTTCCCGCTTACTCCGCTTCCTGGTCGAGGGGAGGGTCAGTCCATCGATTAGCTTACGTAATTCACCTACCCTGCCTTCAGGCTCGCCGGACCCCGCACCCACCAGCACGCCATCCACTCCGGCCTCCCACAAAGCCTGAAGCTCATCTGCCGTCACGTCTACCGGCACCGGTATCAGTAACGGTTTTGCAGATAGACCGGCGAAACGCTGCACCTGTATCAGGTGACGGTAACTTAGATAATAGTCCACGTCTTTTTCCATAGTCAGGAGCAACGCATCTACCGGCAAATCCTTTATGGCGAGCAATACACTATCTCCGGCAGTATCTTCCACTTCGAGCACTTTCCCCAACTCATTATGCTGCATAACGGCAAGTGAGGTCTTATCCGCAGGAAAAACTATAAAATCACACGCCGTCTTCACTACCTGCTCAATCTCTGCCCGGCTGCCGCTTTCCAGCCTGGCACCCCAGGCTACATCCGGGCCAGTCTTGAGTGTCCCTTCCAGGGTGCCGGATAGCGCCTCCGGCGCAACGGTAAACAGCCCACCATCGGCACCGGCTACCGTATCAGCCAGGTTTTTAATATTAGCCACGGAAAGGCTGGCTACCAGCACCATCCTGGGCTGCTTATATTCCTTTTTGGCCATTCTGAAACCCATGGGCTGAGGTGAAGTCTGGGCAGCTTGCTTTAACCTGTCTACCAGTTTGCTCATTTCCCCTCCGTCGCTTTAGTCGCGTTAACTCCGTATTAAAAGACGCTGACTATGGCACTTAAATATTACCGATAAGATAAGCCTTTTACAAATTTAGAGTATACCACAAAACCACATGACTGCTGATAATCAGCCTTTGCACTTTGCTTAGCTGACAGCTCCCGGACGAATATACGCCCCGCTAAACTGAACTGCAGTAATATTTTTACAGGATTTTAATACCACGTTTATATGGCATTAATCACCGGGTTTTAATATTGATAGTGACAGCTAGCGGGAAGGAGATGAAGAAAAATGATCAAGACAATTATCAGGTCAATAAAAGATATGGTTATGGTATTTGATTGTCAGGGAGAACAGATACCCTGCTGCCAGGGACAATATAGCGTGGTCAGGGAGAAAATACTGAGATGTGCTCCCCAGGATGCGGTGTTTGCCCACGGCATCAGCAGCACCGGGCAACTGCAACAGGTACCGAGATATGCCTGGTGACCGGAATACTGGTCCTACCAGCTACGTTAATACATAAAGACGATTTATAAAAAGGCGCCGCGTCATGCCTTATTTAGCATCATGTAGCCAATACCGGACCTGGTGAATATATACCTTGGATTCGCCGTGGTATCACGCAGCTTACGTCTGAGCCGGGCTATATTTACCTGCAGCAGATGGTACTCGCCGATATACTCCCGACCCCAGACCTCCGCCAGTATCTGGTCTGCGGTCAGGGTGACACCGGCATTAAGGCTCAGATAGGCAAGCAGCCGGTACTCGGTAGCCGTCAGGATTACCTCTTCGCCAGCGAGCGTGACCTGGCGCCGCGCGAAGTCCACTGCCAGGTCCGAGTAACAGAATAGAGGCACCGGGCGTTCTTCCCAGAGCACGGTCCGCCGCAGCAGCGCCTTGACCCGCGCCGCCAGTTCTTTTACCGAAAAAGGCTTGGTTATATAATCATCGGCACCGGCACCCAGACCGGTAACCTTTTCTTCCTCTTTCCCCCTTGCAGTAACCATTATTATAGGTACCCGTGAAAAATCGCGAATGCACTGGCAGAGAGCATAGCCATCCATACCGGGCATTATGATATCCAGCAGTACCAGGTCAGGCTGACCCTCGGCAAATATATCCAGAGCCACTTCCGCAGTGCTGGCCGTAAGCGCGCGGTATTTCTCCAGCTCCAGTATCTGCTTCATCATGCGCAGCATATGCACATTATCGTCCACGATTAAAATGCAGGGTTGCCGGGTAAATACTATGTCATCACCCCTTCCGCTCCGGGAGAAAGCTGTTGCCTGGTTTGCCCTACAGCGGCAAGGTAAACCAGCAGGTAGCCCCCTTGCCCGGTTCACTTTCCATCCAGATACGGCCCCCATGTGCCTCTACGTACCACTTACAGATGGCGAGCCCCAGCCCGATACCGCTCTCCCTTAGAGCCAGCCGCCGTTCAATTCGGTACATACGGTCAAATACCTTTTCCAGCTCTGCGGCCGGAATACCTGTCCCCTGGTCGGCTACGCCGATTACCACTTCAGAACCAGCCAGCCCAACCTTCACCGTAATCTCCGTGCCCGCCTCAGAGTATTTAGCCGCATTATCTATAAGGTTATCCAGAACCTCCCGAATACGGCTGGCATCAATTTTTACCCGGGGTAGCCTATCAGGCAGCTTTATTACCAGCCGGTGGCCGGGAAACCTCACCCGCCCCTCGTCAACTATCTCCAGAACCAGGTCACAGATGGCGACCGGGGTTTTTTCCAGCCTGAGCAGTCCTGACTCCAGACGCGAATTTTTGAGAATATTACCCACGAAATCGCCAAGCCTGTCTGCCGCCTTATTTATGGAGTCCAAACACTCTCTTTCCTCCTCGTGCCCGAGCCTGGCTCCGTAATCCAGGAGCATGGTCGTATAACCCTTGATGGTGGCGAGGGGTGTTTTCAGCTCGTGCGTGGCCGTGGAGAGGAGGTTACTTTTTAACCTGTTCAGCTCGCCATACTCCATCATCTTTTCCTTTATCTGCTGGAGTTCGGTAATATCGGTGCCGTGTATATGCCCCACCCCCAGTTCAGGTACACCGCGAAATACGAAGTGAAACATCCTGCCGCCAATTTGCACCGTCCGTGTGCCCCTTCTGCCGCTACTTACGCATGCAGCGAGCTCGGACTGCCGAATACCGGGCAGGAGAGACAGGATAGATGCTCCTGGCACAGGCTCCATAGCCAGCATTTCTCTGGCAGCGGTATTGGCTAAAAGCACTTTTGCCTGTTTATCAAAACAGGCCGCCGGCGCCGGGTCCAGCTCAGAAAGCAGCGATACTAACCGGCACTTCTGTTCGGCCTGCCTGAGCCGGGTCATATCTTCTCCGGAGCTTAAAGTCCCGCTAATACGGCCCGTTTCATCCGTTAATAAGGCCAGGTTCCAGGCGACAGGCCTCTCCTGGCCACCCCCGGTTAAAAGAGGAGCCTCAAAAGGTGTAGCCGACTGCCAATTGCCTGCGAGCACCTTCTGATAGTTTCGTCTCGCCCCGTCTCTGAGCCGTTTCGGTACGGCTATGTCAAACCAGTTTTTACCCAGAATTTCACTCTCCCGATATCCCAGTACCTCACCGCCTTTTTTATTTATTAAAGTAATATTCCCGGCAGCATTTATTAACACAAAGATAACACCGGCAATATCCAGATATCTTTGTAGCTCACTACTTTCTTCCAATGTGGGCGGCTCTACACTGTCATGACCTGGTAACTCTCGCCTGACACTGTCAGAAGCTTTATCAACACACTTCATACCGTACCTCCAGAATGACAGAGTATCCAGTCCCTCTATGAAGAGAGAATATAATGGACTACCAGTTCTTAATTACCACATTATTATTGCCTACTGGTATAATCTAATCCCAATTATCGCCTTTTGTCAATAATATGGATTGGATTATTATTGGATAACTTGTTGCTCATTACGAACAGGCACCAAAGATGCTTCGTGGCGACATTTTTAAAACCGGTGAAAACTTCATGTACAGCCTTAAGCGAAGTATCACATTACAGCTATCCGGTTCTCTAACGGCTCCATAGCTATATTGACATCCGGCTTCACGGTAGTACAATTAAATAGCAATACATTATCCGGTTTCAGGCCTTGAAAGCCGGTTAAGCCCGTGAGTGATATGAAAAATATATCTTGCCTGCTATGCACACTATTTTTAGTACTGGCCGGCTGCGGCTGCCCCGGCAACACAACACCCCCGGAAACGCCGGCACCGGTAACGGCGATAAGCGCCGAACACGCAGCTAAACTGGCCGAGAAATTCTGCCCGGCGTTATATCTCTGCCGGGATACCGATGCGGTAGAATACTACGAACCCGAGCCCATAGAGATTATGCTGGATGCCGCCTCGCTGCTCGCCATAGAAGACCCGTCCTTCTCAGAAAAGGCGACAACCCTTACCCTGTCACAATGGTCACAGAGCAGCTACTATCTTGACCTGCTGGGTCTGGGGCCAACGACCAGCTCTCCCGACGAGTACAGGCTCAACTATGATAGTGTGAAAGGCAGCTACCGGCCTACCGTCTATGCCCGCGTTAAAGAAAGGGAAGGTAACGGCTATACCGTGTTACAGTACTGGATATTCTACTTCCTGAACGACTGGCGTAATCTTCACGAGGGTGACTGGGAGCTCGTCCAGCTCTGTTTTCCACCCCTAACCTCCAGGGAGATAATTGAAAACGAAGAACTGCCTCTCTTCGCGGCCTACTCGCAGCACCAGACCGGCCAGCAGATGTCATGGACAGATATGCAAGCACAAGAACTGGTAAACGATAATCACCCCGTGGTCTATGTCGCCCTGGGCTCACATGCCAACTATTTTACACCCGGCAACTCCTGGTCAGGGCTAGACTTTGATAAAACGGGAATTACCAACTGGCATATTATCAACCCCCAGGAGCTGGAGGTTATCATGCTGCCCGAAACCGAGCCGGCCCCGGCCGCCGACGAGGAACTGGGGTGGCTGCACTTCAGGGGCTACTGGGGAGAGTACACCGGATTTTCCATCTCGGTACTTGACCTGAAATTCTGGCAGCACGGACCTTTTGGCCCGCCGTGGAGTAATCAGGAGTGGGAAAGCGATAAATGGCAGAACCCGGATGAGTGGGCCGGCAGTTTACCCGAGTATCCGGAGCCGTTCTGGAAAGCCTTCCTGGATATACCCGGAGACTGGTTTGACCAGGCATTCTTCTGCCTGTTCAGCCCCGCGGAACTCCATGTTTATGACGCCTGGGGACGCCACGTGGGCATGAACGATAGGGGTCAGCTTGAGATACAAATCCCCGAAGCGGTCTATATCCAGCCGACAGGAACACAGTATAAGACTATAATTATTCCCTATGCCGATATTTCGCAGCAGTACCAGGTTGTTTTAGAGGGAACAGACTCGGGCGGCATGGATATTAAAATACAGGTGCCCGATGCAAGGCAACAGGCAAAACAGTACCTGGAGTACACCGGCGTGCCGGTAACAGACGCTACCACCGCCCGGATATCTATCCTGCCGGACAAGATATCCAGCTTAAAACTGGACACCGATAGCGACGGCGTATTTGAAGCGGAGAGCCTGCCGGGCAGCTTTGAGAAAAACAGGGTAGAGCTATCCGCACCACAGGTGCTGACGGTAGCGCTGGATATTGAGCCGGATAGACTTTTACTTACCGGCGTAAACAGGGAAGAAAGCGTCCAAGCGTATATAGAGCTGCCGGCAGCATATAGCCCCCGCGAAATTAATATAAGCTCAATACGCCTGCTCAAGAATATTCCAGCACTGGAAAAACAGTCGGCCATAGTTGACCATAACCAGAACGGTATACCCGAACTGATGGTCAGTTTTGACTTAAATCTGGTGGTTAGCCACCTGATAAGCCAGGGCTTTACCGCGGGCAATATACGGGTAACACTTTACGGTCACACTGGCAACATGCGGTTTCAGGGAACAGACTCCATCCAGATTGTAAGCAACGTTACCGGCAGTGAATAGTCAAACGGGTTACGAACTGCAATGACTGCGGGCTATTTGCCATCCTTACCGTCTTCATCAAGTCTCACGCTCAGGGCCAGCGGGGAAACCATTGTTATTCTATCAGCCAGGGCTATAGCTACATAGGTAAGCCAGGCAGCGTCACGAGCGCTGAAGCGGTGCGGGGTGTAGCCTTCCTCAGGTGCGTCTGAATTATCCTGATAAAGAGCACTGCTGAAGCTCTTTATCAGACCGGTTAGCTCTATCTCATCGGCCCAGCATGCCTCAAATCCGTCTATTGCCTGCTCAAGTGAGGTAAAGGTTAAATTGCTACCGGCTGCCTTATCATTGATGGCGGCTTTAACCAACCGGTAAACAAAATCGCCCAGGATACGCACTATGTCTCTAGCCCATCTCGGTAGAAACTGCCCTTCCCACTGGGCATAGTATAGCGGCCTTTCCGGCGGCGGCTCCAGCATCTCCAACAGCTCACAGCGCGCCGCAGCTTTATCCTCGCCCGTCCCGTAAAATTTTTCGGCCAGGGTCTCGGCTTTCCGGTAATCCTGTTCACCTAGTGTTGCCCTGGCGAGCGATACTATTTCTGCCGAGACCCGCTCCGGCTGGTCGGCAACCCTTAATTCGCCCGCTTTTTCTTCTGCCCGTGCGATATACATTACTTCGCCTCCAATTAGCTAGCTTACGCTATCTCCACATTAGTATAGCATTATCGGCCCGCCAGCCAAAACAGCACACACCCGGGAGCTTGACATCCCTGTCTGGTCTATTTAGAGTGTATAAATATTGGAGGCGAAAACCCGGCCGTCAAGCCCATATAAATTTATTAAAGTTCATGAGTACGCTTAAGGACAAATACTCCATAGCCGGCATAGGCTATACGCCCCAGGGCCGGGTACCCGGGCGTACCGCTTTGAGCCTTTATGTGGAGGCATGTGCCAATGCTATAGCCGATGCCGGTCTTAGCAAGGCGGATATTGACGGTCTCATATGTTACCGTTACTTCCCGCCACTGGGCGGTGAGTCAGACGTGACCCCCTACCGCGTCGCCCAGCATCTGGGGTTATCCCCCAACCTGCTTGCCCAGGAAGCAAACTGCGCCCGCTCCCATCTCTACCTGGCTATCGGTGCCCTGGAGACAGGCCTATGCAAAAATATTCTCGTGGCCTATGCCGATAATGCGCTCAGCGGTAACCGCAGCTTCGCCGACGTAATGAGCGCCGATGACGCCGTGTTCGGCCAATTCGGGGCTATCGGAGGCTATGCCATGGCTGCCCGACGCGCCATGCATACTCACCATACCGGCCCGGAAACCTGGCAGTACATAGCCGTTGCCCAGAGACAGTGGGCCAACCTTAACCCGCGAGCCGCCATGTATAACCAGACACTCACCAGCGCCGAATACTATGAGTCAAACTGGGTGGCCGAGCCATTCCGGCGCTACGACTGCTGCCTGGTTAGCGACGCCGGCAGGGCTTACGTGATTACCGCTACCGAGCGCGCCAGAGATTTAAGACATCCGCCCGCCATCATCATGGGGCTGGGTCAGCATAACCCGTCTTGTTACGTAAACCAGTCCACTTTACTGGACGGCTTTACCGGCGCCCGAATAGCCGGAGAGACAGCGTTCAAAATGGCAGGTATTACTACCAGTGACATCGATGCCTGCCAGATATATGACTGCTTTACCTATACCGTAGAGGTTACCCTCCAGGACTACGGCTTCTTCAAACCCGGCGAAGGCCGGGACTGGTTCAAAAACGGGGCTACGGTACCCGGGGGCAGACTGCCAGTCAATACCTCCGGCGGGCTTCTATCCGAGGCTTACTGCATGGGGCTTACTCCACTTACCGAGGGAGCCATGCAAATCATGGGGCGCTGCGGAGACCGGCAGCTGGGAGCACTAACCGGTAACAGGAACCCTGAAATAATCCTATGCAGCGATAACGGCGGTATACTGCAGACACACACCTGCATTATATTAAGGAGACCGTAATGACATTACCGTATCAAAAACCACTGCCGCAACCGGACGCCGATACTGCACCCTTCTGGGCAGGCTGCCGAGAGCACAAGCTGCTTTTCCAAAAGTGCGCAAGCTGCGGGCATGTACGCTGGCCGCCGTCTATTATCTGCCCGGTCTGCCATGCGCCTGATACGGAATGGATTACGGCCAGCGGCAAAGGCAGCGTTTATACCTTTACTGTTTTCCACACCGCATTGCATGAAGCTTTCCTGCAGGATATTCCCTACGTCACCGCCGTTATTGAGCTGGAGGAAGGGCCCCACCTGCTAAGCAATATCATCGAGTGCGAACACAGTAACATCAGGTGCGGCATGCCGGTGGCAGTGACATGGGAAGACATAAACGAGGAATTCAGCCTGCCCAAATTCAAACCGGTATAGCTTCACCGCCGGGTAGTCACTTTCAATAAACACCGCCCACCGTCATCTATCTTACCGGATGGCAATACACAGGCTTAAGGATGGATATTAATCCACCGATTACTAAAGTATAACCCCGCTCCACAAAAATACTACTAATGGTGAACATTTTCCCCACCATTTGCAGCCTGTCATAACCGCCGGTAACGTGGTAATATTTACAGGGTGGTATTAAAACACATCTTACGGAAAAGAGATGAAAACGCGGGCTCGCCATGTGGAATAGATTGGGACTGATGAATATTTGCCTGACCCTGGTACTACTCCTGCTTTGTGTAAACGGTTTGACCAGTAATTCAGACGGCGTAGTGCTTGCCTCAGACTATCTGCTAGTTGATGAAATTCCCCCGGCAACGAGCCCGGCGGACGACCATGTACCCGATGAGATAATAGTCAAGTTCAGAGACGGAGGTTTCCGCACTGCCGCAGCCGGGCTGAACCAAAAACTGGGCACCGAGGAGATTTACACTGGCCCTCACGGCCGGTTCAAGGTGCTTAAAATCCCCAGGGGCAAGACCGTAGCCGAGATGATTGACATCTACTCACAGCAGTCAATCGTGGAGTACGCCGAGCCCAACCGCCTCTATCACACACTGTGGGAGCCGGACGACCCGATATATTCTTACCAGTGGCACTTTGACCAGATTAACCTCGAAGCCGCCTGGGACCTGGATACCACGGCGCCGAGCTACGGGGGCGACCCCGGTATAACAGTGGCTGTGGTAGATAGCGGTGTAGCCTACGAAACATATGACGTCTATATACAGGCAGATGACCTGGCCGATACCACTTTCTGGACTAACACCGGTGAAATAGCCGGTAACGATATAGACGATGACGGCAACGGCTATACAGACGACATCAACGGCTGGGACTTCATTAACAACGATGCCCACCCCAACGACGACAAACATCACGGTACACACGTCTGCGGCACCATAGCCCAGAGCACCAACAACAATACGGGCGTAGCCGGCATAGCCTTTAATACCACTATCATGCCAATCAAGGTGCTGGATAGCACCGGGTGGGGTTCTGATGCCAGCGTGTCGGCCGGTGTCTACTATGCCGCCGACAACGGTGCCGATATCATCAACCTGAGCCTGGGTGGCGATGCTTCCACCACCATGGAAAATGCTATTGCCTACGCCCGTAATGCCGGGGTCACCATCATTGCTTCGGCTGGTAACGGATACGAGGATGGGAATACACCCAATTATCCGGCGGCTTATGATGACTATGTCATCGCCGTGGGAGCCGTCAGATATGACCAGACCCACTCCTATTACTCCAACACCGGTTCCTACCTGGATATAGCCGCTCCCGGCGGTGACACGCTTGTTGACCAGAACAGCGATAACTACAATGACGGCGTTCTACAGCAGACCTTCGCTTCCGGTAATGTCACCGACATGGGATACTACTTCTTCCAGGGTACGTCCATGTCTGCTCCCCACGTTTCCGGTGTAGCCGCCCTTGTACTGGCCAAAAACCCCGGCTGGACATCCGCCCAGTTAAGACACGCCCTGCTCAGCACAACCACCGATCTGGGAGATTCGGGCAGAGATGACGTCTATGGTTGGGGACTGCTGAACGCTTATGGCGCAGTCGGCGACTCCCTCCCGGCAAGTGTTTCATACGAAGATAGCGGCCACAGCACCGAATGTAACGATTTTTACTACGCTGCCCAGTGTACGGTCTATATGCTGAGCACCGGCTTGCTGCCCAGCCACAGCTACCGCATGGCCTATTACGATGGTAGCAATAATAAAAGGGCTACCGAGAATGCAGCTACTGATGCCTCAGGCAATTTGTCAACCCAGCATACTTTCGTACAAGGTACAGACGCCGCCGGTTCCTGGCACGTTACCGTATGCGAGCCAGACCATACACCACCGGCCACATATGACTCCAGCTGGACATACGGTATATCCGGTGATACATTTACCATGCAGTTTGCACCACCGGCTCCCATCCTTACCTCTCCCGCCAACGGCTCTATCCAGACCGGCTCCGCTATCACCTTCTCCTGGAACGCTGCCGCCGGTGCCGATAACTACGACCTCCACGTCTGGAGCAATGACGGCTCCTTCTTCGATGCCTGGCTCGGTAACGTCCTCTCCTACGAAGTCCCCGGCTTCCCCGATGACGGCTCCAGATTCTACTGGCATGTCTACCCCAGAAACGGCGCCCTTACCGGCCCTCCTTCCGATTACCGCACTTTCATTAACGAGTCCGCACCACCGGCTCCCATCCTTACCTCTCCCGCCAACGGCTCTATCCAGACCGGCT
>CAYYQY010000007.1:0-10162 GCA_964473905.1 uncultured Dehalococcoidales bacterium | reverse complement strand
ACGGCTCCAGATTCTACTGGCATGTCTACCCCAGAAACGGCGCCCTTACCGGCCCCCCTTCCGATTACCGCACCTTACTCAACGGATGCTAACACTATAAAGAGAACACCAGTCCTTACTCCATCTGGTATTTATGAAAGAGAGGACAGTACAGACCGAGCTAGTGGGCTACTGCAGAGGTGTTCCCGAAACCATACCAGTGGACAGAATGATATATTATTGAAAACCTTTTACCGATTAGAAAACAGTCACGGAAGAGTAAATCTGCGTCGGAGATTATTCTGAGTAACTGTACGAGCCGCTATGAAACCAGATAATACCTATAATGGTGCTTCTATGGTTAAACAGGTACCCTTATTAATCTCGCTTTCTATACTGAGGGTGCCGCCCAGCAGTTGAGCCCGTTCATGCATTCCGGCCAGACCAAGTTTATCTATCCGGGCCAAGTCTCCTACCGGGGTAGGCATGGTAAAGCCTCTACCATTGTCACGGATAGTAATTTTAATACTCTGCTCGAGGAAGTCTACTCTAACAGAGGCCCTGGTCGCCTGCGAGTGCCGGCGTACATTAGCCAATGCTTCCTGGATAATACGGAAGAGCATCAGCTCGGCTTCCGGCGGCAGCTGCCGTTGCTCCCCTTTGATTTCGGAATCCACCATAATCCCGTAGTTCTTGGCCAGGTCCGAAGCCAGCCATTTTACTGCCGGAATAAGTCCCAGATCGTCCAGGATAGAGGGCCGAAGCTCCTGACTAAAGCGGCGCACACCCTCCAGTATCCGTCGTACCTCTTCCCTTATGTCCTCTGCTGACAGCTCGGAGTTACCCGATGATAAATCTTCCAAATAGCGCGATACCACTACCAGGGACTGAACTGTTTCATCGTGTAGCTCTCGCGCAATCCGTTTGCGCTCGTCTTCCTGCGCCTGGCTGACCTTCTGCGCATATAACCTGAGGTTTTCCTGGATTTTCCGTTCCTTGGCGATATTTTCGGCAGCAGTATTTTCCAGCTCTTCCATGTAGTGCTTGAGGGACGACCCCATTTTATTAAATGTATTTGCTAATTTACCCAGCTCATCCTGGCTCTTTATCTCCAGCTTATAATCAAGTTTTCCCTTACCTATTTGCTCGGCACCCCGTTTGAGGGCGAGAATGGGACTGGTTATGGTCCGTGATAAAAGCAGAGCCAGGCCGGTTACAACTATAACCAGTACAATAAAGATAATAAAAAATGCTTTTTGCAGGCCGGAAACGTTACTATTGATATAATCACTGCTCTCCGCAATGGCAGTGCTAATATCTTTTTTAGTCTCTTCGGCTGGTGCGGAAAACTCCTCTATGTATGTTGTCGCCCAGAGAGTCAGTGTTTCTTCTCCGGAATTATTGATTGGTATGACGCTCGCATATTTTTGACCGATTGAGCCGTCCACTTCCTGCCAGTCGTAGTAACCGACACTGGCCCTGCCCCCTGCCGACGATTCGATAATTGCCCAGAAGGAAGGTAGTTTATCCTTCAGGGGGCTTATGTCCTTTTCCTGTCCCGGAAATTTATGAATGATTATAATATTGTTGTCCGGGTCAATAAGAGTAGTATATCCGGTTGTGCCAACCGGCTGAACGGCGATTTCACGTAGTGCCATATCATTTCTCATGTCTTCCGCTGTCATTGCGGGACGGGTTTTAAGGTACATTTCCACCTGTTTGGCAACGTCCTGCGCTTTCTGCGTGATTATCTCTTCCCCCATCCTGTTTAAATGAGCTACACTGTCTTCAATGGCGCTTTCACCCAGAGAGGCGCTGGTTTCCAGAGCATAGTTACCCAGTTCTCTTATACTATTAATGGACACGTACCCGAGTACGCCCATAGATAGCACGGATAGCCCCAGAAAGGTGAAAAGAATTTTGGTGGATAAACTCAGTTTGGACCAGGCTATACTCTTTCTCATAGGAACCTCTTCGGGACACTTCAGCCCAGATCTTCAAAGGAGAGCAAGCCCCTTTTAACACTCTGTGAAATAGCCTGTGTACGAGAGCCTACACTGAGCTTGTGGAATATATTGTTGATATGACCCTGGACGGTACGGATGCTGATGCTTAACGTATCGGCAATATCTCTATTATTCATCCCCCTGGCGGCCAGCTTTAATACTTCCATCTCCCGCTCACTTATCTCAGTATTTGCTTTCGCGCTATCGGCCTGTCGGGAACCGAGCACTATACGCTGTATAACCTTGCGCGCTATGGTAGGATGCAACACCGATTTTCCGTCATGAACAGACCTTACCGATTCCACTATCTCCCGGCTGTGAATATCCTTGAGGAGATAGCCCGCGGCCCCGGCTTCCAGCAGAGCGAAGACATATTCGTCATTATCATAAGCGGTAAAAATCAGTATGGCTATAGACGGGAAACGGGGTTTAATCCGCCGGGTAACCTCGATGCCGCTGAGCTCGGGCAGGGAGATATCTAAAATAGCCACGTCAGGTTGCATCTCTTCAATCAGCTTTATAGCCTCCTCTCCATCACTGGCCTCGCCAACCACTTCCATATCAGGCTCTCTCTCTAACAGGGCACGAGTGCCTTCTCTAACCACAGCGTGATCATCAGCTATTACTATTCTTATTTTATCCATACTTACCTCTTAACAAGAGTATAACCCAGTTGACAATCGGCTTCAATATTTCCCCCCTCAGCAGGGTACAGAGACCTATTCTAGCAGGTATTGTTACCCCCTTTTTCACAAGTATTTATACCTGGCGTAATCAATCTGAAGTGGGTTCAACAGTCGTCTAAAAAACAGGTTAGCTAGCCGATGCTAGATCAAATACAACTTGATATCCTGATAGTAGAGTGATGAATGCCATAATACATATGAAAAAGAGCATATCCTACCAGGGGAAATAATAATAATTGGAGTGTGCTAATGGCTGTACCTGAAACTTATGGGCAAGATTTAGGGTTTGTTGGTGAAGAGGAAAGGAACCACCTCTTCCGTGAAGTACAGAAGATGCTGGACAAGCCTCAAACCAAGCTCGGTAATCCGGGGGCAGTAGGTCTGGCTGCCTTCGGAGCTACTACAATATTACTGCAACTGCATAATCTGGAAATTGTAGGTGTCGGCGTGGTGATGTGGTTGGCCTTCTTCTTCGGGGGCTTGGCCCAGTTCATCGCCGGGTTCCAGGAATTTCGCACCGGCAACAGTTTTGGCTCAGCAGCTTTCGTGACCTATGGAGCCTTCTGGGTTGCCCTAGGTGGCATTTTCCTGTCCACACAAATGGGTCTCTTTAATATTACCGGTACCGATATCGGCTGGTTCCTTGTCGTATTCACTCTGCTCACTGCTATTTTCTTTGTCGGGGCTATGAAGCAGAACGGTGCCATGGCCCTGGTTTTCCTGACCCTTTTAATAGGTTTTATTTTACTGGACATTGGGCACCTGGTTCCCAATGCCGCCGTTTTTAACAAAATCGCCGCAGTTGAACTGATAATCTGTGCCTTTTCAGCATGGTATTTGATGGCACATGTCATTCTAACCCCACTCAAAATAAACGTACCGGCTGGCAAACCATGGTCCTAGTCATCACTCTGCAATAAATAAAAGGAGGATAAAATGAAAATCTTAATTCCGTTAGATGGTTTCAAGGAAAGCGAAGCAGTAATACCCTTTGTTGAGAACCTGGTATCTGAAACACTATGGGAGAAGAAGTTTGAGATTACCTTACTCCATGTAATCCCTTCGTTCCGTCCCTTTGACGTACCACCGGTTTACTATAATGAGCGAGAGCTTGTAGGAATGATGACGGAATCAAACAGCTACCTCAAGAAGGCCGGCGAGTGTCTGGAAAGTAAAGGGGCCTTAATCTCCGTAAAGACAGTAGTTAGCAGGGATAGTGCGGAGGAAATCGTCAAAGCTGCCGAGGAAATTAATGTTGATTTGATTGCCATGGCAACGCACGGCCGGAGCGGAATTTCAAGGTGGGCCATAGGGAGCATTGCTGATAAGGTACAAAAACGGGAGAAAAGAATCCCCGTAGTCACGGTGAAAGCTACATACGAATGGGAACATAACATCCCGTTAGTCACGGTGCAGACGCCAAGCGAACAGCAAGAAAGGATTCCGATACACGCATAATTAAGTAAGCCAGATAATCTGAAAACACTTTTTACCAGAATACAGAATAACCGTGATAGAAAACTATAGGAGCCCCGGGTGACCTCGGGGCTCCTATAGTTATACAGGGATTATAGTCTTATTATTCTAAAACGCAGTAATTTTACGGCCGGGAGACTGGTTCTACGCATAAAAGAATTGAGGCGTATTTAGCTGGGCACCTCCACCAGCAAGGTAGTCCCTTTACCCGGTGCTGACATAACCTTAAATTTGCCACCGAGCAGCCTGGCCCGTTCCTGTATCCCGGCGAGACCGAGTTTACCACTACGCGGCAGGTCATCAACTCTTCCCGACAGCTCAAAACCGCCACCGTTATCACTGATAATAGCCTTTATCCTGTCTTTGGAGAACTCCAATGTCACCCCGGCCTCTTTAGCCTTGGCGTGCCTGGCAATGTTGTTCAGCGCCTCCTGGACTATACGGAACAGCAGCAGCTCAACTTCAGATGAGAAACGCCTCTCTTCCCCGATTATCTTCAAACTGGCGACAATACCGTTATATTCGTATAGGCTCCGGGTCAATGATCTCAACGCGGGGATTAAACCCAAATCGTCTAGCACCGATAGGCGTAGAGCCTGAATGAAGCGGTGCAAATCCTGAGCGCCGCGATTGACCTGAGATTTCAGGTCTTTGAGAAAGAGTATATCATCGGGGGCAAGATTTTTCTTCTTCCTGGTGAAATTATCCAGCTGACGGGAAAGGGAGCCCAGTACCTGAGTCGTATCGTCATGAAGCTCCCTGGCGATACGCCTCCGCTCCTCTTCCTGCGCCCGGGTAATCTGCTGCAGGTAGTAATGCAGGTTCTCGTGCATGCGCTTATCTTCCGTTACGTCCCGGGCAATGTTCTGAAAGCCTTTTACTTCACCATCTCTGGTAATCAGGTTGGTGGTAACCATGCATATCGCTGCCGAACCATCCTGTCTGACCAGTTTCTGCTCATAAGGAAAATTAATATCCTGACCTTCTATCAGCTTGACTCTTGTTTCCCGAGCCAGATTCAAGCTTTCATCACTGATAAATGACTCTATGTTCTTCCCCAACAGTTCTTCTACAGAATAGCCGGTAAGCTCAGCGGACGCCTTGTTGGCTGTTTGAATATTACCTTCTAAATCATCGACCCATATAGCATCATAAGCGCTTTCAAAGAGGGCTCTAAAGCTTCTCTCCGATTCATGCAATGCCTCTACCGCGCTCTTGCTGTTGGTGATGTCCTCCAGAGTCTCTATCGCTCCTATCACCACTCCCCTGCTGTCTCTGATAGGGCTTGCCGTAAAATGAAGCCACCTGCCATTCAAACCGAGAGCCGGGAAATAGTCTTCGGCTTCATAAGCACCGTCAATCAGGTAAGACCTTCTGCATTTCCGGGAATAGTAGGCTTCAATTTCATCGGCAGACGCCCCATCTACTATCAAGTCGGCCAGGGTTGGCCTCTCTTCGGCGTAAAATGCCCGCCATTGCTGGTTGGTTCCGATAATCTTCTCTTTCTTTATACCGGAGAGTATTTCAATCGCCGTATTCCAGTGAATAACCTTGTGCCGACTATTGATTACAAATGACGCAATGGGAGAACCATCAATAATCCGTGCCAGCATTTCTGAACTTAACGAACTGAGAGGCATGTAGCTAACCCTATCCCCTTATCTTGAGCTCAGGGGAGCTAAGACAACTCTTCTATGGTGAACAACTCTCTGGCTATGCCCTGTATCACGGCTTCGGTGCGGGACCCGACTCCAAGTTTATTGAAAACCATTCTCAGGTTCCCCTCAATAGTACGTCTGCTCAGGTGAAACTCCTGGGCAATGTCCCCATTGCTCATACCCCTGGCGGCCAGTTTCAAGACATCCAGCTCACGGTCACTCAGGCTAGAATAGGATACCGACGCACGCGGCATTTTTCTGCTGTCTCTAAGGTGGTTTATAACTTTTAGAGTGATTTTAGGGTCAAGTATAGGCTCACCGGTATGAACAGCCCTGATTGCGTTTACCAGACCCTCGCCACTGGTAGTCTTCAGTAGATAACCGGCAGCCCCCAGCTCTAAAAGCCCGAAAACGTACTCATCGTCATCATAGGCACTGAGTATCAGTACAGCGGTAGTAGGGCAGACCTGCTTAATCTTCTTCGTGGCTTGGAGGCCGTTAAGCCTGGGCATGGCGATATCCATAATAACCACATCGGGCTGCAGCTCAGCAACCATCCGCACCGCCTCCTCGCCGTCGTAAGCGTTACCCACCACCTCTATATTGCTTTCGTCATTTAGCAGCCGGCTTATGCCCTGAGATGTTATTAAATGGTCTTCAGCTACAAGTACTTTAATCACATTCATAAACTACACACCTTCCCCTATTATACCCGAAAATTCCATATCTAGCTAATATTTTTGCGTTAAACACCCGGGTAATATCCGCCTATGGCTTAATTTATTGCGGATATTACTGCCCATAATCAGGTAAGTTTTGTGATTGTAATACAGGTGTTAAAACGGGTAGCAGCAGGTTTTCAAAGTAGTAAAATTCTTTACAAGATGATATCTTGAGTAGTTGCCATCACATTCCAATCATTATTTTACCGTTATGTTAAAAAAAACGAATGTGAGAGTAAGCGACCATAGCTGAGCCTTAATCCAGGTATGATTGAAATATGCCACTGGTTAGATGATGGAGAAACTATAAGGAGATGAATTGAAGCCATGGAGCATCGACTAAGCCCTGACGGTCAGGAAGAGAAAATACAAAAGTTTGTCACCAAGTTCGGCATTATTATGTTTGCTATATACACCATCGTGTATTTCGCCTTCATTATAATCGCCGTAACCAACCCTCAGTTTATGGGGAAGGATGTTGGTAATCTCAATGTCGCTATCACATATGGCTTCGGCATCATTATCCTGGCGATTATACAGGCGCTGATTTACAGCTATATTTGCGGCAAAAGAGAGAACGCGGAGCGCTCAGGTAAGGGGAAGAGTAAATAATGAATTATAAGGCCGAACCCTTAGCCATCATCATATTTGTATTCTTTGTACTGTCCGTACTCGGCATATCTTACTTCTTTTCGCGCAAAACAAAATCTGCGAGCGGCTACTTTGCCGCCGGCGGCAATATTCACTGGGGAGTAAATGGCATCGCCTTCGCCGGAGACTATCTGTCTGCTGCCTCTTTCCTCGGTATAGCCGGCATGGTAGCGATATACGGCTATGACGGTTTCCTCTACTCCATTGGTTATCTGGCAGGCTGGATGGTAGCCCTGTTCGTTGTCGCCGAGCCGTTGAAAAAGTTAGGGAAATATACCTTTGCCGACGCGATTGATGCCAAATTTAAATCGCGGGGCGTGATACTAGCCGCGGCAATCAGTACTCTCGTTGTCTCTCTATTCTACCTGATACCACAGATGGTCGGCGCCGGCACGCTGATAACCCCTTTGCTCGGTCTGCCTTTTGAAGCGGGCGTTATCATGGTCGGTTGTGTCGTCATCCTGATAGTCGCCACGGCAGGCATGGCATCCACCACATATGTTCAGTTCATAAAGGGCGGTTTACTGGTAGTATTTTCTCTGGTTTTAGTATTCCTGCTACTTGGCAGCGGGTTTTCAACATCACCCGACCAGAAAGACTCTACCTATCATGAATTTATAACCTTAGAACTGGCTGATACCGGTAGTGATGCTATTGCTCTCAAAGATACTTCCTACGAAGTGGTTAAAGAATTCCAGGTTGGGGAAGAACCCAGTGCTAAAACATTCGTTAAACTCGCCAAGGATGATATTGAAACCGTCTGGCAACTGGACGCAGACAATAACATACTACTGGAAACACAGACAATTACGCACCGTGCCGACGGGCCGGATCTATACAATGGTGCCCCCAAAGAAGACGGCAGGTTTTATCAAGTCGGGCATTTAAGTGAAATTGAGGGGCAACCGGCAGTAGAAACCGGCGGCCTGAACCTGTTTAACTTTATCGGCAAGATTAAGGATAGTACGGTCATCCGTTGGAGTCAACAAAACCTTACTGACGGCACAGATAGAATAACAGTATACTATCAGGTGCCGACAGAGGGTAAAGACGTATTAATTCCCGGCCTGAAGTTCAAGATTGACCCGGCACGGGGGGCCTCCACCTCAGACCAGATTAATTTCATATCTCTCATGATTGCGCTGTTCCTGGGCACGGCTGCCCTGCCCCATATCCTGATTCGTTACTATACCGTGCCTACCTCAGCCTATGCCAGAAAATCCACCATCGTCGCCGTTGGTGCCATTGGCCTGTTCTATCTGCTTACCCTCTATATGGGACTGGGAGCCATGACACATGGTGTCATTGACCTCACCAACAGCAACATGTCGGCACCGCTGCTGGCGAGAGCTTTTGGCCTGGGCATTTTTGCGATAATCTCGGCAATCGCCTTTTCTACCATCCTGGGAACCGTCAGCGGTCTTATCGTGGCATCATCCGGAGCTGTGGCCAATGACCTGCTGCACAAGTTCTTCAAGCTTAACATGGATGACAACAAGATGGTCTTTGCCGGCAGAATTACGGCTGTAGTGGTAGGCATTATCGCCATGGCACTGGGTATTGCTTTCAAGCACATGAATGTTTCCTTCCTGGTGGGCTGGGCTTTCTCTATAGCAGCATCCGCCAACTTGCCGGCGATTATCATGGTGCTGTTCTGGAAGAGAACCACTTCCAAGGGTGTAATCGCCTCGATAGCGGTCGGGTTGTTATCAGCCCTGATCCTTATTCTTCTGTCACCGGACACCTTTAGCCAGGTTTATCAACTACCGGCTGCCAACGCACCAATGCCATTCAGCCAGCCAGCCATTATCTCCGTGCCATTAAGCTTTATCACTCTTGTCGTCGTATCGTTATTTACCAAGAAGGATAATGTCACGGATAGCACTGTTTAGGAAATGCATAAACAGGACTTGCTGATGTTTTGGACAAAACATCAGCAAGTCCTATCTCCGGCACTTATAGTTATCCTCATATAATACTATTTTGGGGGGGACAATATGACAGAACGAATGCTTATTCCTCTGGATGGTTCAAAGGTAGGTGAAGCGGCCCTTTACTATATTGCTCGCCTGCTGGACAAGTTAGAGCCAGGACATATGCCGGAAATAATTCTGTTCCACGTGGTTCAGCGGCAGATTGAACATATTAATGTAGAGGGTGGGGTTGTTGACATTTACGACAGTTCACAGGATATAGAGAGTGTTATAGCTTCGGCAATGATATATCTGAATAAGTCTGCCGAGACTCTTATAAAGAAGGGGGCTACCGTCACCTGCAAGATAGCGCTTAATGATACGGGTGCCAGCTCGGCTGAAAAGATTATAGACGCTGAAACTGAACTTAACATAGATATGGTCGCCATGTCCACTCACGGCCGGCGCGGGATCAGCCGGTGGGCTTACGGCAGCGTCACCGGCAAAGTGCTGAGTAGCGGTCACGTACCGGTACTGATGGTACGGGTGAAAAAAGATGAACTATAAACATGCTACCGATGCTTAAAACCGGATGCGCGGGCTAAACCGCTTTAGAAATTATTCTGACTGCTCAAAGCTTTTATGTAAACACCACACATCCCAGTCCCTGTCTTAGTTTAAGGCATCTAGTTACAGAAGGGGCAGACAGGGAAGTTGCATTCTCCACAATTGAGGCACAGCCCACCATGCCCCAACTCAATAATATCCTCCCGGGTGACCTTATCATCAGCTAGAACTCTAGGCAGGATAACGTCAATGATCGTTGTCTGGTTAAATATAACCGCTCCGGGTGCGCCAAGGATGGGAATGTCCCCCAGCATTGCCAAAAGGAACATGGCACCGGGCATAACCGTAGCCCCATAGTTAATTATTTCGGCCCCGCTTTTCTCAACCCCTTCCACAGTAACATCATCCGGGTCTACAGAAAGCCCACCACAGATGAAGATAACATCACTACTGTTAGTGGCATACTAAAAGGGAGCCAGTTTTAGAAGAAAACGGCATTCGAAA
>CAYYQY010000006.1:0-54917 GCA_964473905.1 uncultured Dehalococcoidales bacterium | reverse complement strand
CCGCTGGCTACCGCCCTGTCCAGGCCGTTGATGGCCAAGCTGCTGGTGGATGTAGCCCGGCAGGAGGGGGCGAGTGTCATAGCGCACGGGTGTACTGGCAAGGGTAACGACCAGGTGCGTTTTGAAGTAGGCATCAATGCCCTGGCCCCTGACATCAAAATATTGGCTCCGGCCCGGGAGTGGGGTATGAACCGGGAGCAGACCATTATGTATGCCGAGCGGCATAATATACCGGTACCGGTTACTGTTTCCAGCCCCTACTCCATAGATGTGTGCTTGTGGGGGAGGAGTAACGAGTGCGGCGTACTGGAAGACCCTTGGGTAGAGCCGCCCGCTGATGCCTATGCCTGGACGAAGTCTCCGGCTGAAGCTCCGGATGAGCCCGCCTATCTTGAGATTGGCTTTGAGCGGGGTATCCCGGTTGCTATTGACGGGCAGGAAATTGATGGCATGAGTCTCATTTACCGGCTTAATGAGCTGGCCGGTGAGCATGGCGTTGGCCGGATTGACCATGTGGAGAACAGGCTGGTGGGCATAAAGTCCAGGGAGATTTACGAAGCCCCGGCAGCTATCGTATTACTCAAGGCGCATCTGGCGCTTGAGGACCTGACACTATCAAAAGAGCAAATGCGTTTTAAGCAAAAAGTGGCTGTTGAGTATGCTGACCTTATCTATGATGGCCTGTGGTTTACCTCGTTTCATCAAGATTTAACAGCCTATGTCAGAAGCTCGCAGCGTTGTGTTACCGGTGCCGTTAGGGTAAAGTTATATAAAGGCAGCTGTGTCGTGGTCGGGCGGAAATCGCCCTATTCGCTTTACGACTATGGCCTGGCTACATATGATAAAGGAGACGTTTTTGACCAGAGTGCCTCACGAGGCTTTATTCACATATGGGGGTTACCCGCCAGGACGCAGGCGCAGGTGCAGCTACTGAGCCAGGAAGAGGGACTCCTGGGCATTACCGCCCCCGGGGACGCAAAGGAAGGTTAAAATGAGCCATATTCGTGGTCGCTTTCAGAAAGCGGTTGATAAGAAGGTGGACGTATACACCGCTTCCATCCCCTTTGACTGGCGGCTGTATCCCTACGATATCAAGGGCTCAATTGCTCATGCCCGTATGCTTGCCAGACAGGGCATAATCTTACCCGATGAGGCGGAGATAATAACCGGCGGGCTTGAGTCCATACTTCAGGAAATAGAGCGGGGCGAGTTCCAGTTCAAGACGGAGATGGAAGACATTCATATGAATATTGAAGCCCGCTTGCTGGAGAAGGTAGGTGAGGTGGGGGGCAAGCTGCATACCGCCCGTTCCCGGAATGACCAGGTAGCCCTGGATCTGCGGCTCTTTACCAGGGAAAAAATCGTTGAAACTCTTATGGGTCTTAAGGGCTTGCAGCAAGCCTTGGTTAACCTGGCGGAGCGAAATAAAGGTGTCATTATGCCGGGATATACCCATCTCCAGCCGGCACAGCCGGTGCTGCTTGCGCATCACCTTCTCGCCTATTTTGAGATGCTGGAGAGGGACACGGATAGATTTAGTGATTGTCTGAAGCGCACTGACGTTATGCCGCTGGGCAGCGGTGCTTTAGCCGGGGTAACGTATAAGATAGACCGGTCGTATCTCGCCAGCGAGCTGGGTTTCAGCGGGATAAGCAAAAACAGTATGGATGCCGTCTCGGATAGAGATTTTGTCATTGACTATTTAAGCGCCGCCAGTATCTCTATGATGCACCTCTCGCGGCTTGCCGAAGAGCTTATACTGTGGAACTCGGCGGAGTATGATTTTGTTGAGATTGACGACGCTTACGCGACTAGCTCCAGTATCATGCCCCAGAAAAAGAACCCCGATGTTGCCGAGCTTGCCCGCGGTAAGACGGGGCGGGTTTACGGTAAGCTGATGGCAATGCTGGCAACCATGAAGGGTCTGCCGCTTACCTATAATAAAGACATGCAGGAGGATAAAGAGGGTCTCTTTGACGCAGTAGATACGTTGCTATCCACACTGGAAGTATTTACGGGCATGGTCAGTACCCTTAAAATTAAGTCTGAAAATATGCTGAAGGCAACCCGGCGCGGTTATCTGCTCGCCACCGATTTAGCCGACTATCTGGCAGGAAAAGGGGAGACCTTCCGCAGCGCTCATGCCATAGTAGCGGGGCTCGTAAACTATGCCGCCGCCAAGGGCGAATCACTTGATGAAATCAGCCTTGATGAGTACCGGCAGTATTCTCCTCTGTTCGGGGATGATGTTTACAAAATCAATCTTGAGTCTGCCATTGCTGCCAGGGATGTTGCCGGTGGTACCGCGTTAAGGCAGGTAGAAGAGGCGTTAGCTAACGCTAAAAAGGTGATTAGCGACTTTAACGGGGGGTAAAAATACGCCAGCAAGCCTCACCTCGAAAGCCCGCCAGACTGCTTGGCTACGTATTAGTAACCAGAAGAAGGGAACCCACGGTATTTATTCTGCGCCTGATATTATAGCCAGTATACTAAGACGGGTTAAATGCTGTAGCTACGTAAGACATGTTCAGCTATATCTATGGGGAAATATCCGGAAGGACATGTAGGGGTTTTAATCTAGCTTACCTTTTCCGCCTTGTGCCGGGTGCGCAGACACCTGGTGCACAGCTTAATCCGTTTTTTCCGGCCGTCTACAGTAATGGTTACCTGGTGAATGTTGGGCAGCCAGCGCCGGTTGGTGCTGTGTTTGGAGTGACTCACGTTGTGTCCGAACTGGGGTGACTTACCGCATATATCGCACTTCAATTTGTGTTCTCCATTAATCAGAAAATTGACATTGACTGGCAAGTTAACTTAGTATAAGATGCTTACAATAAACAGAGTAAGGATACCATAGTGGGGCGAATTTAGCAAGGAAGGAAAAAATGAAACAAATTGATTGCCTTACCGGGCAAGATTTACGGGAAATGTTCACTGCAGCCACTAGCTGGCTTGAAAAAAGTGTTCAAGATATTGATGCCTTAAATGTGTTTCCGGTACCCGATGGTGATACCGGGACCAATATGTTGCTCACCATGAGGTCGTGTGTGGACGAGGCATACCGGGCTCCCGACCACAGCACTTCGGCTGTGGCGCAGGCTATGGCGCGCGGCGCTTTAATGGGGGCTAGGGGTAATAGCGGTGTAATACTGTCACAAATCTGGAACGGATTTGCCAGGGGGCTCGCTGATAAAGAGTCTTTCGCTGGCAGTGACCTGGCTGTAGCCTTAAAGCAGGCATCGGTAATGGCTTACAAAGGAATTAGTAATCCGGTAGAGGGTACCGTGCTTACCGTAGTCCGTGAAGCGGCAGCTGCGGCTCAAGAGCAGGTAAATAAGGGGGGTACTGATATTATATCGGTCTTCGAGGCGACGGTAAATGCTGCTGCTGAGTCTGTAGCCAATACTCCCAGCCTGCTACCGGTGCTGAGAGAGGCCGGGGTAGTGGACGCCGGCGGACAGGGTCTATTTACTATCCTGGAAGGGGCGTTACGCTACCTCAAGGGCGAAGTTGACCAGATGCAGTTCCGCAGGCCGCAGATAATAGTCAGCAATATATCTTCAGGCGCCAGATTACCACAAGCCCTGATTGCTGATGAGGAGCCTTTCGGTTACTGCACCGAGTTCCTGGTCAAGGGCAAGCGCCTCAAGCCGGAGAAAATCAGGGCCAGGCTGGAGAAAAAGGGAGAGTCTTTGATTGTAGTTGGTGATGATACTACGGTTAGAGTTCATGTTCATACTCTGGAGCCGGGCGGTATAATCAAATATGCGACTTCGCTGGGGACGGTACACCAGGTATCCATACGTAACATGGATGAGCAGTATCAGGACTACATGGAGTTACAAAAGGAGAGGACACCGGCCGGTGATATTGCTATCGTAGCTATAGTTGCCGGTGACAGGTTGGCCGATGTTTTCCGGAGCCTGGGGGCAACAGCCATCATTTCCGGGGGGCAGACCATGAACCCGAGCACCAAAGACATGCTTTCGGCTGTAGACTCCGTAGTCTCGGATAAGGTTATTATCCTGCCCAATAACAAGAACATAGTAGCCACGGCAAATCAGGTCCAGTCGGTAACTAAAAAGACCATAGAGGTAGTACCCACGGTAACAATTCCGCAGGGTGTAGCCGCTTTACTGGCATTTGATTATGAAGCGGATCTGGAGGTGAATGCCGGGCTCATGAACAAGGCGAGGGCTCAGGTGAGGTCAATAGAAATCACCAAGGCGGTTCGTTCTACCAAACTGGGCGAGTTGAATATCAAGAAGAGGCAACCTATTGGTTTTCTGGACGGAGACATGGTGGCCGTAGGCGATACCATAATTACTGTTATCGGGCAGGTGCTGGATAGACTTGACCTCAGTAAAGCCGAGGTAATTACTATCTATTACGGGGCTGATGCGCAGCCGGCTGAGACGGAGCAGGTCAGCAAGAGTATTCTGGAAAGGAACCCTCAAATTCAGGTCGAAATCGTAAGGGGAGGTCAGCCTCACTATCACTATATTATATCCGTAGAGTGATGAAGGGGTCGTTTATGACAGTCAAGATTGTCACCGACAGTCTATCAGATATTACCAGTGATGTAGCGGACGAGCTGGGACTTAGCGTGGTACCCGTTTATGTTCGTTTTGGGGAAGAGGTCTTCCGGGACAGGATTGAGATAACCACCGACCAGTTCTATCACCGGTTAACTCACGATAATATCTGGCCGACGACCACGCAGCCGACACCGAACGATTTCTTAACCGTGTATAACAAGCTGGCAGATGAGACGGACGAGATTCTGGTGGTAACCCTATCCAGAAAGCTGAGCGGCACTTACGAGTCAGCCCTCCATGCCAAAGGCATGGTGGAAAAAAACTGTCGCATTGAGGTAATTGACTCGCAGTTGGTGGTGATGGGGTTGGGGCTGGTGGTTATAAAAGCAGCCAAAGCTGCCAGTAATGGGGCCAGCCTTGATGAGCTTGTTGATTTGGTGCATAAAGCTATGCCGCGCTCACATTCTATTATGTCTTTTGACACTTTGAAATATCTGGCCAGGGGTGGACGCATCGGTAAAGCACAGGGGTTGCTCGGCTCATTGATATCCATTAACCCGATACTTACCTTGAAGGATGGGGAGGTAACGCCGTTAACCAGGGTACGTTCCCGGGCGGCGGGTATGGATTACCTGTGTAACTATGTTGCCGATATATCTAAAATCGAAGGCCTGGCCGTAGAGCATGCCACGACGCCCGATGAAGCCGGGAAACTGATTGAGCGTCTCAGTCCTGTATTCCCTGAGGGGAAAATATATTTATCCACAGTTAGCCCGGTTATCGGGACATATGTCGGGCCACACGTTTTATCCATAAGCGTGCTGGATGGGGAATGACAGTCAGGGTTGTAACTGATAGCGTTGCTGACTTACCGGATAGCGTTGTCAGGGAACTGGATATCGTCGTAGTTCCGCTAAGTGTAAGGTTTGGTACTGACGTTTACCGTGACCGCATAGATTTAACGCCGGAACAGTTCTACAGGCGCATAAAGCAGGATAAGGTTATTTTCCCGGTTACTTCGGTGCCGTCGCCGGTTGCCTATGCCGATGTATATGACCGCCTTGCCGCGGAGACAGATGAAATCCTGGTTATTTCCTTTTCCTCCAGGCTCAGTGCCAACTATGATGTGGCGGTGCAGAGTATAGGTCTGATGAAGCCGAAGTGTCAGGTAGAGGTAATTGATTCCAGGTGGGCGGTAATGGCACAGGGTTTCATAGTAATAGCTTCCGCTAAAGCGGCTAAGTCCGGAGCCGGTCTGGACGAGGTAACGGCAGTTGCCCGGTACAATATCAACCGGGTGGATTTCCGGGCCTCTTTTGATACTCTGGAGTATCTCAGGAGGGGCGGGCGTATAGGCACCGCTCAGGCTTTTCTGGGTTCAATGCTCAAAATAAACCCCATCATCACTTTAAAAGACGGTTTGGTGGAGCCGGTGGGTAGAACACGCTCCCGGGCCAAGGCAATAGAGAACCTGTATGAATTCGCTACCGGCTATGCTAATATTGAAGAGATAGCGGTGGAGGATGCTGACTGTGCTGACGAGGCGGGGTCATTGGTGGAGAGGCTCGGTTCTTTATTCCCCAGGGAGCGTATCTTCCGTTCCAAGTTGAGCCCGGTAATTGGCACGCATACCGGCCCCGGCCTGGTGCTGGTGGCTATTTTGGGAGATAAAAAGTAGCTGGGTTCCCAGCGAGGAGTTATTAATGGCAGTTAAGGTCGTAACCGATAGTGCTGCTGATTTGCCGGTCCAGGTAGCCGAGGAGATGGGTATTACCGTGGTACCGATATATGTGCGTTTCGGGGGCAAGGTCTACCGGGACCGGGTGGACATAAGCGAGGAAGAGTTCTATCAAAAGCTGGACAGTAGTGAGGTACATCCGACAACTTCACAGCCAACGCCGTCCGATTTCGCCGAGGCCTATAATAGGCTGGCAAAAGATACGGATAAAATAGTCTCCATTCATCTTTCCAGCAAGACGAGCGGTACCTATAGCGCAGCCTTGATGGGCAGGGACATGGTGAATGCCAGCTGTCATATTGAAGTGGTGGACTCGCGCTCTGTTTCTATGGGTGTCGGGTTAATGGCTATGGCAGCCGCCCGGCTGGCAGTGGCTGAAGGCGGCTTGCAGGAGATAATCAGCGAGCTAAAAGAGGCTATTACCAGTACGCGTATATTCGGGCTTCTCGATTCTCTCAAGTATGTTCTCATGGGGGGGCGTCTCGGTAAAGCGAAGGCATTGCTGGGGAGCATGTTAAATGTAAGACCGCTACTGACTATGCGGGATGGGGTGCTCTTTCCTGCCGGACTGGCGCGTACGCGTAATAAAGGTGTTGAGCGCCTGTATGAGCTGGTAAGAAATACGGCAGGCATTCAGGAACTGGCTATCGTGCATAGCACAACACCTGCGGAGGCCGGTTCGCTGGGAAAGCGTGTGGCTCCTTTCCTGGAGGCCAATCGGATTCACCTGGCCAGGTTGGGCCCCGCACTGGGGGTTCATGGGGGGCCGGGTACGCTTATCCTGGCGTTGAGAGACAGGACCGGTAAGACAGAGCCGGAATTTACCGCTGGGGAAAATGATACCAGGAAGGGGTTCTCTTTACCTTCTTTGCGGCTGCCGAAGTTGAGCTGTTCTTATCCTGATACTT
The DNA here is from genome assembly GCA_964473905.1 of uncultured Dehalococcoidales bacterium. Taxonomy (GTDB): domain Bacteria; phylum Chloroflexota; class Dehalococcoidia; order Dehalococcoidales; family CAYYQY01; genus CAYYQY01. The sequence goes on along the minus strand of CAYYQY010000006.1, from coordinate 47,733 downwards.
AGTATTCTTTACTCTGGAGGTATATCCTTGCCCTTGGATATTGAGCTACTGCGTAAGGTGTTTGGGCTGGAAAAGAAAAAGGGTTACGATAATACGGCAGTATCCGGTGGCCTGGAAAAGTTCCTCCGTAAATGGTGCGAAGATAATGCGGTGAAAATAGCCAACCCCGGGGAAATGAAGCGCTTTCGGGATTTGCGTTTGGATAGTTTTAACTATACCGTATTAACCCCGGAGCAGCGGAAAGAGTGGCTGGACGACCTGCTCGGTTCTCTGGACAGGCTGGAAGCGGGGGAAGCGGCGGCACATAGGGTAGCTAGTTCGGTATTACCCCGCAGAAAGACTGCCGGAGCGGTGAAGCACAGTAGCGCTACTGGGGCGTCTATTGATGCGTCTATAACCGTAATCAAGGGCATCAGCTCAAGTCTGGAGACCAGGTTTCACAAGCTGGACGTCCGTACCGTTCGCGACCTCCTTTATTTTTTCCCGCACCGTCACCTGGATTACAGTCAGCGGCAATATATATCTCAGCTTGAGCCGGGTGCGGAGGAGACTATCATTGCCAACGTATGGCAGGCGCAGCAGGTCAGGCTCGGCGGCAGACACGGCACTGAAGCCATAGTCGGTGACGAGACGGGTAATATCCGGGTGGTATGGTTCAACAATCCTTACTTGGCTAAGAATCTATCTACCAATAGCCGGATAGTGGTTAGCGGTAAAGTCAGTTCATTTAACGGGCGACTTCAGTTTGAGTCTCCCGAGTGGGAAATGGCGGAGGAGGGGGAGCTGGTTCACACCGGACGCCTGGTACCGGTCTACCCGCTGACAAAAGGACTCAGGCCCAGGCAGGTAAGGAAACTCATGAAGCAGGTTGTTGACCGGTGGGCAGGGCAGATGACAGACCCTCTGCCTCCGGCATTGAAATCACGGTGTAAGCTCCTTGATTTACCGGAGGCCATAGCGCAGGCGCATTTTCCGGAAGACGGGGCGCTAAAGGATAGCGCCCGCCACCGGCTTGCTTTTGACGAACTGTTTTTGCTCCAGCTGGGTGTGCTTAGCAGAAAACGTGACTGGCAGGAGGGCAAACCGGGCACTCCCTTTACCATGGAGACGCAGATAAAGGATACCTTTATTAAGTCACTGCCCTTTAAATTAACGCTGGCCCAGCAGAAGGTACTGGACGAGATACTGGCTGACCTTAAACTGCCGCGCCCCATGTCAAGATTGCTCCAGGGAGAGGTAGGTAGCGGTAAGACAGTGGTGGCTATGGTAGCTTTATTGATGGCGGCGGCCAATGAGCAGCAGGGGGCGTTTATGGCGCCTACCGAGATCCTGGCGGAGCAGCATTTTGCCAGTATCAATGAGCTACTCGCGAAAGTAAGTAGCGAGGTACGCCAGGAAGAAAACATGAATACCTACTACGGGTTGCTGTCCAGACCGCTTACCGTAGCCATGCTTATAGGTGACATAAAGTCAGGCAGAAAGCAGGAGCTACAGCAGCGAATACTCAGTAAGGACATAGATATTGTTATCGGCACTCACGCTCTTATTCAGAAGGACGTAGCATTTAACCGGTTGGGGTTGGTAGTAGTTGATGAGCAGCACCGGTTTGGTGTCGCCCAGCGTTCGGCGCTGAGACAGAAGGGGTTCAGCCCTCACGTGCTGGTAATGACAGCCACGCCCATTCCGAGAACACTGGCGCTGACATTATACGGCGACCTTGACCTGTCCGTCATAGATGAACTGCCGCCGGGCAGGCAGGAGATAAAGACGAAATCGCTTAAACCGGAGCAGAGAGATAGCGCCTATGTCTTTTTACAGCGCCAGGTAGCCCAGGGACGGCAGGCTTTTATTATCTGTCCTCTGGTTGAGGAGTCAGATGCTATTCAGGCCAAGGCGGCAATGGCGGAGTACGAGCGCTTATCCCGCGAGGTTTTCCCCGGGCTACGGCTTGGCCTGCTGCACGGGCGCATGTCGGCAGCGGACAAGGATAAGGTTATGCGCCGCTTCCGCTCGGGTGAGCTGGACATACTGGTTTCAACGCCGGTAGTAGAGGTTGGTATAGATGTGCCTAACGCTACGGTGATGATGGTGGAAAGCGCCGACCGTTTTGGCCTGTCGCAGCTGCACCAGTTCCGGGGACGGGTAGGACGTGGTGAGGAGCAGAGCTATTGTATGCTGCTCGCTGATAATCCTTCGGAGGTTAGTGCTAAAAGGCTAGGTATAATACAGGATGTAAAAGACGGATTCAGGCTCGCCGAGGCAGATTTGGAACTGCGGGGGCCGGGGGAGTTTTTCGGCACCAGGCAGAGTGGGCTTCCCGACCTGCGCATGGCCAAGATTTCAGATGTAGCCCTACTGGAGCTGGCACGCAGGGAAGCTATAAAGCTATTTCAAAAAGACCCCGGTTTGGCAGCGCCCGAGCACCGTAAGCTGGCTAGCGAGATGGCCAGAGTCTGGACAAAGGAAGGCGAGTGGAGCTAGTGCGCTATTATTTGAGGGCCTGTTACCTTTCGTGTTATAGTTTATGGATACGGCGAGTTTTCTAGTTCAGGAGTGATAAAAAAGGTGAATGGAGTAACGATAAAACAAAGGCTTATAGAGTTATTAAGCGAGGCAGCGCAGGAGGCGAAAAACCAGGGTATTATGCCTTCGGTCGCTTTACCGGAGATTACTATAGAGCATCCGCAGAACCCGGGATTCGGTGACTATGCATCCAGTATCCCTTTAAAACTGGCCCGGTCTGCCGGGGTTAATCCGCTGATTATTGCCAGTGACATCGCCAAGCTCATCAAGCAGCAGCCCGAAATTGATAGTATTTCCATAGCGCCACCGGGATTTATAAACTTTACCCTGAGACAGGACTGGTTGACCAGCCAGGTGGATGCCATTATTGAGGCCGGAGACACTTACGGGAACATAGACCTGGGTGGAGATAGCCGTCTGGAGATAGAGTTCGTCAGCGTTAATCCCACCGGGCCCCTGCATGTAGGTCACGGCCGCGGTGCTATTCTGGGCAGTACGCTGGCCAGTATCCTGGAAGCTGCGGGCTACAAAGTGGACAAAGAGTATTATATTAACGATGCCGGTAACCAGCTGGATGCCTTCTACCGCTCGTTATACGCTCGCTACCAGCAGTCGCTGGGTGTTGAGGCGGAAATGCCCGCGGAAGGCTACTTCGGTAATTACATGGCTGACCTGGCCAGAGAGATTATTGACGAAGTCGGTGATAAGTTTCTGGCTCAGGCGGAACCGGAGGCGCTTATCTCTCTCGGGGAGATTGGTCTTGAGAAGATGATAGGCCAGATCAAGGAAGACCTGGAGCGGCTGGGCGTTTCTTTTGACGTCTGGTTCAGCGAGCGAAGCCTCTATGAGAACGGGCAGTATGATAAGGTAATGTCATTGCTGCGGGAGCAGAACTATATAGCGGAAAAGGAAGGCGCTACCTGGTTCATGTCCACGGCACTGGGCGAGGACAAGGATAACGTGGTAGTGCGGGGCGATGGCTCCCCCACCTATTTCGCCGCCGATATGGCCTATCACTATAACAAGTTCATAGAGCGCGGGTATGACCGGGTGATTAATATCTGGGGCGCGGACCACCAGGGTCACATATCCCGGATGAAGGCCGTAGTTGGTGCCCTGGGTATTGCCCCCGAGCGGCTTCAGGTGATAGTCTGCCAGATGGTTACCCTGCGTCGTGGTGAGGAGCTCGTCCGTGTTTCCAAGCGCAGCGGTGATATTATTAACCTGCGCGAGCTTGTGGACGAAGTGGGTGCTGATGCCTGCCGTTTCTTCTTCTTATCCCGTACTGCCGATAGCCAGATGGACTTTGACATGGAGCTGGCCAAGAAGCAATCGGTGGATAACCCGGTTTACTACGTACAGTATGCCCATGCCCGTATTGCCAGTATTCTCCGTCTCGCTGAAGAGAAAGGGATTGGCTATACGGATGGGGACGTTTCCCTGCTGACTACCGAGCCGGAGCTAACGCTCATTCGCAAAATGCTGCTGCTGCCCGAGATAGTTGAGGTGGTGGCTACTACGCTGGAGCCCCATCATCTGACCTACTATGCACAGGATTTGGCTACCGTATTTCACAGCTTCTATAAGCAATGCCGTGTCGTGTCGGATGATATGGCATTAACCGGTGCCCGTTTACGGCTGGTGGCTGCCGCCAAGCAGGTGCTGGCGAGGACGCTGCACCTGATGGGCATGAATGCACCGGAGCGGATGTAGGTGGGTAACCTAAAGTCCCTCCTCTTTATACTGTCTGGCTAGCTCGTGATAGAGTGGAGAGCCCTCTTCTACCCACCAGAGTTGCTCCGGGGTAACGCCGCCCTTAATTTTAGCAGGGACACCGGCGACAAAAGACCGGTCCGGTATCTGCATCCCCTGGCTTACAACTGCTCCGGCAGCAATCACACTGTAGCTACCGATTTCTGTGTCATGCAGGATAGTAGCGTTCATTCCGATAAGCACGTTGCTACCTACCTGGCGGCAGTTAAGAACAGCCCCGTGTCCTATCTGCACATTATCACCGATGGTCACATCGGCAACGCTGCTGGTGGTGGAGGGCGAGCCGGAGTGAATTACGCAGTTGTCTTCAACGATGGTGTTTGCCCCTATACTTATATGGCCGAAGTCGCCCCTGATTACGGCACCGGGCCATATGCTCGCGTTCTCGCCAATGGCTATGTCACCGACGATATAAGCTGCCTCGCTGACAAAGGCAGATTCGGCTATCCGGGGAGTTTTACCATTAAAACTTCTAATCATATTACCTTTTTGCTGGCTCTATTATAGAACACCTGTCGGGTAAGATAAACACTACTCGCGAGATTCAGCTTGTAGCTGTGTCCGAATTTATGTTAAACTTTTCCGATGGGAGGGACATAAATGAAACGTCGCGTTTTTTCCGGGGCCCGGCCTACGGGCAGGCAGCATCTGGGTAACTACCTGGGTGCCATTCAAAACTATGTTGCCCTGCAGAGTGAGTATGATTGTGTCTACTGTGTAGTTGATATCCACGCGCTGACCACGCTGGAGAATACCGAAGGGTTGCAGGCAAATATCAAAGAGATGGTGCTGGACTGGCTGGCGGCCGGTATTGATCCCGCTAAAAGCATTGTTTTTGTTCAGTCCCATGTTCCCGAGGTAATGGAGCTGCACACCTTGCTCAGCATGGTTACGCCGCTGGGCTGGCTGTTGCGAGTACCTACGTTCAAAGAGAAGGTAAAGCTGCAGCCGCACAATGTCAACTACGGGCTGGTCGGCTACCCCGTGCTGATGACCTCCGATATAGTCCTCTATAAAGCTGAGGCGGTGCCGGTAGGTGAAGACCAGTTGCCTCACCTGGAGCTGGCCAGGGAGATTGCACGGCGTTTTAACCATCTCTTTGGTGATACTTTCCCGGAGCCGGCGGCCAAGCTGACATCGTTCCCGATGATACGCGGCCTTGACGGCAAAAACAAGATGAGCAAGCAGATGGGTAACGATATTGAGATATCCCTGTCACCGGAAGAAACGGCAAAAAGGGTAATGACAGCGGTTACGGATCCTTCTCGTCGGTACCGGAGCGATCCGGGGCACCCCGAGATATGTAACGTCTACGCGCTGCACCAGTTCTTTACCAGCCTGGAATTGGACGACATAGCCGCTAAATGCCGTGCTGCGGAGATTGGCTGCGTTGACTGTAAGAGGCTTCTCGCCGAGGGGATAAACAAAACGCTCTCGCCCTTCCGCGAAAGACGCCAGGCTTTAGTCGAGAGACCCGAATATATCACCGAAGTACTCCAGGACGGTACCCGGCGGGCTAAAGTCATCGCCGCCGAAACACTTAGAGAAGTTAAGCAGAAGATGGGGCTTCTTTAGGCAAAAAGCAGATGATTAAGGCCGGTAATCAACCTCATTGTTAACTCTTTTTATTCCTGTCTACAAACCGTTTAATCCGGGAAAGGGCTTCCTCAATATCGCGCAGCGATGTAGCGTAGCAGCAGCGGACGTAGCCCGCACCGCATTTACCGAAGGCCGAGCCGGGTACGACGGCTACCTTTTCTTCGGTTAGCAGCTTCTCGGCAAACTCTTCCGAGTTCATGCCGGTGCTGGTGATAGAAGGGAAAGCGTAGAAAGCCCCTTTAGGTTCAAAACAGGATAAACCGATATCTCGCAGCCCTTTAACCATGACCATACGCCGCATATTGTAGTTTTCCACCATCTCGGTTACACCATGTTCGCCCGATTTTAGCGCTTCAACAGCGGCTATCTGCCCCATGGTGGGCGCACACATTATGGTGTACTGGTGAATCTTGGTCATGGCTGCCATAATCTCTTTGCTGGCAGCGGCGTAGCCGACACGCCAGCCTGTCATGGCATATGCCTTGGAAAACCCGCCCAGGAGAATGGTGTTTTCCTTCATTTCCGGTAGAGAGGCAAAGCAGGTGTGTTCTACCCCGTATATTAGTTTCGCGTAAATTTCATCGGAGATGACGACTATATTATTGCGGCGGGCTACGTCCGCAATCTCGGCCAGTTTTTCCCTGGGCATTACAGCGCCGGTGGGATTGGAGGGGTAACCGAGGAGGATAGCCTTGGTCTTCTCCGTAATTCGCTCTTCAATGTCAGCAGCGTTAATCTCAAAGTCATTCTCCTCATTGGTAGGTACCTTAACCGGTATGCCTCCCGCCAGAATGACACAGGAGTCATAGGAGACATAATGAGGGTCCGGCATAATAACCTCGTCGCCAGGGTTCAGGATGGCCCTGGCGGCTAAATCCAGCGCTTCACTAACGCCAACGGTAATCAGCAGCTCATTGGCGGGGTTATATTCCGGGCCGTAGGCATTCTTGAGGTACTGTGACAGTACCTGGCGCAGCTCAGGAGTACCCTGGTTTGAGGTGTACATGGTAACACCTTTTTCTAGTGAGTTAACGGCAGACTCGCATATATGCCAAGGTGTGGCATAGTCTGGTTCTCCGACCCCCAGCGAAATTACACCTTCCATTGAAGCCAGCAGGTCAAAAAACTTCCTGATGCCGGAAGGAGATATCTTGTTAACCTGCCGCGAGATAAGGTTCTCCCGTTTGGTGCGCTGGCGCTGCGTTCTTGTTGACATAAAGGTCTCCACGAATAAGCTTTATAGTATTACCTGTTGCCGTTTTACTTCGGCTGCTTCCTCCAAAATCTCACCATCTTCTTTATATCGCTTGAGGATGAAGTGAGTAACGGTTCCCTGTACACCTTCAATAGTGGCTAGATTTTCCGCAACGAAATCGGCTACGGCATGTTCATTTTTGGCTACTACGATAACAGCCAGGTCATATTCCCCGGAGGCGAGGAAGACCGAGCGGGCCTGTGGAAAACGGTAGATACGCTCCGCTATAGAGTCAAAGCCAACGTTTTTCTGGGGTGTAACCTTGACGTCTATCAGCGCCCATACCTGCTCGTCCTCGACCTTGTCCCAGTTGATTACCGCCTTATATTTCAGTATGGTGCGGTCTTTCTCGGCTTGCTTGATTAGCTTGGCTGCCTCCGTAGTAGAGGTATTGGTCATAACGGCTATTTGCTTCGTTGTAGCTCGAGCGTCGTTTTCCAGTACTTTGAGGATGTCTTTTAACATTTTCTACTCCGCTTTAGCTCGATTAATAACCACTGTTTTTGAACATCATTATACCATATTTCAAAGAGGTTATTATCATGAGTCCGGATTTTAAAATGTCTCTCCCCGGGCTCCTGCCAGGCGCTTATTATTCGCTCAACCCGGTAGTCTCTACCCTGCCATTCCAGTGATTGAGGGCACCCGGCACAGGTATAACCGGAGTAGCATGCTACTTTAAGCGATTCCTGGTTCATGTCTCAAGTACCCGGACGGATTACTCACCACCTGACGTAGACGCCCATGCTGCGGAGTTCTACTGTTTTCCCGGTATTGAGCAGGCAGCACAGTATGCCGCACTTGGGGCAGCGGAAAAAGCCTCTCTCTATCCAGTCCGAAAACGGCAACTCGGACCGGCAGTACTGGTCCGGACAGGATATTGTCCATAAACTGTCTTTGGTTACTATCTCCGGTTTATGCGATTCGGTGTTCATTTGCTACCCATGGAGCTTGGCCTTATTTCGGACGCAGGGAGATTGCGGCTAAGATTAAGATTATACCGAAAATAATCTCCACCCAGAAGCCGGCGGTGCCGCTTATAATCTCGGACAAGGGAGAAGCCACGATAAATAGTATGCCTACGGCAACTACTATTATGGACAGGAACCACTTAAAGGGATTACGCATGACGGCACCCCCCCTCTTTAGATTTTAGGTTTTCTATTATGCCAGTCCGTTACCTGCTGATAGGCATAGGCAGTCTTCAGTATTGCCTCCTCGCCGAACGGTTTGCCTATTAGCTGCATGCCGATGGGTAGACCGCCGGCAAAGCCGGCCGGAATAGAGATAGCCGGTACGCCGGCAATATTAATAGGCAGAGTGCATACATCACTTAGATACATCTGGAGCGGGTCGTCTATCTTTTCCCCGATTTTGAAGGGGACGGTAGGCGTGGTTGGCGTTACCAGAATGTCAAACTTACTGAAAGCCTGGTCAAACTCACGTCTTATCAAGGTACGGACCTTCTGTGATTTGAGATACCATGCCTCATAATAGCCGGCGGACAGGGCATAAGTGCCCAGCATGATACGTCTTTTTACCTCGGCACCGAAACCGTACTGGCGGGTCTTTTCCATAGCTTCCCACATACTATCGGTGTCTTTATAGGAGAAGCCGTATTTTACTCCATCATAACGGGCCAGGTTGGCTGAAGCCTCCGAAGGAGCAATTATATAGTATGCAGCCAGGGCGTTGGGAGTGTTCGGCAGGGAGACCTCCCATTCTACACTGGCTCCCAGGTCCTCAAGTTTTCGGATGGAGGTGAAGATAGCTTCTTTTACTTCGTCCTGCATACCCTCAACGAAGTATTCCTTGGGGATGCCGATGTTGAGGCCTCTAAGGTCTGCGGTAAGACATTTGGTAAAGTCGGGGGCGGATATGGGTACCGATGTAGAGTCTCTATTATCGTAGCCGGCGATGGTATTAAGTACCAGGGCACAGTCAGTAACATCCCGGGTTAAGGGCCCAATCTGGTCAAGGGAGCTGGCAAAGGCGACCAGACCGTAGCGACTTACCCGGCCGTATGTCGGCTTTAATCCGGTAACACTGCAAAAACCGGCTGGCTGACGAATACTGCCCCCGGTATCTGAACCCAGAGCGTATATGGCTTCACCGGTAGCCACGGCGGCTGCCGAGCCGCCGCTTGAGCCTCCCGGCACCCGTGTCAAATCCCAGGGATTATGGGTGGGGAAGAAGGCGGAATGCTCTGTGGATGAACCCATGGCAAACTCGTCCATGTTGGCTTTACCCACCATGACCGCGTGAGCGCTGTTTAGTTTCTCCACTACCGTAGCGTCGTAGGGAGGTATAAAGTTTTCCAGCATCTTTGACGAGCAGGTGGTCTTTATCCCCCGCGTGCACATGTTGTCCTTTATTACTACCGGAATACCGGTCAAAGGACTGATGTCACCCTTATTTATCAGCTCGTCAGCCTTTCTTGCCTGTTCTAAAGCGAGTTCATCAGTAACGGTAACCAGGGCATGAACACTGCCCTCAACTTCATGTATTCGCTCCAGGCAAGCCGTGGTCAGTTCCACGGATGAAAGCTCTTTATTCTTGAGCAGACGGTGTGCCTCGTGAATGGTTAACTCGCTGTTACGGACTGTCAACGTTATCCTCTCGTGCCTTTATAAAAGAGCCGGAGTGCTTCCTTAGCGGCATGGCCTTATTTCTCCGGATAATATTATTCCAGCACCGCCCGTATTCTAAAGAAGCCCTGTTCCCGGCAGGGAGCATTGGCCAGAATGGCATCGGGTGATAGCGAAGGTAATGCCTCGTCAGGTTTCAGCACATTCTGTAGCTGGTTGGGCTGTGCCGTGGGTGGGACATCCGTAGTATCTACCTGCTGTAGTGCCTGAAAGTTATCCAGAATATGAGATAGTTGCTCTCCGAACAGTTCTACATCAGCCTTGGTTAGGCCCAGCCGGGCCAGCCGGGCAATACGCAGTACTTCCTCGTCACTTAACTTCATTATTTACCCCTGGGAATGGCAAAAAGCCGGTTGAAGGTACCCACAACAGCTAATTATAGCATCTACATTTGCCTATTAGCAATTAAAGCTACTATAATACAACTTGATAGAGAAACGGTAAGTTTCAATTCTGAATTGATGAAGAGGTGCTTAGATGCGGCAATACGGGTTGGACAACATTCGTAACCTGGTTCTGCTATCTCACTCGGGGGCGGGTAAGACGTCACTTTCAGAGGCATTACTGTTTAGCACCGGGACAATCAATCGGCTGGGCAAGGTTGACGATGGTAATACCACCTCGGACTATGATCCCGATGAGATAAAGCGCAGGATTAGCATTAATCTTACGCTCCTTCCCTTTGAGTGGCAGGAGACCAAAATCAATCTTATTGATACACCAGGCTATTCCGATTTTGCCGGTGAGGTTAAAGCGGCCATGCGTGTCAGCGAGGGGGCGGTAATCCTGGTATGCGCTGCCTCCGGTGTAGAGGTTGGTAGTGAACAGGTATGGAAATACTGCGAGGAAGCCGGGCTGCCGCGTCTTATCTTCGTTAATAAAATGGACCGTGAGAATGCCAGTTTCAGCAAGACGGTGGGGGACATAGTGGCCAAATTTGGCTCCAGGTGTGTACCCATCCAGTTGCCGATAGGCGCCCAGGATAGTTACGAGGGTATAGTTGACCTGCTGGCGCTGAAGAGCTATTCCGGCGTGGAAATGAAAGATGGTGAAATACCGGCGGCGCTGCAGGGTGAAGTTGACTCTATGCGCAGTCAGCTAATAGAAGCTATAGCCGAGGCGGATGACAATTTGTTGAACAAGTACCTGGAAGGTGAGGAGCTTGCCTATGAGGAACTGGTGGCCGGGCTGAGACAGGCGATAGAAAACGGCAAGATTGTGCCTGTGCTGGCTGGTTCGGCATTAAACAGGATAGGTGTCCTTTCCTTTCTGGATGCTGTGCTTCGCTATATGCCGTTACCCAAAGAGCAGGATGTTAGAATCATTGATGAGTCGGCAGAAGACGGTGTAAAGCGGATTAAAGCCAGTGAAGAGTCGCCTCTGGCAGCCCTGGTATTTAAGACCAGTGCCGACCCTTACGTGGGCAAGCTTACCTATTTCAGAGTTTATAACGGCTGTATTGAGAGCAATACCCAGGTATGGAATGCCGGACAGAACTCACAGGAGCGTATCGGTCAGCTGTTTATCATGAGGGGTAAAACGCAGGAGACGGTACCTCAGCTGAGGGCCGGGGATATTGGCGTGGTAGCCAAACTGAGCCTGACCGGCACTGGAGATACACTCTGCAGCCGGGATAACACGGTGAGTATTGTGCACATAGAATTCCCCAGCTCCATTTTTAGCGAGGCAGTACATCCCAAGAGCAAGGCAGACGTGGACAAGCTGGGGGCAGCCCTTACCCGCCTGGCCGAGGAAGACCCGACTATTGAGATACACCGGGAAACCGGTACGGGAGAGACGATAATATCCGGGCTGGGTGAAACACAACTCGGCGTGGCTGCCGAAAAGATGCTCCGGAAGTTTGGCGTAAACGTGGAGATGAAGACACCGAAGGTGCCCTATCAAGAGACCATTACGGTAACTGCCAAGGCCGAGTACAAGCATAAAAAGCAGACCGGGGGTCACGGGCAGTACGGGCATGTATTGCTGGAGTTGGAGCCTCTGGCCCGCGGCAGTGGTTTTGAGTTCGCTGATAGGATAGTGGGTGGTGTCATCCCCAAGAATTACATTCCGGCCGTAGAGAAGGGTGTCAATGAAGCCGTCCATGAAGGCGGGACGGCCGGTTACCCGGTCGTTGATGTCAAAGCTACAGTTTATGACGGCAGTTTTCACCCGGTTGATTCATCCGAGATATGTTTTAAGATTGCCGGGGCACAGGCATTTAAGAAGGGATTAATCCAGGGGCATCCGGTTCTACTGGAGCCTATAATGAATATCAAGGTGACTATCCCCGAGGAGTTTACCGGTGACATTATTGGTGACCTGAACACCAAGCGCGCCCGGGTACAGGGCATGAATCCTCATGCCGGGCTTAATATCATAGAGGCTGAAGTGCCACAGGCTGAGGTACTGCGCTACACCATAGACCTTAAGTCCATAACGCAGGGCAGGGGCAGCTTCGAGGTGGAGTTCAGTCACTATGAGGAGATGCCGCAGCAAATAGCGCAAAAGGTTATTGCCGAGAGGCAGGCGGAAAAGGCCGAATCCAAGTAACTGCGGGGTTCTGGTAACCTGACCGGAAATAGTAAAAGAGGATGGCTGGGGATTTCCCCAGCCATCCTCTTTATTATCTACAGTCGGTAATTAATAGTTTCGCTGTCTCACGGAGATGGTGCAGCTACCACTCTATTCGGCGAGGAGTTCCTTTACCTTGCTTGTGAAAGCGGGTAATACCTTCTTCCAGTCCCCGATGGCGGCATAGCGCGCTTGTTTAACGATGTTTGCTTCCGGATCCTTATTAATAGCTATGATGCTCTTGGAGCCGGAGCAGCCGGACATATGCTGACTTGAGCCGGAGAGGGCTATGGCGATATAGACTTCGGGTGTAACAATCTTACCCGTAAGACCTACCTGCATCGTGGTGGCTACCCATCCGTTATCACATGGCGGTCGGCTGGCGCCTACGGCACCTTTGAAAAGTTTGGCGAGCTCTCCGAGTTGATTGAAGCCCTCAGAGCCACCGATACCTCTACCACCGCTGACTATTACCGTGGCATCCTCCAGCTTGACACCCTCAACCTCTTCCTTCACCTTCTCCAGAACTTTGGTTCTTATGGCAGCCGCGTCAAGCCCGGCATCTACCTTAATTACCTCTCCTTTTCTTGAATCGTCCTTCTCCATCGGGACCATGGCTTTTGCCCTGACGGTGACGATTTGCGGGTCTGTCTCGAATGTATATATAGCCTGTGCGTTGCCGCCGTGCACTGGCTTGGTCTGTAGTAATCTCTTGGAATCGGGGTCAATAGCGAGTGCCAGACAATCAAGGGAAGCGGCTGTCTGGAGTCTGAAGGCGAGTCTGGGAGCCAGGTCACGGCCCAGAGAGGTCTGTCCCATGATGATGATTTGCGGTGTTGCCTCTTTGACTACCTTTTCCAGGGCAGCTACATAGGAATCTGTCTGGTAGTCTTTAAGCAGCGGGTCATCCACCACATAGACTTTATCGGCACCGAAGGCAATTACATCCTGGGCGAAACCGCTGACATCACTACCAACCAGTGTGGCGGATAGCTCCTGCCCCAGGTCATCAGCCAGCTTTCTGCCACCGCCAATTATTTCGGAGGCAACAGCAGCTAGCCTGCCTTCAATAATATCACAAAAAACCATAACCCCTTTATATTCAGCCATAATATTCATACCTCCTTAATCAAAGATGAAGGGCATTATTATAATATTTTTACCTCTCTCAGTTTAACTGCCAGGTTGGAACCCGCCTCTTCGGGGGTCTCGCCTTCTATGATTTCCACCTTGGCTTCGTGCACCGGCTGGAAGAGTTTGAGCATCTTAACTCTTCTCCCGCTGGCTCCTACCTGCGCCGGGTCCAGCTCCAGGTCGGCAGGTTTCCAGACGGTGGGTTCCTTTTTCTTGGCGGCCATGATGCCTTTTATGGTAGGGTATCTGGGCTCACCGAGTTCGTTACTCACGGTAACTACGGCTGGCAGCGGCACTTCGATAACCTCATAACCATCGGCGGTTAGCCGCTCCACCTTCATCTTGCCGTCCATTACGTCTATTTTCTTAACCAGGGTAACGCTGGGTAGCCCCAGTATTTCGGCAATACCCGAACCTACCTGACCTGAGTTCCAGTCGGATGCCTCACGACCACATAGTATAAGGTCATACTCGCCTATCTTTTTAATAGCCGCAGCCAGAGCGTAGGCTGTTGACCAGCTATCGCTATCGTCAAAAGCTTCGTCCTCCAGGAGCACAAGCTCGTCAGATCCCATAGATAGTGGCTTTTTTATGACATCTCTGAGTTGATTTACGCCAAGGCTTAGAGCCGTTACTTTACCCCCAAGTGTTTCCTTGATTCTCAGAGCTGCTTCTACGGCATACTCACCGTACGGGTCTATTACGGGCGGTACCCCGGCTGGTGGCGCTACCTTGTTGGTGTTCGTGTCAATCTTGAAACTGGCTGGTGGCGCTTCAGGGTCAATCACCTGCTTTACGCAGACCACCATGTTCATGATAAGTGTTCCTCCTTCAAACTGCGGTTGGCTTCTTAATTTTAAGTAAACCCCAAGTCACCAGTTTAACATCGGTGTAGCTGGGTGTCAAGCGAGACGGAGACTACCCGGTCTATGTCGCCGAGGTCCGCCCGGGTTTCAATTCTGGCTGACGGAAAGAAGTGGCGGATGAAGCTGGTAACTTGCTCGCACTGTCCGTCGCCGATTTCAAGCAGGAAATGGCCGTTATGGCGGAGCCTGGATACAGCCTGGCTTACTAGCCCGCGTATTTTATCCAGTCCGTCTTCACCGCCGTCCAGGGCAAGTGTGGGTTCATATATCTGTATCTCCGGGCTTAAACCTTTTATGTCTTGCTGCGTAACATAGGGCAGGTTGGCCACGATAATATCGAACTGCCCGGGTAGAGCCTCCAGCATATTACCCTGAAACAGTTGAATTTGGCCTGTCACCTCGTGCCGTTCGCAGTTTATGAAAGCTACCTCCAGGGCTTTGTCCGAGATATCACTCGCCAGTATCTGGGCTTGAGGCAGGTGCCTGGCGAGTGATATGGCGATAGCACCGCTGCCGGTACCCACTTCGGCTATGACGCAGGTGCGGTTTTGTTTGGCCGGGCTGCTTGCTGCGATGTTTAATACCTCTTCTACCAGTAGTTCGCTTTCGGGGCGGGGTATAAGCACTCTGGGGTCAACGTAAAAATCGAGGCCGTAGAACTCACAGTGGCCGGTAATATAGGCAGTCGGTTCGTGGCTGAGGCGGCGTTTCACCAGCTGCAAGAAAGCAGCCTCCTGCCCGGGAGTTAGCTCATCATCAAGGTGTAAATAAAGCTGGACGCGGTCTATGTTAAGCGTATGCCTTAACAGTAGCTCGCACTCAAGCGGGGCATCATCAATACTTTTTGCGGTGAGAAGCTCCCGGCCGTGACTAAGCGCCTGTTTAAAGTTCATCTTGGTGCCTGGACAGCCGCTCGGTGCGGTCGGAAGTGCCTAGAGCGTCAATAAGCTCGTCCAGGTCGCCTTCCAGTATACGGGGTACATTGTGTAGGGTCAGCCCGATGCGATGGTCGGTAATGCGGTCCTGGGGGATATTGTAAGTGCGTATTTTCTCGGAACGGTCACCGGTACCTACCTGGGAACGGCGCTGTTTGGATACTTCCTCTTCATGCCTGCGTTGCTCCAAATCCAGCAGCCTGGCACGGAGTACTGCCATAGCTTTAACCCTGTTCTTGAGCTGGGAGCGTTCATCCTGGCAGACAGTGACTATTCCTGTTGGCAAATGGGTGATACGGACTGCGGTTTCTACCTTGTTTACATTCTGACCACCGGCCCCGCTGCTATGAAAGAAGTCCATTTTAAGGTCGTCGGGATTAATGGATATCTCCACCTCATCGGCCTCGGGAAGCACAGCTACGGTAGCCGTTGAGGTGTGGATTCTGCCCGAAGACTCGGTAACCGGCACCCGCTGTACCCGGTGTACGCCTCTTTCATACTTGAGCCGGCTGAAAGCACCTTTGCCTTTAATTTCAAATACTATTTCCTTGAAGCCGCCTATACCGCTCTCGTTGGCATCAATAATGTCTATATCCCAGTTTTTAGACTGGGCATAGCGGGAATAGGCGCGGAAGAGATCCGCAGCGAACAGCCCGGCTTCGTTACCACCGGCCCCGGCCCGGATTTCCACGATTACGTCTTTATCGTCCTTAGGGTCCTTGGGTAACAGGGCTAGCTTTATTTGCTCCAGAAGAAGGTTTTGCCGTGTCTCCAGCTGCTCTATTTCTTGCTTCACCAGAGCTGTCATATCTTCGTCCAGGCCATCATCCAGCATTCCCCTCGTTTCCTGGAGAGATTTGCCGGCTGCCTTGTGCTTCCGGTATTTAGTTATAAGGTCTTCTATACCGGCTCTCTCCTGGGCCAGGGTCTGTAGCTGCTTGAGGTCGGAGGCTACCTCAGGACTGGCCATCAGCTGGTTTAGCTCCTCAAAACGGTTTTCTATTCTCTCCAGATGTTCCAGCACGGCTTGTTCTTCACCTCACCACGCTTATTATATCATAGCTGGAGACAGCCGATAAAGCTGGGAGAGTGTGCCGGGTCGTAAGCCTGCCTGGTATGGCCTTTTAGGCTGGCTTATCCCGCTAAAAAGGCTGGGGCGGGAGCTGCCGATGCCCCCGCCCCAGCCTTACCGTAGTTTGTGTCCTAACTGGAGGACCAATTAATTTCACCATGTATAGAATAACATCGCTACTATAAACGGAGCATAAACGTCATGTAGTAATAGTATAAATAAAGCATAAATAGCGGGTGTAAAATACGGCAGATTATACTCCCTGTTTCCCGGAACCGGATAGGTTACGGATTTAAGGATACACTGTACCGGGCTCTATTTTACTGCCCGGTTCCATTACAGAGCCGCCGGCTACGGTTACATTGTCGCCCAGGATGCAGCTATCAAGAGTAATCCCGTCACTTAAATGGCAGCTATCGGCTATAACGGAGTTCCGCAGGGTAACATTCTTCCCCAGACAGGTGTCCCGCCAGATAACGGATGCCTCAACTACACTGTCTTCAAGCACGGTACAGCCGGGGCCGATAACCACGGGACCTATCAGTTTGACACTATTTTCTATGTTACAGTTGTTGCCGATTACTACTGGCCCCTGGATATGGGCCTTCGGGTCTATGAAGCTTTGCTCTCCGGTGACAATAAAGTCCTTATCTTTAGCGTGAGTATTTAGATTGCTATCACCAAGCAGGTCTAGGTTTAGCTTGAGGTACTTTTCCGTGGTGCCGATATCAATCCAGTAGGCGTTTGATGGATAGGCATATACCGGTTCGCCCTGCTCGAGGAGTAGCGGGAATAGATCACGTTCAAAGCTGAATCTGGCGCCGGACGGAATCAGATTAAGTATTTCGGGTTCAAGTATATAGGTGCCTGAGTTTATCATGTTGGTGGTCACCTGCTCCGGCGCGGGCTTTTCCAGAAAGCGGGTTACTTTATTAGCGGCGTCGGTCTCTATCAGCCCATAGCTGGTCGGGTCTGCTACGGGAGTCAGGGAGATGGTGGCCATAGCCTTGCTTGCCCGGTGAAACGCTATCATGGCCATAATATCAAGGTAGTTAAAGATATCGCCGTTCAGTACCAGGAATGTACTGTTCAGGTAGCTGCCTGCGTTTTTCACCGCCCCGGCGGTGCCCATCTGGCTATCTTCTATCACGTAGGTCAGCTTTACGTCAAACTGGCTGCCGTCCTGAAAATAGTCCTTGATTGGGCTGGCGAAGTGGCTTTGCGTGAGGATTATATCTCTTACCTGGTGTGAGTGAAGGTTCCGGATGACGTATTCCAGAAATGGCCGGTTAAGAACGGGCACCATTGCCTTGGGGATATTTTGGGTGAGCGGGCGCAGCCTGGTTGCTTCGCCGCCTACCAGAATAACTGCTTTCATTCGCTATGCCTCAAGCGCTGATATTGTCGGGAGATGATGCTCCCTGGAAACCGGGGGAAATTTAAATATCCGGTAACCGCTGGATTAACAAATCATACTACCAGTATTTTATGATTTGTTATAACTTCTATTAGTATATTTCATAGCTGTACGGTAATCAAATGGCGGCTACGGATATAAATGTGATAGAATCAATTAGCCATGTAGTATGTTTGATAGGAGGCCTGTCATTGATTTTAAGGAAGCTGGTAGTCGGCCCTATTTCTTCTAACTGTTATATCGTGGGCTCCGAGTCCACTGGTAAGGGTATAGTTATTGACCCCGGCGCTTCGGGAAAAAAGATACTGAGTAATGTTGACGAGCTTGGGCTTAACATAAATCTAATCGTGTTGACTCATGGCCACCCGGACCATGCGGCGGCGGTAAAGGACGTTAAAAAGGCAATGGGTGCCGAGGTTGCCATTCATACTGAAGATGCCAAATTCATGCGGCGTCTGTCGCTGGTGGTCTCGTGCCCGTCCTCTCCGGACAGGTTGCTTAAAGACGGGGATATTATACACGCAGGTGATCTGAGTTTTGTGGTACTTCATACTCCCGGTCATAGCCCGGGAGGCATTTGCCTCCAAGGCTATGGAGTATTATTCTCAGGAGATACCCTGTTCCGGGGCAGTGTCGGCCGGACGGATTTCTCTTCGGGTAACCACCACCAGTTGATAAGCAGTATCCATAGCAAGCTACTGGTGCTACCTGATGACACGGTTGTTTATCCCGGTCACGGTGCTGATACTACTGTCGGCGCTGAACGCCGGACCAACCCCTTTTTACAAAACTAGTCAGAACTATCCTCAATTTATTATTTTAGAACTACTCCGGTAAGCTAAAATCCCAGCAATTTGGCAAAGAACAGGCTGGAACTGATGGCCACACCGGCGAAGACAATGGAGACCATTGACATCAGTTTTATCAGGATGTTGAGTGACGGGCCTGATGCATCTTTAAAGGGATCGCCTACAGTATCGCCAACAACTGTCGCTTTGTGCGCATCCGAGCCCTTACCACCGTGCAGACCTGTCTCAACGAGTTTCTTGGCATTGTCCCATGCGCCGCCGGAGTTGGCGAGGAGAATAGCCAGCATGAATCCGGAGGTCAGACCGCCGATGAGTAAGCCGATTACGGCTCCGGGTCCCAGAATGATACCTATCAGTATTGGGGCAATTAGAGCGAGTAAAGCCGGCAGTATCATTTCTTTCTGCGCCGCCATGGTTGAGATTTGAACGCACCTGGCATAATCGGGCGTGCCGGTGCCGTCCATGATACCGGGTATCTCATGCCATTGCCGTCTGACTTCTTCTACCGTTCGCCTGGCATTGCGTCCCACAGCTTTGTTAATTAAGGCGCAGAAGACGAAGGCAAGCATGGCGCCTATAAAAAGTCCGGCAAGGACTTTAGGGTTCATCAGGTTAACTTCGTAAATATTTACGAAGTCACCAATAGTTGCCGTTCTGGCCTGTTCCGCGTTCCAGAAAACACCGGGTATGATTTCCGCTACACCGCTCGCCGTGTTTTCGGCGATGCGAATAAGCCCGGCCCTTATCTCTTCAATATAAGCAGCTATCAATGCCAGTGCGGTTAAAGCTGCGGAGCCGATGGCAAAGCCTTTGCCTGTAGCCGCAGTGGTATTGCCTATGGAATCCAGTTTATCGGTACGCTCGCGCACTATGGGGTCAAGACCGCTCATAGTAGCATTTCCCGATGCGTTATCGGCGACAGGGCCGTACGCGTCGGTGGCCAGAGTAATGCCCAGGGTTGACAGCATACCTACCGCAGCCAGCCCTATGCCAAAGAGCCCCTGTACCGGTGAGGTAAAACCGCCGGATAACCAGTAGCTCAGTAGTATACCTATGGCGACAGATATGGCCGGAATTCCGGTTGATAGCTGACCGATAGAAAAGCCGTGAATGATTACTGTTGCCGGGCCGGTGAGTGACTGCTCGGCGACTTCTTTGGTCGGTTTATAGTCGTATGAGGTGTAGTACTCGGTAGATTTACCGATTATTATGCCTATCAGGAGACCGACCAGTATTGCCAGCCATATTTTTACCGCTGGTATTATGCCAAGACCGGCCTGGACACCGAGCAGGTAGGTTACCAGTCCTCCCGAGGCCAGAGCGATAAGTATCGCGCTCAGGTTTACCCCCCTGCCCAGAGAGGTGAGCAGACCTGCCGTGGATACCCCCTCTTTGGTTCTAACCACGAATATGCCAACTACCGAGCAGATGATACCCAGGGCGGCGATCAGCGTGGGTACAACAATTCCCATGATGCCAAAACCGGCCGCTACACCCAGGGCGGCAGCGGCTAAAATAGAACCGCAGTAGGACTCATAGAGGTCGGCACCCATACCGGCTACGTCGCCCACGTTGTCGCCGACGTTGTCAGCGAGAACGGCCGGGTTTCGCGGGTCGTCTTCGGGTATGCCTGCCTCAACTTTGCCGACGAGGTCAGAACCGACATCGGCAGCCTTGGTGAATATACCACCACCGACACGGGCGAATAGAGCTTGGGAACTGGCTCCCATGCCGAAGGTAAGCATGGTAACGGTTATGGTATGGAGACTGTAATCGGTAAAGGATTGAAGTGCGTAGAACCATAAGCAGATGTCCAGCAGTCCAAACCCGACAACCACGAGCCCCATTACAGCGCCGCTCCTGAAGGCAATCTTCAGGGCTGCGTTGAGTGAACCCCGGGCAGCCTGGGTGGTGCGGGAGTTAGCATAGGTGGCTGTTTTCATGCCCAACCAGCCACAAAGGGCGGAGAAAAAGCCGCCGGTTAGAAAGGCAAAAGGTACCCAGGGGTTCATTACCGGAACTTTCAGGCCGAACGCCAGATAGGCGAGAATACAGGCCAGTGCTACCAGAAATATAGCAACAACCTTGTACTGCCTCTTCAGGTAAGCGTTGGCGCCTTCCCTGACACCCTGGGCAATGGCTTTCATTTCATCTGTTCCTTCAGGTTCTCGCTTCATATTGCGATAGAAAATAAAAGCAAAGATAAGAGCGATGATGGAACAGGCAGGGGCTATATACCAGAGTAGCGGTATCGCACCCTCCTCTTGGGCGGCAAGGGTTTTGCTCATGCCAAATAAGCTGGAATTCTGGGCGGCCAGGTTATCGCCACCGGTAGAGAGCATAAATCCCAGCATAGCGGCAAAAAAGATGGTAAGTACGAGTGGGAACAAAACCCTCTTACTTATAAGTCGTTTCCTCACTATTTAATCTCCTAAATTATCTGTTAAAACTTACGTTTCCAAATTAGACTTTGTCAACTTCTTCTCTAAATCCTTTTGACTCATAACTAAAGTCAGATCACTACGTGTCCTTTCTAGGACGCCACGAACCATGTCAGTAGTACGGCGCAGGCCGCCGGTTATGGCGTCAGGGAAGTCTATCGTAACCAGGATGCCGTAAATATCATCCATAGCAGATAGTAAATCCTCACCCTGAGACAGGTCGCCCTGTCTTATGTTGTCCAGGAGATAGCGCCGGAGTTCTCCCGCGGCTTCACCCAAGCCGTTGAGGTAGGGGGCGGGGTCAACCTGCAGTTCATCCGGGCCGGGGAGTGCATTGCCAGTTACCAGGGAGAGGGTGATACTGGCCTCGGCGAACTCCTTTTGGGCATCCCTGACAAAGCTGGTACTGGTCAATTCACGGTATGGTAACACCGCCTCTCTGGCACTGCAAAGGCATTTGCCGGCGGCTTGCAGTAACTCGCTTGCCTGGTCAAACTCCTGCCGGTGTAGCGCACGGATAGAGCGGCTGCAGTGGCGAATTACGTCCCGGCATAGCGGTAGCGCCTTTTCTCTCGCTTCATCTACTCCGGAGAAAGTCTCACAAATCTGCTCAGCTATTGATTCCAGGTTGCTGGTTAATCTTTTCATTAACTTGTTTGGAATACACCTGCCATTTTTCGTACTGCCGCTACTATATCTTCAGTAGACAGTATAGCATTGATTACGGCCACTGCGTTAGCCCCGCCGGCGATAATATCCTGGATATTGTCGCCGGTGATACCGCCAATAGCGACTATGGGTAGCTCTGTTACCCGTCTCACCTCTTTTAGCCGGGTAAGACCGACTACCTGTGCCGTTTCTTTGTTTGACGTCGGATACATGGCACCGATGGCGATGTAGTCAGCCCCCCCGTTTTGTGCTGCCTTGGCCTGCTCTACGCTGGTTGTTGAGCAGCCCAGTATTTTGTCTGCCGGTAGTAGCCTGCGGGCTATTTCAACCGGCAGGTCATGTTGGCCGAGATGCAGCCCGTCGGCATCGGTGGCTAAGGCCAGGTCAAGGTAATCGTTGATAATAAAGAGAACATTAGCGCTGGCACAGAGCTTTCTGAGCTCCCGGGCAACCGGCAGCAGTTCCCTTTTACTCAGCATTTTATCACGCAGCTGAATAATGCTGACGCCGCCTTTAATAGCCTGGGCCGCCACTTCAGCGTGGCTTCTCCCTTTCAGTGCGGCCGTATCAATGATGAGATACAGCCCGGATATCTGGTTTTTCTTATCCTGGCGTAATAGCCTGGAGAACAGCTCCTGTTCGATGACGTACATACTAAAGCGGGCCTGCTTGAATTTCTCTGGGTCCAGTCCGGGGGCGGTATCCGGGAGTTTGGCCAGCTCTTCGATAGTTCTCAGGGATTCCTGCACTCTTCTGGAATTGGCTACTACCAGAATCGGCAGCTCTCTTTGACGGTCTTCGCTGATAAGCATACCCACGTCCCTGTTCGCATCCCGCGCCTCAAGAAGCTTCTGTTGAAAAGACGGTTCGCTGCTCACCATCTCGTGGCGCATGGTCTTGAGCTTGCGGGTTAATGTGCCGTCATCAAGTAGCAGCCGGGCTATATCTTCCAGGAGGCGAATACCCTCGGCAATACGGTTCAGGTTGGCATCGATAATACGCAGTGCGGACCGGGACGTTGTTTCTGATGAAGCCATGGTCATAGTTACCCTTTTATGGACTCGGGAAGCTCACCGTCTCTGGCGGCGTCAATCTTTTCCTTTATTTGCGGCGGTACATCCAGGCCGTAGTCTTTAAACTGTTTCTCTGTCCAGCGTCCTATATTTCGGGGGTCTTTATAGTAATCCGGGCTGGAGGATTTCCGGGGCTCGCCCGATTCTTCCCAAACTGTGCTCATTGACTTGTGGTAGCTGAAGCTGGTTAACGTGCGGGTCATGTCCTGACTATCGCAGTTAGGGCATACCGGTGTAAAAGGCTCGGATATGCTCCTGACCAGGACAGCGGACTTGTTATGACATTTCTGGCAAATATATTCGTATATTGGCATAGTATGTTACTTCGTAACTAATTTTATCATAGCTAGCTGGACTGGTAAAGGTTACCCCTGGCCTTCACTCATCTTCTACGGCGTTTTCAATAACTTCAATCCGCGATAATCTACTATTGTAGTCAAGCTCTATAGCCACCATGTCAATACGCCAACACGGGGACAAATTGTCATGTGCCTGACAGTAATAATAGGCGCTAGCCCGCATCCTCTTTTTCTTGGCTGGTGTTATGGAGGCCTCCGGGCTGCCAAAGCTAGTGCTTCTTTTTGTCCTTACTTCCACGAAAACAGTGTAGTCATAGTGCTCGGCTATGATATCAATTTCGCCTTCGGGGCACCAGTAGTTCGTTTCAATAATCCGGTAGTTTAGCTCCTTCAGATATGCTCTGGCTATCTTCTCACCCAGTATACCGGTATCTCTGCGCGTCATTCGGACAGCCTGCCCGCCGCTTCATTTGAGATTAAGGATTTTAATGGGTTAAAGGACTTGCGGTGAATACGGCACGGCCCCAGTCGGTAGAGGCAGGACAGGTGCTCTTTTGTGCCGTAGCCTTTATGAGCAGCCAGCCTGTATCCGGGGTAAATACCGTCCAGCTCTATCATCAGGCGGTCCCGGCTTACTTTGGCGATTATAGAGGCGCAGGCAATCGAGAGGCACTGCTGGTCTCCTCTGACAATACCTTTCTGGGGCAGTGATACCGGCAGGCGCATGTAGTCTATCAGCAGGAAGTCGGGTGCCGGGGATAGCCGTTGTATAGCCAGTCTCATGGCGAGCCTGGTTGCTTCAGCTATGCCCCGGGTATCAATAACATCATGATTAACGAGGCCGATACCCACCGATATGGCATTTTCCCCTATGTGAGCGAATAGATAGTCCCGCCTGGCCGGACTTAACTGCTTACTGTCCCTTACTTCATTTACCCAGCCGCCGTTCAGCCTGCCGGGTAATATGACAGATGCTGCCACCACCGGGCCGGCGAGCGCCCCGCGTCCCGCCTCGTCAATACCGGCAACCAGCCGGTACCCCTGGTCCCAGAGCGTTTTTTCTTCCACCAGGGTCGGGGTTTGGCGGGTGTTTTTCAATTTGCCACCCCTTTATTTTGTAGAGAAGGTGCATAAGATGTCTCCGCCTTCATTTCTAATGTAGCCTCTATTGTTCCCCCTCCCAAAACACTAGCTCCGTTATAAAAGACTATTGATTGCCCGGGTGTAATGGCCCGCTGTGGCTCTCTGAATTTAACTCTAACCTCCCGGTCTTCAGGGTAAATTTCGGCCGGTGATACGGGCATGCGGTAGCGGGCTTTTGCCATAACGCTTATTGGCCCCGATAGGACTCTTCCCGATACCCAGCTAAGATTACCGGCAAGAAGGGTATTACTCAGTAGCTCATCCCGGTTACCGAGTAACAGAGTATTAGTGGCGGCATCAAGTTTTATCGCGTACAGCTTTTCGTTTGAGCTAACCCCCAGCCCCTGTCTCTGGCCAACGGTGTAACGTGCCAGACCGCTGTGTCGGCCAATTACTTTACCTTCGCGGTTGACGATGTTACCCGGTTTACTGGTAACATACTCCGCGATAAATGACCGGTAGTCGTTATCCGGTATAAAGCAGACATCCTGGCTATCCCTTTTACTGCTTGCTGGCAAAGATGATTCGGTAGCCAGTTTACGCACCTCGGCTTTATGGAGATTACCCAGAGGTAGCAGCAGGTGCTCAAGCTTTTTTTGCGATAACGTGTACAGGAAGTAGGACTGGTCTTTGCTCAGGTCAACTCCTTTGAGCAGCCGGTGGCCTTCGGATGAGCGCTCAACTCTGGCGTAATGACCGGTAGCCAGATAGTCGGCACCCATTTGTAGCGCTCTATCCATGAGACAGACGAATTTGATGTACCGGTTACAGGCAATACACGGATTTGGCGTTCGTCCCAGTGAATACTCATGACAGAAGTAATCAATGACGAGTTCTTTAAATTCTGCCCTGAAATCCAGTAGATGAAAGGGTATGTCAAGAATGCGGCAGCTGTGTTCCAGGGTCTGGATAGTCTCCTCGCGGTTGGGTTCTGGCCACAGTTCAGCGTAAATACCGCTGACCTCGTAGCCGGCTCGCTTAAGTAACAGGGCGGCTACTGCTGAGTCCACGCCGCCGCTCATAGCTACGACTACTTTATCCGGAGACATATTTACCTCTGTTTTATTCCTTGCCGGAGAGCATCAGGCGGACCCTTTCCCAGATAATCCGGGCTATTTTATCCTTGCCCTGGGTGGCATCTACCGTCAGCCACCGCTCCGGGTTCTCGGCGGCCAGCCTGATATAGCCGTCATTTACCCGGTGGTGGAACGATATATCCTCATGCTCAAAGCGGTCCAGCTTGCTACTACCTTTGCGGGCGAGACCGTCTTCGGCAGATATATACATTAGTACTGTCAAGTCGGGGACGAGCCCCCGGGTTGCCGCATTATTAACCACCTTGACCATATCCAGGTCAAGCCCTCGGCCATAGCTTTGATAGGCGGTTGTGGAGTCGGTGTAGCGGTCGCAGATAACGGTTTTCCCGTCTATTAGGTTTGGCCTGATAACTCTAGACACGAGCTGGCTGCGGGAGGCGTTGAACAGCATGAGCTCGGCAAGTGGCGATATGTCTATATTCCTGGTCCATTTAAGCATACGGCTAACCTGTTTACCGAAGGGAGTTCCGCCCGGCTCGTGGGTCAGCACTGCCGGCATAGCCAGGTCGGTTAGCTTTTTATAGAGTGATCTTGCCTGAAGGCTCTTGCCGCTGCCTTCTCCGCCTTCGAAGGTGATAAATAGAGCCATACTTATTTCCTAGGATTTAAAAATCCTTACCCTTCTATCCGGTTCCTTTCCCAGACTGCGTGATGATAGATTATGCCGCTCCGCTATCAGGTGCTGTAACCGGCGAATGTAAGCACTTTGAGGGCTAAGCTCAACTGGCTCCTTGTCATTCTTTACCCTGTTTACGGCCTCTTTGACTTCGCTCAGGGCTGACTTAAACGAGTTCTTTTCCTGCGCGGAATAGACCGGATAGAGAGCATTAAGCAGCTCCCTTACCTGGGGTGGGGTACTGCTCTTGAGGACGTAGATAGGCAGACTCGCTGCTTCAGCATCTTTGACCTTCTGCAGCTTTCTCCGGTAAAAGCTCTTGGAAGTGATGAACATATCGGCGTCTTTCAGGCTGTCCACTATATTCAAAGTCAGGTGCATCTCGCTGGCTACCTGTTCCAGCCGTCCCTGGTTGATACCGAAGAGATAGAGCTTATGTAGCCCATCTCCTTTGGCTGGTGGTCTGGCACACGTGGCTTTGCTGGTGTTGACCGGCTCCTCTTTTTCTATGACGACTTCTCCATTACTGTCTAAGCGGCGTGTCTCAATGGGGATGATGATATCCCGCAGTATGGCATCAACATCGGTGCCTACATCGGGGTGTATGGCCACTTTGTCCCACTCCTTTATTTCCACTACGATATCAAAGGTGGGTGGCGACATTCGCTCCAGTACGGATTTTTGGGTGCGCCGGCGTCTGGCTTCTTCGTCACTCAGGGTTACTGTCTGAATACCGCCGATAAGATCGGACAGGGTAGGGTTCATCATCAGGTTTTCCAGCGTGTTGCCGTGTGCCGTGCCTACCAGCTGGACACCGCGTTCGGCGATAGTCCGGGCGGCCTCTGCCTCCAACTTGGTGCCGATTTCATCTATGACTATGACCTCCGGCATGTGGTTTTCCACGGCTTCAATCATTACCGCGTGCTGCATGTTGGGGGTGGGTACCTGCATGCGCCGGGCATGCCCGATGGCCGGGTGGGGAATATCGCCGTCACCGGCTATCTCGTTTGAGGTATCTACGATGATAACCCGCTTTCCCAGGTCGTCGGCGAGGACGCGGGCTACCTCGCGCAGCATGGTAGTCTTGCCCACTCCGGGTCGGCCGAGGAGGAGAGTGCTTTTACCCGAGCGGATAAGGTCTTCAATTATTTTTATGGTGCCGAATACGGCTCTACCCACGCGGCAGGTAAGCCCCACAATGCGTCCCTTGCGGTTGCGGATAGCTGAAATACGGTGTAATGTTCGCTCAATACCAGCCCGGTTATCGCCTCCAAAGCTGCCGATGCGTGCCGTTACGTAGTCAATATCCTGTTCGGTGATTTCCTGCGGGTTTAAAACAACTTCTTCTTGCGGGAAGCGGGCTTCGGGGTTGCGTCCCAGGTCCAGCACGAC
Organism: uncultured Dehalococcoidales bacterium; assembly: GCA_964473905.1. Lineage (GTDB taxonomy): Bacteria > Chloroflexota > Dehalococcoidia > Dehalococcoidales > CAYYQY01 > CAYYQY01. The sequence continues at coordinate 20,398 of CAYYQY010000006.1, read as the reverse complement.
TTCCAGTAGATTACTGATGTATTCTTGCTTGCGTAATAGCTTCTCAATATGCGGTGGCAGAATTTCAATCAGAGCGTCTAAATCGTCGGTTATTACCTTTTGCAAGCGTGCCCTCCACAGGGGTTGCCTGATACCTGTCTTGTTGTTACCATCCCCTGGTAGCCAGAAGTTCTTCATCCGGAATCTGGTTTATGTCCAATCCGGGCATGGCCTCTCCCAGATTCTTGGAGACCATGGCTATGATTTCGGGGTCCTGGTAGTTGGTGGTGGCCTTGACGATGGCTTTAGCCCTGGCTTCAGGGTCGGCAGACTTAAAAACACCCGAACCGACAAAGACACCTTCGGCACCGAGCTGCATCATCAGTGCTGCGTCAGCCGGGGTGGCCACGCCTCCGGCGGCGAAGTTAACCACAGGTAACTTGCCTGTCCGGTGTATTTCATCTACCAGTTCAAAGGGGGTCCCCATGTCTTTGGCTGCTGTCATCAGTTCTTCCTGAGGTGTAACGGTGAGCTTACGGATACCGTCCATTACCGCCCGCATATGTCTTACCGCTTCGACGACATTGCCGGTACCGGCTTCGCCCTTGGTCCTTATCATAGCCGCTCCCTCGTCAATACGGCGCAGTGCTTCTCCCAGTTCGCGGCAGCCGCAGACAAAAGGCACTTTGAAATCCCTTTTCCAGATATGATGGCTTTCGTCGGCGGGAGTCAGCACTTCGGACTCGTCTATAAAATCAATACCCATGGCTTGCAGTACCTGGGCTTCCACGAAATGACCTATGCGGCACTTGGCCATTACCGGTATCGAGACCGCTTTCATGATGTTTTCAATAACAGTCGGGTCAGCCATGCGGGCTACACCACCGGCGGCCCGGATATCCGCTGGAACTCTCTCCAATGCCATCACGGCGCAGGCTCCGGCTGCTTCCGCAATTTTAGCATGTTCAGGAGTGACCACATCCATGATGACGCCACCCTTCAGCATTTGAGCCAGACCGGCCTTCAATTTCCAAGTTCCGGTTTCCATAATATCCTCCTTGGTGCCCGCGAAATAACGGGTATCACTAATATTCTACTATTGTTTACGGCGGTTTATCAACTTCATTATATATTATTTATCCCTTAATCGGTCGCTTGGCGGGAACCCCCGGGCGGCGGGGGTACTCTGGCGGAGTTGACGCTACCTTGTCAACAATTACCAGACACCTGTGTTCCGGCAGTTCCTTCAGCTTGAATGTCTTTACCTCTCTCAGTTTACCGCCCAGCAGGGTGATGGCTTTACGGGCGTCGCTTATTTCCTGCTCGATACCCCCCTTTTTCTGGGCGATAAAGCTGCCGCCGATAGCGCAGAAGGGCAAATTTAGCTCGGCAAGCACGGGCAGGGGAGCAACTGCCCGCGCCAGCACCACGTCAAACCCGGCGCGGTATTTGCTATCGTGCGCCAGTTCTTCAGCCCTGCGGGCTATTACCTCAACTTTTTTTAGTCCCAGCCTGTCTACCAGGTGGTGCATGAACGTTACTTTTTTAGCTGTAGCCTCAAGCAGTACCAGGCTGACATCGGGGAGCAGGATTTTTAGCGGTATGCCCGGTATCCCGGCACCGGTGCCGATGTCTATTATTTTAACGCTCATGAAAACCGGCGGTTCCGGCCAGGCTAAAGTCACGGTAAGCGAGTCAAGGAAGTGTTTTATCTGCACCTCTTCATAGCCGGTTATGCTGGTGAGGTTCATTCGCCCGTTCCAGGACGTGAGTTCCTGGTAAAAGGTGACAAACTGCTCAATCTGATGCGAGTCCAGCTTCAGTCCCAGCTCTTGCGCTCCGCTCAGTAGCTTTTCCATAAAAAATATCCTGACTGGTAATATATTCAGTGACACTGGTTTGGCGGTAGACCAGCTTCAATTAAAGTGCCCCCGCAATTTCCTGGTTGACTATCCTTTTTATTTCGGCCTTTTTTATCTTACCTGATGCCGTCATGGGGAATTTATTAGCGAATTTTATATACCTCGGTATCTTGTAGCGGGCAATTTTGTCATCGCAGAAATCTCTTACTTCTTCTTCAGTTATGGACTCAATATCCACGGGCTTTATCCAGGCGCACAACTCTTCACCGTACTTCTCATCAGGCACGCCGACTATTTGAGCAATATTTATCTTGGGGTGAGTAAGCAGAAAGTTCTCAATTTCACCCGGGTAAATATTTTCGCCGCCCCTGATTATCATATCCTTCAATCGGCCGACAATTTGTATATAACCATTTGCGTCAATAGTAGCCATATCTCCCGTGTGAAACCATCTAACCCTGTCTATCTGTGCGTTGGTAGCCTCCGGGTTCTTGTAGTACTCTTTCATCACGAAAGGCCCACGGCAGCAGAGTTCTCCCTTTTCTCCTATGGGAACAATGGCTTTGGTCTCAGGATCTATTATTTTCACCTCGGTATAGGGCAGGGGAATCCCTACGGTATTAAGCCGGCTCTCGATATCACTATCCAGTGTTGTCGAAGTGCAGGAACCGGCCACTTCGGTAAGCCCGAAACCTATCAGCAGATCCGGCAGGTGCATTTTCTCCATTACCTTTTTAACCGTATCCAGGGGGCATGGAGCCCCGGCCATAAGGCCGCCTCTCAGTGTGCTGAGGTTATATTTATTAAAGTCGGGGTGGGCAAGCTCGGTGGTAAACATAGTGGGCACTCCGGATAAGATGGTGCATTTTTCGCTCATCACTGCACTGAGTGTCGCCTCGGTGTTAAAGCGCTCGGCGGGAAACACGACGGTTGCACCAAACATGATGCAGGCGAGGCAGTTCCAGATGCCGAATACATGGAAAAGAGGCAGGCACATACAAAACCTGTCTTTGGGGTAAAATCTCAAGCGTGTGTTGGACAGTAGGCAGTTATTTACCAGGTTGTGGTGGGTAATAACAACTGCCTTGGGATAGTCCGTAGTGCCTGAGGTAAACAGCATGTTTAATGGATCATCCATACTTAAAGTCTGCTTTCTTGCTTCAAGACTGGTCTCAGCGATGCTATCACCCATTGCCAGAAGTTCTGACCAGGCAAGTATATCCGGGTGATCGTTGTCTCCGAGCAAAACGGCATGTTTCAGGAAAGGTAGCTTTTTCGATTCAATTTTCTTGTTCGTGGCTTTACCTGCCTCGGGGCAGACCTCAAGAAATATTGACAGGTAGTCCGTGGTTTTATAGCGATCTGAAAATAACAACACCTTGCTTTCGGAAATGCGCAGCGCGTACTCCAGTTCGTAGGCTTTATAGTCGGGGTTGATTGTCACCAGGACAGCACCAATCATTGCCGTGGCGAACTGGGTAATCATGGATTCAGCCTGGCTGTGAGACCATATCGCCACGTTGTCTCCTTTCTCAATACCTATACTCATCAGCCCTGTGGCCGCGCGGTGGCAAATATCATTGAACTCGGTGTAGGTAAGTCTGACATTCTGATGGATACTCACCAGCGCTTCGTAATCGGGATACCGGGCCACCGATTCACCCAGTATCTGTCCCACGGTAGCTGCCGTGAGATGTTCATTTGACGGACAGCTGTAGTAACTTAATTTGCTTTCCAACTTTGCTCCTTGACTCTTTTATTATTAGTTTATATCGTATGGCGTATCTCAGGCAAGCTGAAGGTACAGTAAAACCGTACCGGCTTTAGCCGGGATAAATTTGCATTTTGGGAAAAGCTACATATATAATAAAAATGTACGACTGAACAAAATTAATATTTAGCCGCTAGGGGTGCTCAAAGGCTGAGAGGTGGTTTGAAGCCAACCCTTGGAACCTGAACTCGATAGTGCGAGTGTAGGGAAGCGGTAGTAGCTTTCAACCAAGGGCTTATTGATATATTGTCTAGACCCTTGGTTTTATTTTTTGGGAGGTATATATGACTCAACTGGAGCTGGCCCGGCAGGGCATTATCTCACCGGAAATGGCAAAGGTCTCCGAGCGCGAAGGGATAGCCGCTGAAGATATACGGCAGGGGCTGGCGGCGGGGAAGATAGTCATACCGGCTAATGTTAATCACCGGGGCCTTATACCCTGCGGTATAGGCAGCGGACTTACTACCAAGGTCAATGCCAATATTGGTACGTCCTCTGACTTCGGTAATATGGATACCGAGGTGGAGAAGTTGCAGGTAGCCTGTAGCGTTGGTGCCGATACGGTTATGGATTTGAGCACGGGTGGTGATATAGCCTCCATCCGGCGGACCATTATCAACAAGAGCCCGGTAGCTATAGGCACGGTGCCCATCTATCAGGCTGGCATCAAGGCCATAGACAACCATGGTGCCATAGTAAAGATGAGTGTTGACGAGCTGTTTAACGCCATTGAGGAGCACGCCCGTGACGGTGTTGATTTCATAACCGTGCACTGCGGCGTGACCAGGGAAGCTATAGCCCGGCTAAAGCAGCAGGGAAGGGTATCCGATGTCGTCTCCCGCGGCGGTGCTTTTCTGATAGGCTGGATAATCTACAATGAACGGGAGAACCCTCTTTACGAGTACTATGACCGTTTGCTTGAGATAGCACGGCAGTATGACGTGACCCTCAGCCTGGGCGACGGGATGCGTCCCGGTTGTCTGGCCGATGCTACCGACCGGGCACAGGTGGAAGAACTGCTCACTATCGGCGAACTGGTGCAGCGTGCCCAGGCAGCTGGTGTCCAGGTAATGGTGGAGGGGCCGGGGCACGTGCCTTTATGCCAGATAGAGGCTAATGTCCGCCTGGAGAAGTCGGTTTGTCACGGGGCTCCATTTTACGTGCTTGGTCCGCTGGTAACGGATATAGCCGCCGGCTATGATCATATTACCGGGGCTATAGGTGGTGCTATCGCGGCTGCGGCTGGTGCCGACTTTCTGTGCTATGTAACTCCGGCGGAGCATCTGTCACTGCCGGATACCGAAGATGTGCGTCAGGGTGTAATCGCCTCGCGCATCGCTGCCCACGCGGCTGATATTGCCAAGGGAATAAAAGGTGCGGCAGAGTGGGATTTGGAGATGGCCAAAGCCAGGAAAAGGCTGGACTGGGCGGAGCAGGCCAGATTATCCGTAGACCCGGAGCACTCCTGCCGGGTACACGGTCGTTATGCCTCAACCGGGGCGGCTTGCAGCATGTGCGGCGACTACTGTGCCATGGAACTGGTCGCCGAGTTTCTGGGTATATCAGCCGGCGAGTGCGGTTAAACCATGACGGTAAACCGGATTATTTGAAATATATTACTTAATCCGGGTTATGACGAAAGTACGTTAAGTTACCAAAAGTACTGCGTGGCGGTAATATGCTATCTTTTTGCAGTGCTTTACGCCGTCTGGTAACTCTGCTATGATAACAGTCCTCAAACATAATCACAGTTCCAATATATCAGTTATGAGAATATCAATTTAAGGCTAACGGATGAGGTTATGAATATAAATGGATGGTAATGCTCTAAGTCTGGGGAAGCTTTTCGGCATCCAGTTCCGTCTTCATTACACCTGGTTCATAGTTTTTGTGTTGATAACGGTCTCTTTATCGGTGCAGTATTTCCCTGCCACTTATACCGGCTGGAGTACTGTCACCTACTGGATTACGGGTATAATGACCAGCCTCATATTTTTCGCCTCGGTGGTTGCCCATGAGCTGGCGCACAGTCTCGTGGCCAAGGCCAATGATATTCCGGTGCACAGTATAACCCTCTTTATCTTTGGCGGCTTAGCCAGAATATCCAAAGAGGCGGCCAAAGCTGGCACGGAACTGAAGATAGCTATAGCTGGTCCCGCCTGCAGCCTGGCAATCGCTGGTTTATTTGCGATAATCTGGGTGCTTGCCCGGGATTCGGTTGAGGTGCTGGCGGCCATGGCTTGGTGGCTGGCCATAATAAACGGCATACTGGCCGTATTTAACCTGATACCGGGTTTCCCGCTGGATGGCGGACGTGTGTTTCGTGCTCTTATTTGGCGCTTTACCGGTAAATATTACCGCTCTACCCGTATTGCCACGCTGGTGGGAAGAGGAGTAGGCTACCTCTTCATTCTAGGTGGTATTGTTATAATGTTTCTTTTTGGGGACTGGCTTAACGGTCTGTGGCTGGCTTTCATAGGCTGGTTTCTGGAGAGCGCCGCTTCCGGCAGCTACCGTCAGGCACAGTGGCGAGAGGGGCTTACCGGCTTTACAGCCAGAGAAGTAATGACGTCCGATTTTCAGGTAATACCATCCAGTATGAACCTCAGCGATCTGGTACAAAGCTATATCTTCAGTAGTGGCCGTCACTCTTTCATGGTAGCCAGCGAGGGGAAGTTAAGCGGGATTTTGACCCTGCACGATATCAAGTCTATCCCCCAGCGAAATTGGCTGGAGACGATGGTAAAAGAGGTAATGACACCGGTTGACAGGTTGAAGGTTGCCTATCCCGAGCAGGAGGCTCTAACCACGTTGGAGCAGATGGTTGAGAGTAACATCAATCAACTGCCGGTAGTAAAAGACGGTAGTATTATCGGCATGGTTACCCGCGATAACCTGTTAAGGTTCCTGCGTGCCCGCATTGAGCTGGGCGAGCACGCAGGCTGACCATTTCCCCATAACGGAGCAGGCTATGAGTAGCGGTTGCGTCTCGCCATCAGGATAATAGCTACAATAGCCACCACCACCGCTGCCAGAATTACTATCAGGTTTGTCCAGTTTACCAGTGTGCTCACCGTGAAGCTACCGCTCAGTGTCCCGATTTGAGCCGCATAGGTACCCACGGCTTCACGGGCTATGGTAAAGATAACCGTGGTTTTCTGCCCTCCGGAGAGGGATATTTCCCTGGTGGAGGCTACGGCGCCGTCTATCTTCAGACTTACCATGTAACGGCCTTCAGACTGCCCGGTATTGGTAACCACGGCTGATATGGTAACCGATTCCCCGCTATTAACGTCCGGCGGCTCGATTTTGAACTGACTCAGCTCGAAAGTAGCCGGTGATTTTATCACGAACTCTCCGGGTAGACCGTTCACGTTTACCGTGTAAGTCCCGGCGGTATTCTCGGTTACGCTGAAGGTAATCTCCTTACTGGTGCCACCTTCCAGTATTACCTGTTTGGTTTCTACGGTTTCTGTATTTATTTTCAAATTAGCGCTATAGCTGCCGCTCCCGTTACCGGTATTGCTCAGCATGACGCTGATGTTTATGGTTTGTCCCGGTGCCGCCAGAGGCGGTGAGATGGCCAGATTGCTAACGGTAAAATCGGGTGACGGAAGTCTTCCCAGGATGGCAAAGGCCGTGAAATGTGATACATTGGCGGTTACCGTGTTGTTTTCCGTGTCCACAGTGGTGGGCAACATTATCCAGCCGCTGCCGTCCCACTGAGCCATTACCAGGTCGCCCTCGCCGGTGCCTAAAGGCACGGCCGCCGGGTTATAAGCAAAGGTTAAACTTAGCTCCGGTGTGAAGCTCGCCCCGTCGGGCCGGCAGTCATAAGCCGGGCCGACCAGAGTATAGCCGGGTGGGGGTGGGGGTGTGTGCAGGAGCACTATTTCTATTATCTTAAGTATCTTGCCGTCGGCATCAAAAAGTTTGGTTTCGGCCGGAATTACTATGATAATTTGACCATCGCTGGAGGTCAGGGTGATATCGTTCGTGGTCCTGCCGATAATATCCAGATAGGGGGATAGGTGAATAACACCTTTCCCGTAAACGGTGGGGGGTTTTGGCGGATTGCCGCCGCCACCGCCGCCACCCGGCATAGGAGATACGGTGAATGAGTAGAGAGGTGAGACAAACTTTTTATCTCCCGGGCCGGTATTGACAAAAAGCTGTGCCGAATAAGAGCCGTAGGTCATATGGGTGGTGTTTAAAAGACAGAGATACCTGGCCTGTGCTGACAGGCCGGAGCCATAGCCATAGCCGTAGCCATAACCGTAACCCCAGTAGTGGCTGAAATATCGGTACTCTGCTGGTGGCGGTTGATAACCGTAACCGTAGGCGTAGCGATAGCCGTACTGATACTCGGGCTGTATAACCGGCGTGATACTGAAGATATCGTCGCTGCTGGCGGTAATGTTACCATCCACGGCGAATTCAACCCAGCCCGGGGTTGGGCCGTTGATGTTTAGCCGCATGCTATTTATGGGAATCTGCTCGTCGGTGTTTATGTCCACCTGGGCGAAAAAGCCATAAACCTGACCCGGGTACATAAGTAGCGGCAGACTGGGTATGGTGAGCTCTACCGCCTTGACCGGTGTTGGTGACGAAAACCAGAGCGACAGGGAGAGTGCTATTACCAGAACAATCGCTATGGCTACCTTGGAAAGGCTCTTATAGTTTATCATTTTCAAACTCCGTCGCATTTTAGTAGAAGCCCCTATCATCTTCTGGGTGTGGGGAGACTTAAGCAGTTTAAGCGTTTCACTGTTGCTGATTAGCCTGGCAACATCAGCCGGCACCTTGCCGGCGAGGGCCATCAACTCGTCTTTATCTATATTTAATACCCCGGCAAGCCTGGCTATTACCTTTTCACTGGGAGGAGGCATGACACCGTTTTCAATCTTGCTGAGATAGGTAAAATCAATACCAACTTCGCCAGCAAGCTCTTTTTGTGTCAGGTGGGCCTGGCGGCGCCACTCTCTTATCTTTATGCCAAACTGCCGGTTGTCCAAAGGTATGCTCTCCAGTACATATAGTACAATTTATAATATGCTAGTATACGTTGAAAAAAAAGTCAAGCTATTTTTATAAAAATATGATAGACCTCCGTCAATTTGAGTAAAAAGTCAAATTGCCAGTAGGCAACTTGTGTCGCCATAAGGTATGGACAGCGGGCAATTATTTACGGGCATGGACTCGTCCAATTGACTTCAAAGGCGGGCGCTGGTAACATGTTGGAAGATGGAGTCTAAGCTTTCTTTATTTCCGCTAACTACCGAAACCAGTAGTGATGGTCATCTTACTATTGGTGGCTGTGATGTTGTAGAGCTCGCCCGTGAGTTCGGCACCCCCCTTTATATTTTTGACGAGCTTACACTGCGCAGCAAGTGCCGGGAATTCAGGTCCGAATTTTCAAAATACAGCCGGGATGTTAAGGTCATCTATGCCAGCAAAGCCTTTATCAACAGGGCGATAGCACTGCTACTGTTGGAGGAGGGACTGGGGTTGGATGTCGTCTCCGGCGGAGAGCTTGGTATCGCCCGGTCTGTGGATTTCCCCATGGACAGGGTCTATTTTCACGGCAACAATAAGTCGGCCGAAGAGCTGAGGCAGGCTTTGGCGTGGCACATCGGCTGTATTGTGGTTGATAATTTCTACGAGCTTGACCTGTTAAACGAGATAGCTGCCGAGGGGAAATACCGGCCCGATATATTGCTGCGTTTATCTCCCGGCGTAGACCCTCATACTCATCAGTACATTGCCACCGGCATTATAGATAGCAAGTTCGGTTTCCCTCTGGTAGCAGCGGAAGCGGCCGTAACCAGGGCTATGGCTATGCCCAATCTGAATTTGGTAGGGCTGCATTCCCACATCGGCTCACTCATCAGTATAGCTGCACCATACGAGAAGGCCGTAGAAGTTATGCTGGGCTTTGCTGCGGAAATGAAAAGGAAACACGGCTTCAAACTTGAAGAGCTAAATATCGGTGGAGGGTTTGCCATCCGCTACAGCATGGATTTACCCGTGCCGTCGGTAGCCTTCTATGCCGAAGCGGTAATTAGTAAGATAGTAAGTGAATGTAATCGGCTTCATCTTGAGTTGCCCCGGCTTGTAATTGAACCGGGAAGGGCCATCGTCGGTCAGGCGGGTGTAGCCCTGTATACGGTAGGTGTGGTGAAGGAGATACCTGGTATCAGGTGCTATGTCTCGGTGGATGGCGGTATGGCTGATAATATACGTCCGGCCCTTTATGAGGCGCGGTACGAAGCGGTGGTGGCTGATAAGCTTAAGGAGAGGGAAGAAAAAAGGGTTACTATTGCCGGCAAGTACTGTGAATCGGGCGATATAGTGGTCAAAGATATTGTTCTGCCGCCGGTTACTGCTGGTAACCTGATTGCCATACCGGACTGTGGTGCCTATTGCCTGCCTATGGCGAGTAACTATAACGCTTCGCTGAAAGCGGCTGTAGTCCTGGTCGGGGAAGGTAAAGCACGGCTTATACGGCGTCGGGAGACTCTCGCTGACCTGACCGATTGTGATTTGGTTTAGATGTGCCGAGACAGCGGGTGATGATATGTGGCAGGTAGTGGGACAGACCAGGGCTGTTACCCTGCTTCAGCGTAGCCTGGATATCGGGACTACTGCTCATGCCTATGTCTTTGTGGGCCCGGAACATGTGGGTAAAATGACCCTCGCTTTAAATTTGGCCCAGGCGTTAAACTGCACGTCGGCGGAGCGTCCCTGTGGCAGCTGCGGCTCTTGTGAGAAAATAGCTGCCATAAAGCATGCCGACGTTCAGATTATAGGTGTTGGCAGGAGTGAAAACGGGGAGGAGACCAGGTCGGCTACGGAGATTGGCATTAATCAGATAAGAGAGATGCAGCACTCGTCGTACCTGCCGCCCTTTGAAGGCAGGTACAAGGTATATATTATTGACGGAGCGGAAACCCTGTCTAACGAAGCGGCCAACTGCCTGCTGAAAACCCTGGAAGAGCCGTCAGATAGTGCCATATTTATTATGCTAACAGTAAATGACGGGCTGCTGCCGGAGACGTTAAAATCGCGCTGCCAGCGGCTTGATCTGAAGCCTCTGCCGACTGGCGAGATAGAAAAATTCCTGCATGGACGGGGGGTAATAGAGGAGAAGAAAGCCCGGCTTTTGGCCAGGCTGTCACACGGTTGCCCCGGCTGGTCGCTTCTGGCTGCCTTTGATGACGTTATTTTACAGCAGCGCAGCGCGGAAATTGAACGGTTGCGGGGTATAATTGATGCAGATTACGGGGAACGCTTCAGCTATGTTGAGCAGATGCTGGCTCAATACCAGAAAGACCGGGAGTCCGTGCACCGATTACTGGATTTATGGCTTGACTGGTGGCATGATATTTTACTGGTTAAGTTAGGCTGTAACGAGAGCGTGATCAGCATTGATTTTGAGGATATACTGAGACAGATGGCAGATGGCTACAGCCTCGCTCAGATAAAAAAATTTATTGACGGTATTGGCTCCGCTGGGGAGCAGATAAAGCAGAACGTTAATCCAAGGTTAGCACTTGAGGTGCTGATGCTTAATATACCGGGGAGGAATAATGGCTGAGATAGTTGGCGTGAGATTTAAACGAGCGGGTAGAATATATTACTTTGACCGGGCCGGAATTGAGCTGGAGGTGAACGACAGGGTCGTAGTCCAGACATCCCGCGGAATGGAACTGGGTCACGTAGTTATTGCTACCCGTCAGGTACTGTCTGAAGACGTGGGTGAACCGCTGAAGCCCGTAGTGCGAAAGGCGGAACCGGAGGATATAGCACATGCCGAAGAGCTTGTTGCCAGAGAAGAAGAAGCCCTGGTGGAGTGCGCCAAGCTCATTACCAAGCTGAATCTACCGATGAAATTGACATCTGCTGAATATAATCTTGAGGGTAACCGTCTTACCTTTTTCTTTACGGCTGACGAAAGGGTTGACTTCCGCGAGCTGGTAAGAGAGTTGAGCGCCCGTTTTAAAATGAGGGTAGATCTGCGTCAAATAGGGCCGCGGGACAAGGCAAAGTTGGTGGGTGGCTATGGCAGGTGTGGCTACCCGCTGTGTTGCGAGAGGTTCTTAAGCGAGTTTGTGTCGGTTTCTATCCGAATGGCCAAAGAGCAAAACTTGCCGCTGAACCCGATGAAGATTTCCGGTGCCTGCAGCCGGCTACTGTGCTGTCTGGTTTACGAAAATGAGCAGTACCGCGATATGAAAGGAAAGATGCCCAGGGGAGGCCAAAAGGTAGCCACGGCTATGGGAGTGGCCACCGTGGTTGGCAGTAATCCGCTCAAGGAAACAGTCACCGTGGAGCTGGAGAGCATGGCGCTCGTAGAGATGCCCGTTAGCGAGATAAGTACCGATGTTAAGGCTGCTGGCGATTTACCGGCAAAGCAAGAAAATAGTGCGCCGGCGAGTACCGAAAATAATACGCCGGCAAAGCCTGATAATAGTGCACCGGCCAGGGTCGCCAATAATATGCGGAGAAGGCGCACCAACAGACCGCCGATAAGACCCAACAATAGTTCGCCTGTGAAACCCGGCAATAGTTCAACGGAAGAGAACAAGAGGGATTAGAGACAGATAAAGATAACCTGCTTTAGACTGGCAGGTATTTCTCCCACTCCCGGTGTGCCTGCGGGTACTTATAGGGGACATAGAACGGGATAATGCCTCTGGGTACAGCGGGCGGGTGGAGCAGTTTCATTCCGGCCTCTTTTGGTGTTCTTCCGGCTTTGTGGCGGTTACATACCGCGCAGGCACTGACCACGTTTTCCCAGGTTTGTTCACCGCCACGGTAGCGTGGAATGATATGGTCCAGAGTAAGCTGATGGCTCTCTTTACCGCAGTACTGGCATGTGTAATGGTCACGGTTGAAAACCTGTAAACGGGTCAACCTTCTCTGGGGGTAGGGTCTTCTGACCATGTAGGCCAGCTTGATTACCGAGGGTACGGGTAAAGTCTGGTTGGTTGAGTGGATAAAGCCAGAGCCGTTCTCCAGCATCTCGGCGATACCCCGATATATAAGTACCAAGGCACGGCGGACTTTACAAATGTGAAGCGGCTCGTAGCTGTTATTCAGTACTAAGACGGGAAGATTAATCATCCGGGATTTCTCTCCAGCCGGGAACGAAATTATTTTACCGCAAAGCTTTTCATTGTTCAACCGCTGTTCCGGCAGCAGTATTGGACGGGTGTGGTGTCTGTAATCGGCTTTGCTATCCGCTACCCATCAGTCAAATCGTTCCCTTTTACCCCGGCGATATACTTTTTTAAGGGTATGTACAGGTGGCCGGTCGCCGCGGAAGTCGGGTACCAGTATGTTGTATATCATGCTGATTTTAGGGTCTACCAGCCGTGAACTGATACGGCTCTCAATCTCGTCCAGCGAGCAGCAGGTGGTGATTACCGTGGCCAGCCGGGAGTTATACCGGTAATTGATTATCTGGTATAACTTCTCCTGTGCCCAAGGAGTGGTAGCCTGCTCACCGAAATCATCAAGGATGAGCAACGGTATGGTCTTAACGCTTTCAAATAGCTGGTCATACGATATCTTGCTGTCGGGAGCAAAGGTGGAGCGCAGGTGGTCAAGCAGGTCCGGCACCACGACGAATAGCACCGGTCTCCCGGCGTGTAAATACTCGTTGGCTATGGCCACGGCGAGGTGTGTTTTGCCGCAGCCGTTAACCCCCTGAAGCACCAGCCAGCCGTCGGGCGCTTTAACGTATTCCATGGCGGTGCGGTACACCTGTTCCAGGTTCTGGCGCTGCTCCGGAGGCAGGTTGACCCGTTTCCAGTCAAACTTATCAAAGGTCATGTTTCTCAGCAGCTCCAGGTCCAGGCCGCTCGTGTGTTCCAGCGGTGAGGTTTGCTTCTCCTCCAGGTTATATACGCGGGACAGCTTGTCATCGGAAAGACGGGTATATATTCTTTCGTCTATATCTTCCAGGGGAACGATAGTCACGATAACCGTGGGCAACTCGGCATTGTAACGGTAATTCAGCAGCTGCTCCAGCTTTTCTTTAGCCCAGGGCGTATCCGTTTGCGCTCCCAGGTCGTCCAGGATGAGCAGCTCGGCGTTGCGGACCTGGTAAAAAAACTCGTCGTAACCCATGTCGCTAGAGGGACTGAAGGCAGACCGGAGGTGGTCAAGGAGGTCGGGGGTGCTGATATAGAATACCGGGCAGCCGCGGTCAATACGGCGGTTGGCTATGGCTGCTGCCAGGTGTGTCTTACCGCAACCGCTGGGCCCGGCTAAAACCAGCCAGCCTGCGGGGGCATCGGCATAGGCTACGGCTGTCTCGTAGGCACGTAAAAACATCTCCTGGCTTTTTTCCCCCAGGTGTTTACCTTCGGGGATAAGATTATCAAAGGTAAAACGGGTAAGAGACCCCAGGTTACTGTGCCGCTGCAATCGGTTCTGGCGCTCTTTTTTAAGGTTGTTCTGTGTACAACGGCAGGGAATGACCCGGCTGAAGTCCGGCTTACCCGAAGGCAGCCGGGGATGAACGAAACCAGCCCCCAGGCAGACAGGACAGATGGCAGCTGAAGGCGAGCTATCTGTCTCCTCAGTGTCTGACCATGTGCCCGTACTTCTGTTTGGCGTATTTTTCTGGGTCTGTATCCTTTGTAGAATCTCTCCTATGTGCTCCACTGCTTCTACCTTCTGCTGACCAGCGCTCCAGAATACGAGATATATAACGCCAGTTTCGCTTGTTCAGACTGACTGCTTCTTTGATAGCGTCCTGAACCCAGCTTTCCGGGTATAGTTTCTCTGCCTCCGCCAGGTCTTCGGCGATAAGGGGTGTCAGCATACCGATGTTCTGTTCGTAAAGGGTAAAGATATCGGACTGGTCTGCCATGTCCTGCGGTGGCTGTCCTGCCGGCTTTAGTCCTCTCAGCTCTATCTCTCCTGTCTGAATCCGGTCAATAACCTGTTTCTGTGCGTCCGAATTTAGAAAATAGAGGTCTTCGGCAACGCCGTCACGGTAAACTGTCAAGCGGAGGAATGTACCGCGCTCAACGGTCATGGCCAGGGCATTACCAAGGGTTGACTCCGGGCTCTCCCGGCTATCCTTGAGGCATTGCCTGAGATTAACGTTACCGAGCAGCTCACTGCTGGTCACGAAACGGGGATAACCGCGCTGGTGATAAAGCTCTTTAAAAATGTGCAGCGTCACTTTAAGCTCCGTTATATCTTCAATATGGGGTAAAATTGCGCTATAGAAAATATTCGGTACGGGCGTAAACTGCATCTTGTCCGGGAAACCTCTGAACTTACTCATAATAGACTTGGCTCTGCCTCTGCGGAGCTGATATTTTCAAACCTGGTCAGGTCGCGGGTAAAGAGCAGCTTGGTGTCACCGGTAGGCCCGTTACGGTGCTTGGCGATTATTATTTCCGCCGGTGGCGGGTAACTTTCACCCGGATGCAGGTTTCTCCAATCGTCCTCAGAGTAGTACACGTCGTCTCTATAGATAAACATGACCACGTCAGCATCCTGCTCGATACTGCCGCTTTCCCTTAAATCCGAGAGCATGGGTCTATGCGTCTCCCGCTTCTCCACGGCGCGGCTCAGCTGGGAGGCTGCCAGGACGGGTACGTGAAGCTCGCGAGCTAACGCCTTAAGGGAGCGGGATATCTGGCTAATCTCCTGGACACGGTTTTCCGTTCTAATATCTCCCTGCATTAGCTGTAAATAGTCAATAATAATAAGGTCAATACGTCGCTCCAGTTGCAAACGGCGGGATTTTGAGCGCATATCTACCACCCGCAGCAGAGGCGAATCGTCAATATATATAGTAGCGTCTGACAGGATACCGGTAGCTTCCATAATCTTTCTCTCGTCTTTTGCCGAGTGGAGTCCGAAACGAAGCTGCTTTGAGTTGACCCCGCTTTCACTGGATAAAAGGCGCATTACTAGTGATTCCCGTGACATCTCCATGCTGAAGAGGGCGACACAGGCATGGTAGTCAACGGCAGCGTTTCTGGCAATGTTTAGTGCCAGGCTGGTTTTGCCCATGCTCGGTCTGCCGGCCAGGATAATCAGGTCGGAGCGCTGTAATCCGCCCAAATACTCATCAAGGCCGATAAAACCCGATAGCACATGAGGCAGTGAGACCACGTCATCTTCTGTATCCTGGGCTGCGGCCGGAGCCTCCTCCATATACTTATCAAGAACTTCGCGGATATGGACAAAGTCACGGGGGCTCTGACCGTGGCGCAGATTGAACAGGATATCTTCGGCTTGACCCAGGCTGGATTCAACATCCGGGTCGGCCTGGTAACCTATGGTAGCGATACGGTCGGCAGCGCTGATTAAGCGGCGCATTGTTGACAGGCGGTAAACAATGCGGGCGTAGTGCTCAATATCAAGCGTACTGGGGCAGTTGGCTATGACATGGCTCAGATAGGCGGCTCCGCCGCATACCTCCAGTTTAGCCGAGCGTGCCAGCTCCTGAGCTACCGTTATTTGATTTATGGCTTCACTGCGTTCATATAATGACACGCAGGCTTTATATGACAGGGAGTTTCTTTCGCTGTAGAAGTCCGGTGGCTGAATAATTGTGCTTATTTTATAGATGGCCTCGCCGTCTATCAGCAGCGAGCCAATTACCGCTTCTTCAGCATCGATGTCATGAGGGGGTAGCTTATCACTATACAACCTAACCCGCTTCCTTCTGTACCACTGTAACCTTAATCCTGGGTAGCATGTCTTTGGCTAATTTAATGGTTATGTCATAGCTACCAAGGTGACGTATGGGTTCTTCCAGTTCAATTTTTTTCTTATCTATGGTGATACCAGTGACATTTGCCAGCTCGGATGCTATGTCGGTGTTTGTGATTGAGCCAAAGAGACGGTCTTGATCTGAGGTACGTGCCGCGATAGTGATTTCCTTACCGTCCAGATGGCCTGCCAACTCTGCCAGCTCTGCCCCCAAACGCGCCTGGGCGTGGGCCCTGTTCTTCTCCTGCGCGGCAACCAGTTTGGTTGCCGAAGCACTCGCCAGCACGGCAATATTTTTGGGTATCAGGTAGTTCTTGCCATACCCATCGGCAACTTCTTTTGTCTCACCGGCCTTGGCCATGTGCGGCACGTCCTGCAAAAAGATTACTTTCATTACTTACCTCTTCTTAAGAATTATACTTCATCTCTTAATGAAGTGAAAGATATTTAACGGCTGGTTTCTTGCGTTACCCTGTCCGTTAAAAACGTTCGTGTTCTATGATATATTCTTCGGCATATACGGCGGCGGTAGCGCCGTCTCCGGTGGCGGATACCACCTGTCTAATAGAACCGGCGCGTATATCGCCCACAGCGTAGATGCCGGGAACATCGGTCTCCATTTTTTCGTTGGTGATGATGTAACCGTCCGTATCCAGCGGTAGCATACCCTTGAGATAGGCGGTGTTGGGTTTAAAACCGATGGCTATAAAGACACCGGACACATCCAGGGTGGATACATCGTCAGTTTTTACGTTGCGTAACCTGAGGCTCTTTACCACGTCGCCGCCCTCGATTTGCTCGACGACGCTGTTCCACCTGAAGGCTAATTTAGGGTCGGCAGCCGCGCGGCGACCGAGCAGGGGCGTAGCCCGCAGTGCCTGCCGGCGGTGGATTATTATCACCTGCTGTGCAAAGCTGGTCAGGTGTAGCGCTTCGGTAATAGCGGCATCTCCGCCACCGACCACGGCCACTACCTGGTCACGAAAGAAGGCGCCGTCACAGGTGGCGCAGTATGATACTCCTCTACCGGAAAACTCTGCTTCTCCAAGCGCTCCCAGTTTATCCCGTTCGGAGCCGCTCGCTATTATCACGGCTTTTGAGGCAAAGTCACCGCTGCTGGTTTTTACTATCCGGGATTCACCGTTAAGCTCGATGCCGGTCACCTCCGCCATGAGCGTATTAAGGCCGAATTTCTCGGCCTGGCGGTGCATCAATCCGGTTAGCCCCAGTCCGCTGATACCGTCCGGAAACCCGGGATAGTTTTCCACGAATTCGGCATCAACTATTTGCCCTCCGGTGAACCCCATCTCAATAAGCAGGCTCTTTCTCAGCGCTCTTGAAGCATAGATGCCGGCACTGAGCCCGGCCGGCCCACCACCAATAATAACTATATCGTATTGCTCTACCATCTCTTTTTCCGCGATGCCCCTGTTTCAGGTTACTAGTCAATTACGGCGTCAATGTCCTTTTTCAGCTGCGCTTTCGGCTTAAAGCCGACTATCTGCGATGCCGGCTGCCCGTCTTTGAAGATTATCAGGTTGGGTATGGACATGACACGGTATTTGGTTGCCGTTTTGGGGTTATGGTCTACGTCCAGCTTGGCTATCGTTATCCGGCCTTCATACTCGTCAGCCAGTTCTTCCAGTACCGGCGCGACCATCAGGCAGGGCCGGCACCAGGTCGCCCAGAAATCTACCAGTATCGGGGTCTTGGATTGAAGTACAGTCTGGTCAAAGTTGTTATCGTCAACTACAATCGGTTTACTCATGTTTTTCCTCCTTGATTATTGGTGTATTGCCGCGCTCCGCTGTTATCTTGGCAAGTCCAATGGCATTTTTAATAGCCTTGGATTGACTCCGGCCATGGGCGACAATAACATTGCCGTGAACTCCCAGGAGGCAGGCACCTCCATATTCGGTATAGTCCATCCGCTGTACCCAAGAGTTCAGACCGGTTATACTAAGTAGAAGGTTTCCGTGAATAGGTACGTCCGAGAAGTCATACCCTACCTGCTGTATCAGGCTCTGAAACGTATCACCGAACCCCTCCAGGGTTTTTAGGGTGATATTGCCCACAAACCCGTCGGTGACGATTACGTCGGCTTTCCTGCTGAAAATATCCTGTCCTTCTATATTACCCATGAAATTCAGTCCGCTCTCTTTAAGAAGCTGATAAGTCTCCTGGGTCAGCCGGTTACCTTTTATCTCCTCGCTGCCGTTGTTAAGCAGTCCAATTTTGGGAGAGCTAACACCCAGCACCTGTTCTGAGTAGGTTGCACCTAACCTAGCAAATTGTAGCAGGTTCTTAGGGCGGCAGTCCACATTGGCACCGGCATCAATGAGAAGAAGAGGCGTATCCGGGGTAATGGCGATAACGCTGGCCAGGGCAGGGCGTTCCACCCCCTTGATTTTACCCAGGTTCAGCAATGCGGCGCCCAGCACTGCTCCGGTATTGCCGGCAGAGACGAATGCTGATGCCTCTCCAATTTTTACCAGGTTGATGCCGACTACTATTGATGAGTCCGGCTTGGAGCGGACCGCTTTTATAGGATGCTCGTCAAAGTTGATGATTTCACTTGCCTCAACGATAGTGAGTCCGGGCGTACGTGGCTGCCGTTTTACCAGGGCATTAAGTATAGACTTTCTGCCTACCAGCGCTATATCTACTTTATAGTCTTGAGATGCTTTCAGGGCTCCTTTCACTATTTCTTGAGGGGCGTAATCACCCCCGGCAGCGTCAACGGCGATTATCATGTAATTCCTTTCTTATGGTTTTAACTGCTCGGGCTTCTTTCCCACAGGTCGCAGCGTCCTCCCCATCGGGCAAGGGCATGACCGTCAATTGATATCTGGGCTACTTCGCACTGATTAGGGCAGGCTTTGCATATAAATGAGGTAGCATGGTATTCAATGTCGCTTATGCCGAACCCCATGAATTTACTCTGGGCAGGGTTTGCCGCCATCTCTTCTTTGACAAGTAAAGCAGCGCCGATGGCCCCCATGACCTCGTGATGTGGCGGGACGGTAATCTCCATGCCCATCTCTTCCTGAAATGCCTTTACGATAGACTGGTTATAGGCTACACCGCCCTGGAAGACTACGGGGGTCTTGATTTCCTTGCCGGAGCCCACATTATTCAGGTAGTTTCGTACCAGTGCCTGGCACAACCCGTAGAGTATGTCCTCGGTGGGATGCCCCATTTGCTGCTTGTGTATCATGTCCGATTCGGCAAAGACCGTGCATCTGCCGGCAATGCGTACCGGCGTCTTGCTGTATAAAGCCCGCTGGCTGAACTCTTCAATGGTCATATTAAGGCGCAGCGCCTGGTGGTCCAAAAAGCTGCCGGTACCGGCGGCACATACGGTGTTCATGCCGAAATCAATTACTATGCCGTCTCTCACAATAATAATCTTGCTGTCCTGGCCGCCGATTTCAATGATGGTCTGTACCTCCGGCACGTAATTAAGTGCGGCTACGGCATGACTGGTAATCTCGTTTTTAACCAGATCGGCTCCGACAATGACACTGGCCAGATAGCGGGCACTGCCGGTGGTGGCTATGCCGCATATCTCGGCGTCAGCGGGCAGCAGGCGCTCCATCTGTTTGAGACCCTGCTGTAACATATCTATAGGTTTACCCTGTGTGGATAAGTACAGGTCGGCAGTGAGTTCGTCCGCGCTGTTCAGGGCGGCAAACTTGGTGGTTACCGAGCCGACATCAATGCCTAAATAGAACTTCATGTTTTCCTTTACCGTTATTATCCGCGGTGCGTCTCTTTCTCTGCAGCAGATCAGTGAAGGCTTCCAGCCTGGTCAGCATTCCCTGCTTCCCCATCTGCTCGTCACAAAGTATGGTCAGCACCGGGATATTTTCTTTCGTGGACGGCATAATATTCTGGGCTACTATTTCGGGCATGCAGGTAAAGGGTGCCAGGTGCACTATTCCGTCATATTCCCCGGCGTGGAGCACTTTCTCACCCACCGTTTCCCAGCCATCACCACCGATGTCACGCTTGAGATATGGGTGTGCAGCCCGGTGGA
>CAYYQY010000005.1:0-57102 GCA_964473905.1 uncultured Dehalococcoidales bacterium | reverse complement strand
CGATGCTTTTTTGAAGTCAAAGTCCTGTATTGTAATTGTCCAATAGTTGATCCGGTTCTTTAGTGGTGTAATATCAAGGTTGATTTGGGATAAAAATCCCTTCGCTTCTAAACAATACCCCTTTGAAAAAAACCATAGGTTTTCATATTCTCTCGTCCCGTCTGCTTTGACGTAATCGGTTATGAATATATCCTCAATTTTCTCTGGACACATATCAGTACACAGATTGTATATATGCTCAACTCTTGTAATTAGTATTTTGGTCACTATATCAATCTCTTTTAGATAGGAAATAAATTTCACAAATTCTTGATTATATGGTGCTGCTTTCGTCATTTGATATTCTCTCCTTTTCACGGATTTCCATTATCATTCCTTCAACATAGTGTAAGATGTGACCTAGATAATTTGTTGAGAACTCGTCACTTCTGTAATCCCACTGCCACATCCGCTCAGTATCCACTGGTAGCGCCCTTCTTTCTTCATAATACTTGTGTAGCAGTTTCCTGATAACTTCTTGCAGTTGAGTGGTTATCTGAATTTCTATAGTTGTGATTACTTTAACTGTATCCCAATCCATCCTTGGGATTTCAAATTCTTCATTCGTATATAGATGTACAGCATAGTATCCCACTTCTCTTGCTTCAAACGTACACTGAAAATCTCTTCCAATCTGTTCGCATAGTGATTTAATTTTTCCAATGATGAATTCAACACCGTCAAGATATTTAACTACAATGAGTGTTCTCAATATATCGTTTATGCGTGAATACCAGTTTTCAGGTAATATCCAACCCTCTATAGGTGGTTTCGGAAAGTCATTGTTCTCTAATATATTTTTCCTGAACGTTTTTAAGAGGAATGAATCAAAGGGTTTTACCAATATATCAGGTAGATGTTTTACCAATATATCAGGTAGATGAGTGTCCTGTAATAATGCGTATCCCGTTTGAAGATAATATTCATCGTTGTATTCTAGTATATTATCACCAAGTTGTTTCCAGAATACTGATTGTAGAAATTGTTGTTTCATTTTATCCGTAGCGGAATTATAATTATTCACAATTCTGTCAGTAATCTCTACATCGTGGTTTCCTTTTAACCACTGTTTATATTCCTGGATGTTACTTGGTTTGTTTTCCATAGAACCTACTTAAAAAACCAGGACTAGTGAAAAGCTCATATTGGTCATAAAATAATAGTTTATTCAAACTGGATTATAATCCCACTGCAGGGCAAGAGCAAGAACCCGCCGGGAACAGGCTATGAAAAACTGTATTAGTGGCTTTACCCCTTACCGTATCACGTCAGTGCCCACGTAGGGGCGGAGCACCTCGGGGATGATGACACTGCCGTCAGCTTGCTGGTAGTTCTCCAGCAGGGCAATCAGCACGCGGGGCAGGGCCAGCCCGGAGCCGTTCAGGGTGTGCACAAAGCGGGGCTTTTCATCGGCGGACGGGCGGTAGCGGATACTGGCGCGTCTCCCTTGAAAATCCAGGCAGTTGGAGACGGAGCTTACCTCCAGCCACTCGTTACAGCCGGGCGCCCACATCTCAATATCGTAAGACCGGGAAGAGGCGAAGCCCAGGCTGCCGGTGCACAGCTCCACGACGCGGTAGGGCAACCCCAGCTTGAGGCAGACGTCCTCGGCGTCGGCCACCATTTTATCCAGCTCGTCGTTGGAGTTTTCCGGCTCGGTCAGCTTGTACATCTCCACCTTGTCAAACTGGTGGCCGCGCTTGATGCCGCGCGTATCTTTCCCCGCCGACATCTTCTCCCGCCGGAAACAGGCGGTGTAGGCGACATAGTAGAGGGGGAGCAGACCCGGCGGTATTATCTCATCGCGGTGGAGGTTGGTGATGGGTACCTCGGCGGTAGGCACGAACCAGAAGTCCTCCAGCTCGTCGTGGTAGAGGTTATCGGCAAATTTGGGCAGGTTGCCGGAGCCGACCATGCATTCCTTCTTCACCATGAACGGCAGATAGACCTCGCTGTAGCCGTGCTCACGGGTGTGCAGGTCCAGCATGAAGGTAATGAGAGCCCTTTGCAGACGCGCCCCCAGCCCCTTGAGCACGTAAAACCTGGTGCCCGACAGCTTGACACCGCGGTCAAAATCAATGATGCCCAGCGCTTCGCCGAGCTGCCAGTGCGGTGCCGGCTCAAAGTCAAAATTCCTGATATCAACCCCGCTCCGCAACACCACGTCACCAGTATCATCCGGGCCTACCGGTACCGTTGACTGGGGAATATTGGGTACACGGAGGAGCTGCTCCTCCAGCTCTTTATCCAGGGCCTTAACCTCGTCTTCTAACCCCTTGATGCTGTTACGCAGGTTACGCCCCTCGTCCGGGTCATTCTGGCGCTTCTCGCGGGCACTCTCTTTACGCCGCCGCCTGAGTTCTTCCAGCTCGGTGAGCTTCTCGCGGCGCTCCCGGTCAACTTCCAGGATATCGTCCAGAGGCGCGGTGTCATTCCGGTTGGCTACTGCCTCCCGCACCAGCTCTATGTTGTCGCGGATAAGCCTGAGGTCAAGCATCGCTATTTAAATTCCCTTCTCTTACCCTGTGTTTCCCCGATAGTTCTATTTATAAAGTATATACTTATTTAAAAATAACAGTAAATAGCAGGTTATGGGGAGTATCGCTTATTTTAACTATGTGCTATGTTTTATCCTTGAGTTGGGGGAACAGTATAACCTCGCGGATTGACTGCTGTCCGGTAAGCAGCATTACCAGGCGGTCAATACCAACGCCCAGCCCGCCGGTGGGCGGCATGCCGTACTCCAGCGCCAGCAGAAAGTCCTCGTCAATATCCGCTCCCGCTTCGCCCTCTACCTCGCGTTCCTGTTGCTGGGCGAGGAAGCGTTTTCTCTGCTCTTCAGGGTCGTTAAGCTCGGTGAAGGCGTTGGCTATCTCCATACCGCCGGCAAAGGCTTCAAAACGCTCTACCAGGCGGGCATCGTCCGGTTTGGACTTGGCCAGGGGTGACATGTCCACCGGGTAGTCTACGAGGAAGGTGGGTTGTATCAGGTTCGGCTCGACGAAGGTTGATATTAGCTCGTCAAGGAGCCGGCCACGGCTTTTCCTGGGGTCAACCTCAATACCCAGCTTTTTCATCTCCTCGCCAAGGGAAAGAGCATCGGGAAAGTCAAAAAAATCAAGACCGGAGTAGGTAATAATAGCCTGGCGCAGGTCCAGGCGCGGCCAGGGTGTGGCCAAGCTTATCGTATCATCGCCGAACTGCACCTTGTCTGTTCCCAGCACCTCGGTGGCCACCTCGGCTACCATCTCTTCCAGCAGGCTCATTACTTTATGGTAGTCAGCATAGGCTTCGTAGCACTCCATCATGGTGAACTCCGGGTTATGTCTGGTAGAGATGCCTTCGTTACGGAAGGTGCGCCCCAGTTCATAGACCTTGTCAAAACCACCCACGATTAGCCGCTTCAAATGAAGCTCAAGGGCAATACGCAGATAGAAGTCCTGGTCCAGGCTGTGGTGGTGGGTGATAAACGGTTGTGCCAGAGCACCACCGGCGGATGGCTGCAGTACCGGCGTTTCTACCTCTATGAAGCCCTGCCGGTTCAGGTACTGCCTCAGCGCTGTGATAATCAGGCTGCGGTTTCTAAAGGTATCTTTTACTTCGGTATTGGCGATGAGGTCCAGGTAGCGCTGCCGCTGCCGCTTATCTATATCGCTGAGACCGTGCCATTTTTCCGGTAAGGGCTGAAGTGATTTGGCAAGCAGGGAGAAACTTTCTATCTCAACGGTGGGCTCCCCGGTTTTGGTGCGGTAGAGTTTACCGGTGACGCCGATAATATCGCCGATATCAATGTCTTTAAATAGCTCCAGAGACGGCTCGTCAAGCTGGTTTTTATACAGACACAGCTGAATCTTCCCCGAGCCGTCTCGCAGGTCAAGGAACACGATTTTGCCCATGGGCCGGCGGGACATGATACGTCCGGCAACGCTGACCATCGGTGCTTCTGTCAGGCTACGTTCTTCTAGTTGCTTGAGCATGGCTATAGCCTGCCCGGTGGTGTGGCTTCGCTGAAAGCGGGGCGGGTAGGGGTCTACGCCGCGGCTGCGAATCCGGTCAAGTTTCTGTTGTCTTTCCTGGTTTATGCGCTCCAGTCTCGTTGACATTTTTCTATATCATCCTCAGTGTATAGCAAAAAGGCTGAGAGCAGTTGATACTCTCAGCCATACCGTACCGGCTTTACAGGCTATCCTATTATATGATTTTCTATCCTCTATAGTAAAGTGATTTGGCCGGGTGTTGTCCTGCCAGTATGCTGTCTCAGAGTATCCAGCCACAGCGCAGATTTGATATCGCGTTCAAGCAGGTATTTGAAGTAGAGTTTCATTATCCGTTCCAGCTCAGCGGAAAGAGCCGGGTTGAGCCTGAGCCGTTTGGCAATATCATAGTCACTATCCTGGAATAGTCTCAGTGCTTTAAGTGCATTTACCGATACAGTGTAGCGCGGGAACTGGCTCTCGCTGCAATCAGGGCAGAGCATACCGCCGGCGCCGGGGCTGAATATATTTACGGTCTCTTTTAGCGGTGAGTGACAGGAGGTGCACTCCCTGAGTTGGGGACGGTAGCCAACGTTATCCAGGAGGTGTATTTCAAAATAGCGTAGTGTAAGCTCGGTGTCTCGGCTCTGGCACAGGCGCTGCAGGGTATCCAGCAGTAGCTGGAACAGCGGTTCATTTTCAATGTGGTCGGCGGTAAACAGGTTAATGAGCTCGGTGGCGTAGAGTGCGCAGGCGTTAAGCCAAAGCTCGCTTTTGAGTGGCAGGAAGCTATTGATTGTCTGGCTGCCGGTTACGGTATCTATATTACGGCCCCGGGCAAGCGGGATAAGGCTGTGAGTGAGCAGCTCCAGATGCCCCGACATCTTGCTCCGGGGCCGTCTCACTCCCTTGGCTACAGCCTGGATTTTACCCAGGTGAGGGGTGTAGAGAGTTAGAATCCTGTCCGCCTCACCCAGCCTGGCCTTCTTGATAATAATGGCTTCTGTCTGGTAATTCCGCGGTTTTGTCATATAGATATGGTTTTCAGTCTGTCTTTTTTCCCATGAGTCCCCGGATAATCAGTATCAGGCTCATAACTGGCTGCATCGCCTCTAGTTGCGTTAATTATATCAAAAATATTTTACCTGGCCGGAGCGCCCCGTTTAGCGGATACAAATAATCCGGTTATTAAGCCTCGGCCAGGCTCTTTAGCCTGAAGAGCATTTTCTCTACAGTGTTTGCCGAGCCACGCTGGACAAGAGGCTCAATGAGGCTGCCGATAACGCCGTAGGGCAGCTTACCCTCCTCGGTAAAGGTAAACCGGCTGCCGAACGGTGTCGTCTCCACTTTCCATTTCTCTTGGTAGCTCTTCAGCATATTCCCCGAAGTCATCTTAAAGGCAAATCTTTCGTTCTCCACCCATTCCGTTACCGTGCAGTTCAGCTTCATGAGCTGTCCGGAGGTTTTTTCCTCAAAGTAGAGCGGTGCGCCCTCGCCGCTGTGCTGAGCGCTGGTGTACTCGAATTTCTGCAAGGGGATGTACCACTTCAGGATTTTCTCAGGCTCGGCCAGGAAAGGCCAGATTTTTTCCACAGGTGCCGTAATTTCGATAGACTTCTCGACCCTCATTTTACCCCTCCTCTTCCGTAGTTGCCCTGAATACGGCGGTGATACGCCGTAAAGACGAACTGCAAGTCTATCTATTATGCCCTGGTATCATATTAAAACTCCTGTCTTCCCTCCAGCGCTCGAGTTAAAGTAACATCGTCGGCATATTCCAGCTCCGTGCCGAAGGGCAGTCCCTGGGCGAGGCGGGTGACACGTACACCCAGGGGGACAATCAGCCGGCTTAGATACATGGCAGTGGTCTCGCCTTCAAGATTGGCATTGGTCGCCATGATGACTTCTTTTACCGGGGTGTCCTGCAGGCGGTCCATAAGCTCCTTGATTCTGACATCACCAGCCCCGACACCTTCGGTAGGTGAAATTGCCCCATGCAGCACGTGGTATAGTCCGTGATAAATGCCCACATGCTCCAGGGATAAAATGTCCTGTGGTTGTTCTACTATGCAAATCTGGCTGCGGTCACGCTGCTCGTTGCGGCAGATGGCACAGGGGTCGGTATCGGTAATATTACAGCAGATAGAGCATAGCCTGGTCCTCTGTTTTACCGAGAGTATGGCTTCAGCCAGCTGGCCGGCCTGCTCCTCGGAGGTACGCAGCAGGTAGTAGGTCAGACGCTGGGCGCTCTTGGGGCCGATTCCCGGCAGCCTGTTAAACTCCTGGATAAGGTTGGAAACCGGATCGGTACCGGGTACGGGGCTCTGATTCAAGGTGGAACCTCCTCTTAGGTTAATCCAGGAATATTAAGACCCCCGGTTAGTCCCTCCATGCGTTCGCTGGCTACCTCCTGGGATTTGGCTATAGCCTCGGTAACGGCACTCAGTACCAGGTCTTCCAGAAGTTCAACATCGTCCGGGTTCACTACTTCCGGCGAAATTTTCACCGATTGCACTTTCTGTTGACCGTTAATGGTAACCTTAACGGCTCCGCCGCCGGAGCTTACTTCCAGACTCATGGTACCTAATTCTTCCTGGGCTTTGACCAACTTTGCCTGAAGATCCTTTGCCTGACGTATAAACTTGTTCATTTATCCTCCACGCTGGTGACTTGTGCCCCCATTCTTATTACTGCCTGTAGCAGGTGATTATCCTCCGGTGTGTGGATGCAGCAGACCCGGCATACCCTGCCCAGGAAACTGCTGATAATCTTCTCGGCTACCTTCTGGTTCTCCGGTTTCTCTAATTGTTGCTTGTAAAAGTCAAACTTGGAGCTGAGGACTACGGTATCGCCGTCAATCTTTACCGGTTTAACATCGGCGCTTCTAAGAATGGCGATGGCGGTGGTCTTTTTCATCTCTGCCGGGGCTTCTTCAATAATCCGTTTCCAGTTCAAATTCAGCTTTTCTATTTCAGTGCCTTCACCACCGGTTTGTGGGGTAGCCGCCGGGGCTTGAGGCTGAGTTTCCTCTTTATTTACCGCCGTTTCCGGGGGTCCATCTATCGCGGGTGGCTCGGTGTCCGGCTCAGGCACAGTGGTTGCCTCGGCCTTCATGACCGGTGGTTCTGTGTTTACCGGGGTTACGATTTCCCTCGATACCGGTTTAGGAGTAGTTGCTTTCGGGGCTGTCTCAGGCGCTGGGTACGGTCTGTTATCCACCGGGCTTACCGGGCTTTCTTTACTCTCTCCTGCGGATAAGACGCATTCAATAGTTGCCAGTTCCAGCGGCAGGGTAGAATATCTATCGGCGCCAGTCCCGATCTCGCCGAAGAGCTTAACGGCTTTCAGTATTTGAATCAGGGAAGCGCTGGCGGCTAGAGTCCTAAGTTCAGCCAGATCCTCACCGGTGAGGTCTATCGACTCCTCGGTACCGGTCTTAATCAGCAATAATGCTCTCAGGTATTCAACCAGCTCCCGGTTAAACTGCCTCAGGTCCAGCCCGTCGCTATTAACGCTGTTTATCGTTCTTATCCCAGAGGCAGCGTCATTATTTACGATGTGTTTTATGAGCTCCCGTGCACGCCAGTCCCCGGTGATACCCAGCATGGACTGGACCTGATGAAGTTCAATATCCGCGCCATAGTAGGTGAACATCTGTTGCAGCAGGTTTTCCGCGTCTCTCAGGCTGCCGGTAGCGCTCTTCGCTATGAGCCGTAGCCCTTCTGCCTCCAGGTGAATGCCCTCTGCCTGGCAAATTACGGCCAGCTTTGAGACAAGGTCTGCCTGCGAGATGCGACGGAAGTCAAAACGCTGGCAACGTGACGCTATAGTGGGCAGGACTTTATGGGCTTCGGTAGTGGCCAGAACGAAAATGACGTGCGCCGGTGGTTCTTCCAGGGTCTTGAGCAGGGCGTTTGAGGCGCTGGTGCTGAGCATGTGCACTTCATCTATGATATAGACCTTGTAGCGCGCCTCGCCGGGCGCGTAGATAGCCCTCTCGCGCAGGTCCCGAATATTATCCACCCCGGTGTTACTGGCGGCATCAATTTCTATGACATCCAGGGCCCTGCCTTCGGTGACGGCCTGGCATATGTGGCAGGTATTGCACGGTTCTCCATGCCCCTTGTTGGTGGCACAGTTTATTGCCTTGGCCAGGATACGTCCGGTACTGGTCTTGCCGGTACCCCGCGGGCCGCAGAAGAGATAGGCATGAGATACCCGCTCGCTGCTTAAGGCATTGAGTAAAGTCTTGGTTACTGGCTCCTGCCCGACTACCTCAGCCAGGGTCTGAGGACGCCACTTACGATAAAAAACTTGGGAAACCATTTCCCCTATTATACTCTATATTACGAAGTTTCTAAAAGTGGGAATGTAGTTGGTAAGCAGGTGGTTTCGTGCTGGATGTTGTGTGGCTGCAGCTCAAAAAATGATTTTATAATAAAAAGGAGGTTGACTACAAACTGTAGTCAACCTCCTGTATTAAACATACAACCCCTATATTTAAAGTGAACTTTTGCCCTGGCTAAAGCAGCGAGGGGATATCTCTGGCGGCGTCCTCAATTCCCCTGAGTTTATGTTCTATCTCTATCTGTCTCTTGCGGAACTCGGGAATGAACCTGGTTGATTTTTCGTAGTATTCCCTTACCTTCTCTACGTCGCTGAGACCGGATAGCACCACGGTTATATCCAGAACACCCTTCTCCCGGGGGTAGTCACCGTTTCTTATGGTAGCCGTCTGGGCGATACTCTTCAGGTAGTCCCCGAGCTCTTTTACCATGTCCATGTTCATTTCCTTGGATGGTGCCGACACGAGATACAGCGCCCGGTCGGCATCCATCGGGTTGCACCTGATGGATAGCTCGCTTATAGCTTCGTCCATAGCCTGGATTCCCTTGTGAGTCTCGGTACTCTTTTTCCGGAAATTGGAGTTGGACATGAAGGGTATCTTGAATACCGGTACCTGTGACTGGCCATAGCCTAACACTGTCCATCCGGTTAGCGTCTGTATTATGTCTCCGGCATCAAGAAGTCTGGCTCCGATATATTTAGCTTTCGTCTCTTCACCGGCACAGAGCAGGTCGTAGAACGGCTCCACGATTAGCCGGTTAATCTTGTTCAGGTTATTCCTCAGGGAAAAATCTTTCCGGACGTATCTCTGGTTATCTACCAGGAAAACAGCATCGGCTACGGAATAAACGGACTTGAGGCAGGTGGCGGTGTTGTAGATAGTCCTTTCCTCGGTTACTTCTTCATGCTCAAAAGGCAGAACGATGAGGTCGTATACGGGTTTATCCATGTAGCGCTCTTTAATGATTTTGGTAATAGTCCCTATTGCGCCTGACCCGGTACCGCCGGCACTGCTCGCCACCAGCAAAAAGGCGTCTGCTTCGTAAAACCGCTTGGCGGTTCTTACCGCGTCAATGACTTTGTCGGCATCGTCTTTGGCTATCTCTGCACCCAGTTCGTTGATTTTACCAACGCCGTGCCCGCCCGTTTTTCTGGCGCCGATAAGTATTCTACTCTGATAGTTGGCTTTTATACTGAGTAACCCGCTCAGGTCAGCGGCGTCTGTGTTAACTGCGAAAGCACCGCAAATTATTTCAATTCCACGCTGGCTGCGCGCTCTGGAATTCAAGCGGGAAAACTCATCTGCAACTCTGCCGCCAGCTTGCCCGAAACCTATAACCACTAATTTCATTTCTCACCTCAAATTTGGCAGTTTCTTTATTTTAGCCATACCAATATACTATTGTCAATTAAAGTCCATTCTTGTTTATTGGCCTGTCTTAAAGTCCTTTTTCCGCTACGTATCTGGCTAAATCTGCCAGACGGCAACTGTAGCCCCATTCATTATCGTACCAGGCGATTACCTTGACCATATTATCGGCGATAACCATGGTGCTTGGGGCATCTACGGTAGAGCTTGCCGGGTTGCCCTTAAAGTCCATGCTGACCAGTTCCTCCGTGCAGTAGTCTAGGATTCCGGCGAGGGGGCCGTTCGCTGCCGCCTGAAAAGCGGCGTTTACTTGTTCGGTGGTAACATTTTGCTCCAGGTCGGCAACCAGGTCTACCACGGATACGGTAGCCACCGGAACTCTAAAAGCCAGTCCGTGAAGCTTACCTTTAAGCTCCGGAATAACCATGGTGACGGCACGGGCAGCCCCGGTGGTGGTGGGGATGATATTCATGGCTGCGGTGCGGGCGCGGCGCAGGTCGCGGTGGTACATATCCAGGATACGCTGGTCGTTGGTATAGGCGTGAATGGTGGTCATGAACCCCTTGGATATCCCGAAGCTTTGTTGCAGCACCTTGACTACGGGAGCGATGCAGTTGGTGGTGCAGGAGGCATTGGATATAATGTGGTGCTTCTGCGGGTCATACTGCTCTTCGTTGACGCCGATGACAACGGTTAAGTCCTCGTTGCGGGCCGGTGCTGAAATCAGCACTTTGCGGGCACCTCCCTTGAGGTGTGCCCTGGCCTTCTCGGCGTCGGTAAACGCGCCGCTGGACTCTATCACTATGTCCACACCGTATTCCCGCCAAGGAATATTAGCCGGGTCGCGCTCCGAGAGCACCTTCAGTTCGCGGTCATCTACCAGGATTGAATCATCACGTGCCTCTACCTTGCCCGGATAGCGGCCGTAGCTCGTGTCCCATTTTAGCAGGTGGGCGTTGGTTTTGGTATCGGTAAGGTCATTAACGGCCGTTACCTCCAGTTCGCCTTTATGATACTGGTTGATGGCGCGCAACGTCAGTCTGCCTATTCGTCCGAAGCCATTGATACCGATTCTTGTTGCCATTTTCCAACCTCCATGGGCTTATTATATAATAAGACTTATTTTAAAGCCTGGTAGTATATAGTACCTTCCCGGGTAGACTTTTCTACTATGCCTCTGAATTTCATCGCCTCAAGGTGGGCAAGCACTTTCAGCATTGCCAGTCTCTCGTCCCATACACTCAGGTCCTCCAGGTTAACGGAGTTGCCGTTCCTTATCCAGGTTATCTCCCTGGATACTTGATAGGCGGTTTTGGCTTCGCCAGCTACTGTTTTCAGGATTTCCGCGTTTCTCTGCTCCTGGAGCTTAATAAGCTCCCTTATCCTTTCCTGCAGATTAGTAAATGGTTCCCCGTGCCCCGGCAGTACCAGGCTGACATCGAGCTTCGCTATTTCGTCCAGCGAGCTAAAGTAGGCATGGAGAGGATTGGGCCCGGAGCTGGGCTCCAGGCTAACGTCAGTGCTGGCATCGGGCAGGATGTGGTCTCCGGAGATAAATATATGCTGAGCCGGCTCATAGAGGCAGATATGGCCCGGTGAGTGTCCCGGTGTCCACATGATCCTGAAATCAAAATAACCGGTAGAGATTATTTCACCACCGCTGAAAGCAATATCGGGTATGACCAGGGGTGTAAAATTCATGAGCTCCGGACGTGTAGCCCGGAGGCGGGCTACTTTCCGGAACAGCTCGTCTGCCGGTGTGCCGTTTACGCGCATCCACTCCACGCCTTCCCGGACCAGCTTGTTTATATCGCGGTAGCCCGGCAGGACTTTATCCCTCTCCAGATAGTGCAGGGCAACCTGAGCGTTAGTAAGTTTTTTCAGCCTGCTCGCCATGCCGTAGTGGTCGGGATGGGTGTGAGTACCAATTATCTGGTATATATCCTCAAGCCGGGCGCCAATCCCGGCCAACTGCTCTTCAATTGTTTTCAGCGATTCATCGGTGTCCCAGCCGGTATCAATAAGGACATAGCCATCGTTCCCGCGTATGAGATAAGCATTGGCATGCTCCAGAGGATTATTGGGCAGGTACATCTTCAGCCAGTATATGTTAGGACGAATTTCCATTTACTCTTTATATCTTCAGGTTATAGAATGCCTGCATACCGCTAAACCGGGCATTTTGCCCCAGCTCATCTTCAATTCGGAGCAGGCGGTTATACTTGGCAGTCCGCTCCGAGCGGCAGGGAGCACCGGTCTTAATCTGCCCTGTGCTCAACCCCACCGCTAAATCGGCTATGGTGGTGTCTTCGGTCTCACCGGAGCGGTGGCTTACTACCGCCGTCCAGCCCGTCTCCTGCGCCATTTTTACGGCAGCAACTGTCTCGGTGAGGGTGCCAATCTGATTTAGTTTAATAAGGATAGAGTTGGAAGCCCCAAGCTCGATACCCTGTTTCAGGCGGTCGGTATTGGTGACATAGAGGTCATCGCCCACCAATTGTACCCTGTCCCCGAGCTTCCGGGTGAGGAGTTGCCAGCCTTCCCAGTCATCCTCGGCCATGCCGTCCTCAATGCTGATTAGAGGATAGTCTGCCGCCCACTTAACATAATAGTCTACCATCTCGCCCGCGCTGAGTGATGCGCTCTCCCGCGCCAGAATATAACGCCCGTTCTCGTAGAATTCACTGGCTGCCGGGTCCAGGGCAATAAAGCAGTCCTTGCCCGGTTTATAGCCAGCTTTCTCTATTGCTGCCAGTATGGCTTCTGCTGCCTGCCGGTTTGACAGCCCCGGCGGCGCATAGCCGCCTTCGTCACCGACGTTGGTATCCAGCCCCCTGTCTTTCAGCACGCTTTTTAGAGAGTGATATATCTCGGCCCCTGCCTGCAGAGCCTGCCTGAAGCTCGCCGCTCCGGCGGGGGCTATCATAAATTCCTGGAAATCGGTGGAGTTGGCGGCGTGTTTGCCGCCGTTAAGGATATTCAGCAGTGGCACCGGCAGCGTATAAGTGTCCGCCTCTTCAATATATCGGTAGAGGGGCATTTTATTTATACCGGCTGCCGCGCGGGCAACGGCCAGGGAGACACCCAGTATGGCGTTGGCACCGAGACTGGATTTATTAGCGGTGCCGTCGAGCGCTATCATTTTCCGGTCAATAGCTACCTGGCCGGTTACGCTCATACCGGCCAGTGCCGGGGCAATCTGGTTATTGACATTGGCTACCGCGTGGAGCACGCCCAGCCCGTTGAACCGGTTCTTATCGCCGTCCCGGAGTTCTACCGCTTCATATTTGCCGGTGCTGGCGCCGGAGGGCACGGCTGCCCACCCGTATATTCCCGGCGTTGTTTCCACGGTAACTTCCAGCGTGGGATTACCCCTGGAATCAAGAATTTCTCTTGCCCTGACGCTCTTTATATTTGACATAGTGCTCCTGTGATAATCCGCTTACTTTATAGCCAGACTGAGTGCCTTCTCTACGGCTTCTATGGCAGTTGCCGCCTGTATGATTGAGCTATCCGCTCTGCTATTTTGTGATAACGACCAGGTGTTCAGCCCGATTACGGGAATACTGCTTTGCAGGGCGTGCCCTATTTCGGAGAGAGTCCCGTAGCTGCCGTCAATGGCTATCACCGACTGCGCTGTTTTGACTACCGCTACATTCCTGGCATATCCCATACCGGTAGCTATGGGTATCTGGACATAGGGATTGGCGGTGTGACGGTTATCTCCCGGTAGTATGCCGATAGTCAGGCCGTTTTCCGCCCTTGCCCCGCGGCAGGCAGCTTCCATGACACCACCCAGCCCACCACACACCAGTATACCGCCCCGCCGGGCCAGCTCACGGCCTACCTCTTCGGCAAGACGCGCTACCTCGGGTGAGCACTGGCTACCGCCAATTACGGCAACAAACTTTTTCCCGCTCTCCATTATTATATCGGTATAACCGGTTATTCAGTCGTCATTATAGCACCGCATCATCTTTAAGCCAATAAAGCCTTTTGCCCATTTTTTAAAGCTGAGACTGGTTATACCTGTTCATGGCCGTGGTAAGTCCTTCGGTGAGGAAACAGAGGATGGCTTCACCGGCCAGCGGAATGACCTTATCGATTATTTGTTTCTGCTCGGGAGTAAAGTTACCGAGCACGTAATCAATAGTATCTGCCTCGCTGATTTCACCTGAGCTTTCCTCAGCAGGTGGTCGTCCGATACCTATCCGCAGGCGGATAAAATCACGGTAGCCCAGGCAGGAAATGATGGACTCTATCCCTTTATGACCTCCCGAGCCGCCGTTCTGCCTCAAGCGTATCTTGCCTGCGGGCAGGTCCAGGTCGTCATTGATGACGAGCAGGTCTTCGGGGGCTATGCTGAACTTTTTTACCAGCGGTTTAACCGCTTCCCCGCTCAAGTTCATATAGGTTTGGGGCCTTGCCATTACCAGCTTGATGCCGTTTATCTCGGCGATAGCCACCCGTGCCTTCCCCTGCTTTTTATTAAGCTCTATACGGTGCGTCCTCGCGAAATGTGCCAGGCACATAAAGCCGGCGTTATGGCGGTTACCGGCATAGCCCCGCCCCGGATTTCCCACCCCCACTATCAGCTTCATCTGGATACCTCGCCAATAAGACGTATGAATTCTTCTTCAGTGAGCTGCCTGATGCCCAAATCCCGGGCACGTGCCAGCTTGGAACCGGGGTCGGTACCCGCTACCAGATAGTCGGTCTTGCGGGTGACATTATCTTTGGCGTTGCCGCCCCAGTCTTTTATACGTGCTTCCGCTTCCTGCCTTGTAAAACTCTCCAGCCGGCCGGTAACAACAAACTCTTTTCCCGAAACCGAAAGAGGCAGATTTGCCGTTTCTGCCGTTTCTTTCCCCAGATTAACCCCGGCCTCTCTCAGGTTTTCAATGATGAGCTTATTTTCTTCCAGACGGAAGAAGGCAATAATACTATCGGCCATCTTGGGGCCGATGGTATCAACAGCCGTCAGGTCTTCTCTGGTGGCCTCCTCTAGTTTTTTCAGCGTGGGAAAATTACGGGCCAGGATTTCGGCAGTCTCCCCGCCGATGTGGCGTATACCCAGGGCAAAGATTAGCCTGGCGAGCGGTCTATCTTTGCTACTATCAATAGCCTTGAGCATATTATCCACGCTCTTTTCGGCCATTCTCTCCAGTTGCACCAGCCTGTCTCTTTGCTTACGGAGCGTGTAGAGGTCGGCGGCATCTTTTACCAGTCCTTCTCTGAGCAGCATGGCGCTCTGCGACTTGCCTACGCCCCTGATATCCATAGCGCCGCGGGAAGCGAAGTGCTCCAGCCTCTCCTGTGTCTGTGCCGGACAGGCGGCGTTGGAGCAGTAGTACATGACTTCGCCCTCGGGCTTTTCTATTTCGGCGCCGCATACCGGGCATGCCGGGCGTTTTTTCTGCTCGTCGTATCTCTTTTCCAAGAGGCTGAACTCTTTTTCATCTCCGGTGCGCTTTGCCTTTACCGGCCCCACTATTTCGGGTATCACCTCACCGGCCCGCTGGATGATAACGGTATCTCCCTCGCGGATATCCTTACGCCTGATATCGTCTTCATTATGCAGGGCTGCCTGCCTGATGGTAACCCCGCCGATTGATACCGGCTCAAGTATGGCGTAGGGATTAAGGGTGCCTGTCCTGCCCACGTTAATACCTATTTCCTTGAGGTGGGTATTACCCTGTACCGCGGGGAACTTGTAGGCGATGGCCCAGCGCGGCTCGTGGCCGATACTCCCCAGCTGCCGCTGTAGAGAAATTAAGTCTACCTTGACGACGATACCATCGGCATCGTAGGGCAGGCTGTCTCTCCTGGCTACCCACTCGTGGTAATATGATATTACTTCGTCAATTGTCTTGAAGACCCGGTTATTGGGGTTAATCTTGAAGCCCAGGGATTCAAGGTAGGTCATGGTTTCGTGGTGGGTTGCCGGTGTGGTATCACCGTCAGTATAGCCGAGCTGATAGATATATATATCCAGCGGGCGCCGGGCTGTTACCCGGGAGTCAAGCTGGCGCAGTGAACCCGCGGCGGCATTCCTGGGATTGGCAAAAAGGGGTAGCCTCTCTTCGGCACGCTCCCGGTTAAGTTTCTGAAATCCGGCTTTAGGCAGAAATACCTCACCCCTGACTTCAAAGCGGGACGGTGCCTCCTGAGGTACGGACAGCGGTATGCTCCTGATAGTTCTCAGGTTCTGCGTTACGTTCTCGCCCCGGTAGCCGTCGCCACGGGTGGCCCCGGTGGTCAGCTGACCGTTATCATAGGTTAGAGCTACGGCAAGCCCGTCAATCTTGTGTTCGCAGATCAGGTCTATTTGCTCTCTACCCAACAGTCTGGTAATGCGGGCATACCAGGCTAAAAGCTCCTCTTCGGAGAAGGCGTTACCCAGGGACAGTAAAGGCAGCGGATGTGCCACCACGCCGAAAGCGGTAAGAGGTTCGGCACCAACGCGCTGTGTGGGTGAGTCCGGGGTTTGCAGCTCCGGATACTCCGCCTCCAGCGCGCGGAGCTTTACCATCAAGCCGTCATATTCGGCGTCGCTGATTTCCGGGCTGTCCTGTACATAGTATAGATAGCTATGGCGGTTTATCTCAGCCCTGAGACTCTCTATCTGTGCGTTTATTTCTTTTGTATCTGACATAAGATTGGTGCTGCCCTGTTCCTGTTGAATGTATTTAGAATAATTATAACGTGTTGCCATGTCAAGGCAAACAGGTTTTGATGGTGGAACATAATCATTTAACAAACAAAAAGCCCTTTTTACTCAATCTTAGTTGCTGGAAAGAGGTGAATTATTAATAGTGGACAAATGTGTAGATATTGGACAGCTACAGGGTGTGATAGAATAGGGGTATGTCAAAGGAAGGTTATTTCGGTTTGGCATTCGGATTGGTTGCTATTATTTGGGCAGTAGTGCAGGGTATGTATCCATTAATTCCCCCACTCGTAGGTTGGCTAATTGTTTTTCTATTGGTAATACCAGCTGCTTTTTTGTTAATAGCCGGCATAAAGGGAAAGGAAATACAGAAATCGCTCGTTTTGACCCCTCATGCGTGGGCAATAGGTCTTTCAGGTATGACAGGGTATCCAGCTGAACCCGAAAATATAGACTGGTTACTCCTAGAAGTATTTGTAAATCCCGTTGATAAACCTATTGATGCACTTGATTTGGTGATAGATGATAAGACTATACCTGCTAATCAATGGCTTGACAAAATTGTAAACGTATTCAACGTCCATTTCAACGTTACTGAATGGAGGTGGAAAGGGAAGAATCAGGTTGAATTGTTTGCGTACGTAGGAGATAAGAAGTATAGGTCGGGTAGAATAACCATAGATTTTAATGTAGAACCTTTCGGGAGTCATCGAATCTAACCAAAGGTGGGTTGCAGGTTTTAATTATGCCATCTGTCATAAGATGAAGTGGGTAAGAAATAAAAACCAAGCTTTAATATAACCAAAAAGACTTAATCAGCCACTGCACTGCGGCACATAAAATGGCTATTGCTATTTTGCCGTCCTTGCGCCTGCCCTTTTCCATACGTTAAACTAAAACTATAAGTTACCCCCAATTTATGCAGAGAAGGTTGGTGAGCATGCATGACTGAGGTTCGTTCATTTCGGGGTGTCCGTTACAATCAAGCGCTGGTTGAGTCCGTAGCATCTGTAATTTGCCCGCCTTATGATATTATCACTCCCGAGATGCGAAAGGCCCTTTACGCCAGGAGTGAGTATAACTTCGTCAGGCTGGAATCCGTGGCGGTGGAGCCGGAGGATACCGCGGCGGACAGTAGATACACCCGTCCCGCGAACACGCTCTCGGCGTGGCTTAAGCAGGGGATTTTAAAGATTGATGATACCCCGGCTATCTATCTTGATGACCACTATTTTAAGTATCAGGGTGAAGAATACCGGCGGCGCGGTATAATCGCCAGCGTTAAACTGGAGGAGTGGGACAAGAAGATTATCCGCCCGCATGAGGGTACGTTTGACGGGCCCAAGGTGGAAAGGGTAAACCTGCTCCGGGCACTCAAGACCGATGTAAGCCCGGTATTCGGGCTCTATGAAGATGTAACCGGCGACATGGCTGCGGTGCTATCGGCAGAGGCCAGTAAAGAGCCGGTGATAGTTGCGAGCTACGCTGACGGGGAAAGGCATAACGTCTGGGCAGTTACAGACCCCGGTGCTATTCGCCGGATATACGCGGCTTTAGCCGACCAGCCACTCTACATCGCTGACGGGCACCACCGTTACGAGAGCGCCCTCATTTACCGGGATGAAGCAAGGGCGGCTCTGGGGTCAACTACGGCGGATGCCGCGTTTGACTATGTAATGATGACGCTGGTGGAGTTTCAAGACCCTGGTCTCCTCATGCTGCCGCCGCACCGCCTGGCGCGTAATATTTCTAAAGAGAAGCTGAAAGGGGTGATGGCTCAACTGGAGTCAATATTTATTATTGATGAGATACCGCTGGATACGGACGGTAGCTGGCAAAAGGTTGATGCTTTTCTTGGCGAGGGCGAGGTAAGCCAGGACAGGCTCGTAATTTTTGGTCTGGTGCCCCGCAGCTTCCTTCTGCTCCGGCTACGTGACTTTGGGGCTGTGGTATGGATGATGCCCGAAGCTCACAGCGAGCTGTATAAACGGCTCGTGGTTAGTATTATTGACCACGTGATACTCGCCGGGCTCCTTGATATCGATAGCAGCCAGGAAGAGACTGTCGGCTATAACTACGATAGCCGGGATACGGTTAAGAAGGTGCTGGATAACGAATACGAAATGGCCATTCTGCTGAGCCCAATCAGGGCTGAAGTGATAAGAGACATTGCCGATATCGGTGACCGTATGCCCCGGAAATCAACCTACTTTTACCCCAAGCTGCCGTCGGGTCTGGTCTGCTACCGGCTGGAATAAAGATGGACTATTAGCAGCCAGTTTACGGCCGGTATGAACCTCTACCGGGAGACATTATGCTGTTAGGTCAAATACTGGATAGGGCAGTCAGGCGGTTTCCGGATAAAACAGGCCTGATTTCCGGTGAAAGGGAGTTTACCTTTCGCCAGATGGGGGACAGGGCAAACAGACTGGCTCATGCTTTGCTCGATATGGGGTTGGGCAAAGGTGACCGGGTGGCTACCCTTATGCCTGATATTCCCGAGTTCCACGAAACATTCTTTGCTGTTGCCAAAGCCGGACTGGTGCTG
Organism: uncultured Dehalococcoidales bacterium; assembly: GCA_964473905.1. Taxonomy (GTDB): domain Bacteria; phylum Chloroflexota; class Dehalococcoidia; order Dehalococcoidales; family CAYYQY01; genus CAYYQY01. The sequence continues at coordinate 38,155 of CAYYQY010000005.1, read as the reverse complement.
GTCCCTTTGAACTATCGTTACCTTTCAGACGAGCTTATCTATGCCATCAACAATATTGAGGCCAGTGCTCTCGTTTTTGACAGAAGGTACGAGGAGCAACTAGCAGCTATAAAAGGAGCCTTACCTTCGGTCAAGCATTTTATTACGGTGGGGGAGGCAGACGCTCCGGTTGGTTATGAGCGGCTGATAGCCAGCTATTCGCCACAAAGTCCGCAGGTGGATATTACGCCAGATGACCTGGCACTTATTATTTATACGAGCAGCATGGCGGTGCGTCCCCGGGCAGTCATGCACACCCACAGGAGTGTCTATACTTTTGTTCTGGCTTGTGGCCCTTTACTGCATGTCCGTCCGGAGCAGGATATCTGTCTGGTCGCTTCGCCGCCTTACCTGCTCGCCGCTGCCCCCAAGGTGCTGGCTACGGCCTACTATTTTGATACGGCGGTTATCATGGAATCGTTTGACCCCGTACTGTTCATGCAGATGGTAGAGAAGCACCGGGTGACCAATGTCTTTTCGCCGTTGATGCTGCCTATGCTCCGGGGGTTGCTGGATAATCCCGATTTCGGCAAGTACGACCTGAGCAGCCTGCGCTCCGTATTTATCGGTGTTAACGCTGTCCCGCCTGCCCTGGCGGAGAGAGCGGTTAAGGCGTTCGGCCCCCGGGTTTTCTGTCTCTATGGCTCTACTGAAGGCGGTGCCGTGATGACGCTCATGGAGCTCGGTGAGATGCGAGATGACCTGCCGCCGGAGAAAGCCAGGATTTTAAAGTCCTGCGGGCGTGAGCCAAACTGGCTTGATGGTGAGATCAGGATTATCAACGAGGCTGGAGAGGATGTGGCCTGTGGTGAGGTCGGCGAGATTATCCAGCGCGGCGACGGGATAATGAAAGGCTACCGGGGTCTTGCCGAAGAGACGGCAAAGGTGATTGATAGTGATGGCTGGTATCATTCGGGTGACATGGCTGCCATAGATGAGGACGGCTATATTTTTGTTACCGGCAGCAAGAGTGGTATTATCCGGAGCGGTGGCGAAAATATCTCCCCGGCAGAGGTTGAGGGAGTTATCAGCCGGCATCCGGCTGTGAGCGAAGTAATGGTAGTTGGTGCCGCGGACGCTTACTGGGGTGAAGCGGTAAAGGCGCTGGTGGTGCTGAAGGCAGGCGCCAAAGCGGGCGAGCAGGAGATAATAGACTTCTGCAGGCAGCACCTTGCCAGCTTTAAGAAACCAAAGTCCGTAGTTTTTATTACGGCGCTGCCTGTCGGTATGGCAGGAGCCGACATCACTGACATATAACGGGAGGCATACGGTAAACGAGGCTAGCTGAATAGCAGATATGCCAGCTCATTACGTTAAAAAATACCCCTCCTGCTTTCCTCAAGCAGGAGGGGTATAATTAGCCTTAATTACGGATGATTATAGCTTAACCAGTTTGGCGGAATATACATCAGACAGTGATGTTACGCGCTCAAGCTGCTCCTTCGGCAGCGGTTCATCCAGGTTGAGTATCATCAAGGCTTGCCCCCTGGCTATGAGGCGGCTCACGTGCATGGAGCTGATATTAATATCGGCATCGCCGGTAATCTTGCCCACGGCACCGATGAGTCCCGGCCGGTCAAGGTGGTCGCTGAACAGGAAATAGCCCTCGGCGGGTACTATGTCAAACCAGTAATCATTGAGCCTGACAATGTGAGCTTGACCGCGCATTACGGTTCCGGCCACGGTGGTGCTCCCGGTGCTGGTAGTAACCTCTACCGTGATGAGACTGGCATAGTTTTCACAGGCAGACTCCTTCTGTTCTACTACACTCAACCCCCGCTGGGCGGCTACTACATTGGCATTAACCAGGTTAACCCGTTCTTCGGTTATCTCCCCGAGCATTCCGCCCAGCACCGAAGCCTTGAGGGCATTAGTATCATACTCGGAGAGTTCTCCTTCATATGCAATCTGGAGGCTATTCACCTGCCCCTCAGCCATCTGGTTAACCAGTTTACCCAGCATGGTCGCCAGTTCCATAAACGGCCCCAGGACCGAGAGTGTCTCGGCGGAGATAAAGGGGGCATTGACGGCGTACCTGGCCGGTTTTCCCTTAAATACGTCTATAATCTGCTCGGCTACGTCCTTGGCGGCGGCCGCCTGTGCCTCCGTGGTGGAAGCGCCCAGGTGAGGCGTAACAATAATCTTATCGCTGTCAAAGAGCGGGCTTTCTGTAACTGGTTCCTTGGGGAAAACATCTACAGCGGCGCCGGCAATCCTGCCCTCGGCCACGGCGTTAGCCAGAATCTCTTCGTTAATCAGCTTACCCCGGGCACAGTTTATAATACGGACTGATGGTTTCATCAAAGCTATCTCTTTGTCCCCGATAAGTCCCTCCGTGGCCGGTGTCAGCGATAGATGCAGGGTGATGAAGTCGGACTCTTTAATCAAGTCCTCAAAGGGGACTATCTCTACCTGCAGCTTTTTGGCGTAGTCAACCGAGACGAAAGGGTCATAGCCCACAAGTCTCATCTGGAGGCCACGGGCACGCTTGGCTACCTCCGAGCCCACATTACCCAGGCCGATGATGCCCAGTGTTTTATCTCTCAGTTCAGTACCCATAAAATCGTTACGTCGCCAGACATGTGTTTTTAGCACGGTGTTGGCCTGTGGGATATGGCGGGCTAGGGCGAGCATGAGGGCGATGGTGTGCTCGGCGGCCGATATGGTATTGCCGGTAGGTGCGTTGACAACCAGGATACCCTTTCGGGTGGCTGCTTCAACATCAATATTATCTATACCGGCACCGGCGCGGGCGATAATCTGCAGCTTTTCACCGGCGGCTATAATATCGGCGGTGACTTTTGTCTGGCTGCGCACGACCAGTGCCTGATAGTCGCCGATGATGGATATGATTTCATCCTGTTTGATGCCCAGCTTGACATCAACATCGGCGTGACTGCGTAGAATATTTATACCTTCATCGGAAATGGAATCTGTTACTAAAACCTTCATATTTTAGCTATCGCTCCTGAATCCAGCTTTGGGTAATGCTATTTTTAGTCCGGAGATTACCTTTTCAATATCTCCTTCGTCCACCCAGCCCAGGTGCCCGATACGGAATATCTTACCGTCCATGCTCTGCTGACCGCCGGCCAGCACGATTTCCTGTTCCTCTCTCATAATCTTCACCATCTTCTTCGTATCCAGCCCGTTTGAGGCAGCTACGGCGGTGATGGTATTTGAAGCGTGGCTCTCTTCGGCGAAAAGGCTTAAGCCCAGTGATTTCACACCCTCGCGGGCTGCCTTGGCTAAACGGGCGTGCCGGGCAATAATATTGGGTAGACCCTCTGCCAGCATCATGTCCAGTGACGCAGCCAGCGCGAATATCGTTGTTATGGATGGTGTCCATGGGGTCTGTCCTTTTTCCAAGTAGCTTTTAGCCCTGGTGAAATCCCAGTAAAAGCGGGGCATCGTGGCTTGGGCATGTGCCTGCCAGCCATCTTCGCTGACGCTGACCATAGCCAGTCCCGGTGGGGCCATCCAGCCCTTCTGGGAGCCGGTGACCACGACGTCGCACCGCCACTCGTCGACGGGCAGCGGTAGTGAGCCCAGACCACTGATAGCGTCCACCAGCAGCAGCTTGCCAAATTCCTTTACTGCGGCGCTGATAGCCGCCAGGTCATTGGTGACACCGGTGGAAGTTTCATTATGGGTGACCAGTACCGCCTTGATTCCAGGCTCTGCCTTTAGTGCCTGACGAACGGCGTCCGGGTCGGCAGCCTTGCCCCACTCAAATTTAAGCGGTATAACCTCGGCGCCAAACTGCTTGGAAATAGCGGCAAAGCGCTCTCCGAAAACGCCGATAGATACTGATAATACCTTGTCCCCCGGGGACAGCATGTTGACTATTACCGCCTCAAGGCCGCCCGTACCGGAACCGGTAAGCACAAAGACGTCATTTTTGGTCATAAATAGCTGTTTCAGACTGGCTGTTACCCTGTTCAGCATCTGCTGAAACTCTACACCCCGATGATTTATCATCTGCTTGCTCATTGCCTTGAGGATATTCTCGGGTAAGGGCGTAGGTCCTGGGATACGTAAATTTTCCAACTCTCCTCCTTTAACGATTAATCACGAATCTTATAAGTTATTCCCATCCCGCTATCATTATTATTTTATAGCTAACGGCTCAATAATACAATTGCCGCCACGGCAAATACCAGCCCAATTACCTTGGGTATGGTAACGGCTTCGTGCAAGACCAGTATCCCTAGAACTGCGGTTAGCATGGCGTTCAGACCGTAAATGGGCATAACCACGGATAAAGGTCCTTTGGCTATAGCCATATAAAGGGCGATAAGTGCGATGGACATGGGTATGCCGATAGCCATGGCATACCCGATATATTCTTTATGCTCCGGTATGATAGGGATTTGGGTGAAATGGGCATAAACCAGAACAAACGGGATAAACACAATGCCGCTCAACAGGGCGATGGATATACTCGAAATATGCGGAGATATTATCTTGGCCAGAAAGTAGTGAATCCCCAGACCTGCCATTGCTATCAGCACCAGTGGTAAATAGCCCATCGTCCTGCCTCCCTGATTAGTATTAGTCACTAACACCGGGTAAAGTAGGGCTAACCAGTTTTATTTTAAGCCAGGCACGTTTGCCCAGCTTGATAATACTCCCGTCATTAACTTCGGACCTGTAGCTGGTTATCTTTATGCCGTCTATCTTCAACGCACCCTGTTTAATCAGACGGGCGGCTTCACTGGTGCTACCAGCAAGTCCATTTTCTTTGAGCAGGTGTCTGAGGTCTGGGGAGCTTTCGGCAGTCTCGGCAACAGGTATTTCATCCGGCAGCTCTCTTTTCTGAAATACGGTGGTAAAGCTTTCTTCCGCCTCCACCGCCGCCTGCTGGCTGTGCAGCTGGGCAACAATCTCTCTGGCCAGCCGTTTTTTAAGGTTCATGGGGTTAACATCGTCACGGCTTAAGGACTCTTTTAGTTCTGCGAACTCCTCATCGCCGACATCGGTCAGAAGCTCAAAATACTGTATGATGAGGTCGTCGGGAATGGACATGGTCTTGCCGTATATCTCGTCTGGAGGCTCATTAACGCCGATATAGTTGCCCAGGCTTTTACTCATCTTCTGTGTGCCGTCCGTCCCGACCAGTATCGGCACCATGAAAACCTGCTGCGGACGTTGCCCCACGGTACTCTGAAGCTCCCGCCCCATCAGCAGGTTGAACTTCTGGTCCGTACCGCCGAACTCAACATCGGCTTGGATAACAACGGAGTCATAAGCCTGCATCAGCGGATATAGTAGCTCGGTGACGGATATCGGCCGTCCTTCTCTATATCTGTTACTGAAATCCTCGCGGGCGAGCAGTTGGGCTACGGTAAACTTACTGGTGAGGCGGATGACGTCGGTGAGAGTGAACTTGCCGAACCACTCGCTCTGCCACCTTACCTCTGTCCTCTCTCTGTCCACCACTTTAAAGAACTGCCTCATGTAGGTCTCGGCATTGGCCTTAACCTGTTCCATGGTGAGCATCGGCCGCGTAACGGAAACGCCGCTGGGGTCGCCAATCTGGGCTGTCCAGTCGCCGACGATAAGCACCACCTGGTGTCCCATCTCCTGAAATTCACGCAGCTTCCGCAGGGCTACCATGTGCCCCAGGTGAATATCCGAAAAGCTCGGGTCAAAGCCCTCTTTCAACCTCAGCTTCCGGCCGGAGCCGAGTAGCTCCCTCAGTTCCGTCTCGGCTATTATCTCAGCGACGCCCCGCTTCAGTATGTGATTAATATTCTGGTTTGCCATGGATTATACGGCTCTTTCTTTTTAATCTGCGTCCTGACTGGCTAATATGGCTCTACCCTGCTCGATGTCTACGGCTATCTGTTTCTTCAGTTCCTCGGCCGTTTCAAATCTTCTCTCGTCACGCAGCCGTTCAACGATGTCTATGCTCATCTCTTTTTCGTAGAGGTCATCGTTGTAGTCCAGGAGATAGACTTCTATGGTACGCCCGTCACTACCAAAGGTAGGTCGCTGGCCAATGTTGGTCATAGACGGGTGTGGTTCATGGTTAATATAGGCCAGGGTAACGTAGACGCCATCCGGGGGTAGTGCCTGCTGCGAGTCCACCTCCAGGTTAGCGGTGGGGAAACCCAGCTCGGTACCCCGCCCGACGCCGGTGGTAACATAGCCATGAAGACCGAAGGATCGCCCCAGCAGGCGGCGGACACGGTTCATATCCCCTTTGGCCAGTGCGTTTCTTATAGAGGTGCTGCTGGCGACCTCGCCGTTTATTATAGCCGGCGGCACCACCGTTACGGTGAAGCCCATTTCCTGTCCCATGGTGCTGAGGCTGCTGCCGTCGCCTTCCCTGTCCTGGCCCAGGGCGAAGTCATAGCCAATAACCAGCCCCTGCATTCTCAGGTGCTCCTTTAGCAGGCCGATGAAATCGCGGGCACTAATACGGGCTACATCATGGGTGAAAGGCAGGGTAACCACGGTGTCAATGCCCTCGCCTTTGATAAGATTTACCCTCTGATTGATGCTGGTTAAGAAAGGCAATCTGGTTTGCGGGGCCAGTACAGCACGGGGGTGCTGCCGGAAAGTGACCACTCCGCTGAGAAGCTGCTTCTGCTGTGCCTGTTCAATTAGCTGTGAGAGTAGGTATTTATGCCCCAGGTGAACACCATCAAAGACGCCTAAGGTTAACAGCATATCTTTTTCGGGTGATATCTCAGCTAGTACTTGCTCTATACGCATAGTCATACCCCGGGCAGTTAAATAGTGGTTATGATGAATGATAATAAGGTATGCAAAGCAAAACCCTCTTTGATACTGAGATTAGAGTAGTAATAGCTCGTATTGCCGGTTCCCATAATCCATATGCAGATAAAGTTACGGCTAGCCCTGTATATCGTATCATACACATAGGCAAGCGTCAATTTAGAACTAGTGTAAAGTCCGTTAAAACATCAAGCTAACCAAACCCGCTAATTTTTTTAAAGGTTATATAAAAACATGACCACCAACGGTTACCGTTGAAGCTAGTCGGAGCTTATGTTGTCTTGACAACCTATGTCAATTTAGGTAAAATAGCTAATTAAAATGTTCATAATACTTATTATTTTCAAAAATAATAAGTATGCGTACCTAATAGACCGTGAGGCGATTGGATCGGCAACGTTAAGTTCAAGGTGATTTATTCCAAACGAAGGTGGTATTCCCTTTGAAACGATGGGAAACTCACCTGAGAGGTCTTAACTGAATATAGCACATTGAGTATCTCACCTTTACAGCCTTGGACGTCGGTTTGGCGAGGCATTAGCGGGGAAGCCGTTACCGGCGTTTTTATCTTCTTCCCTGCGAGACCATAATTAAACAAATGATACAGGGGTGCTGTTTCTTAATTATTAGTATAACAGGAGTTGAATAGTTAGAGATAAATACTATGGTATCTATCTCAATCGGCTTGGTGTAGATTATTTACCTGGTAAAATAAAGTCCGGCTGCCGTGGGCAGTATAAATTGACAAACTCTTGTGGCGTAGTTACCACTAAGTTCTAGGGGAAAGGGGTTACACTATTACGGTTCTCTTTTATGGAGGTCTGGTAATACGGAAGAGATACCGGGTTTGATAGATAGGGAATCTGTGATAGAGGTGAGTCGATGGAAAAATTAAAACGTGAAGCCCGCGCCCGGTCGCTATGGGTGGTTAACTACTTTACGGCTTGTGGGTTTATGGAATTGCTACCTTGGGTAGGCTCCGGCTATGATATGGAACGTTTCGGGATATTGGCGGTGCCTACTCCCAGGCACGCGGATGTTTTTATTATTGCCGGATATGTAACCAAGAAGGCGGCGAAACGGATAAAGACAATTTACGACCAGATGCCATCCCCCAAATATGTTATGGCGCTGGGTAACTGCCCTATGACGGGCGGTATGTACTGGGACTCTTACGCTACCATAAAGCGAGTAGACGAAATCATTCCGGTTGACCTGTGGGTTCAGGGTTGCCCTCCCAAACCGGAAAATATCGGTCATGCCATAGTGATGGCGTCCAATGCCATAAAAGAAGGTTTTAAGGGACACTAATGATGATAGACAAAATTGAGTCACATCTTAACGCCAAGTTTCCGGATGCGCTCTCTAATGTGGCTGCCGGGGACAGGCACGTAATATTTGCGGTAGAGCAAAAGGAGTCCTATCCCGTTCTTGGCGAACTCAAGAGTATTGGCTTTGATCACCTCTCCGATGTTACCGCGGTTGACTATATTGACCAGCAGGAGTTTGAGCTGATATATCACCTGCGCTCTCACCAGCAAAGAATAAGAGCTTTAATGAAGGTCAGAATTCCGAGACAAAGTCCGGTGGCAAGCTCGGTTACGGCGCTGTGGGGGGGTGCCCAGATGCACGAAAGAGAAATCCACGAGCTATTCGGCATAGATTTTCTGGGTAATCCCGACCTCTCGGAGTTATTCCTTGAGGACTGGGAGGAGATACCTCCTTTTAGGAAGGATTTTGATACACGAAAATATGTTAAGGAAGAATACTACGGGGACGAGGAACAGTACCCCGTAGTCAAGGGTTAGAGATGGAAGTACAAGATATGTCTTTCTTAACCATTCCTTTTGGACCGCAACACCCGGCTGCGGGTCATTTTCATGCCTTGATCAAAGTTGATGGTGAAACTGTGCTGGGGCTCGATCCCTATCCCGGTTATCTTCACCGCGGGTTTGAAAAGCTGATGGAGTACCGGGTTCACACACAGAATTGCATGCTGCTGGACCGCATATGTATCCTTGACCCCTTGTCCAACGAGGCCGGTTATGTGAATGCCGTGGAAGAAATCGGACGGTTGGAGGTTCCGGTCAGAGCGAAATATATCCGGACCATCATGCTTGAGCTCGGCAGAATTCTAAGCCATATATCCTGGATTGGCGAAATGGGAATGGCACTGGGTTTTGACAGCGCCTGCCGGATAGCATGGGGAGACAGAGAGAGAATAATACGCCTTAATGAGATAATCTCCGGGGGTAGAATATACCCTGTTTTATTCTGCGTCGGCGGCGTCCGCCGAGACATATCACCGGAATTTGTAGATAAAAGCTATGAGGCACTTGACTATCTGGAGAGGCAGCTGGAGTTTTACGACTCTTTCTTTTTCAAAAATGAGACCTTTATCATGCGGACAAAGGGAGTAGGGAAACTTGGTGCCAGTGAGGCTGTGGACCTGGGAGTTACCGGCCCCAACCTGAGGGCCTGTGGTGTGGACTATGATATCAGACAGGACGAACCCTATGAAGCATACCCCGAAGTCAATTTCAAGGTTGTGACCAGGGAGGAGGGAGACGCTTATGCCAGGTGCCTGTGCCGTAGAGGTGAGATTGCGGAAAGCATATCAATAGTCAGACAGCTTCTAAAAGACGTGCCCGGCGGACCGCACCGGGTACAACTGGACCCTATGTATAAGACTCCCGAAGGAGAAAGTCACTTCTGCGTTGAGGCAGCGAGAGGAGAGCTGTGTTTCCATGTAGTAAGCGATGGCTCTCCGATACCCTATAGAGTGAAGGTAAGAGGTCCGAGTTTCTCGCACTCGCTGGTTGCCTTTCCATATTTAGCCGAGGGAAGCACCATCGCCGACATTCCGGTAATATATTGGAGCCTGGCGCCATGCCCGGCAGATATGGATAGATGAAATGGCATATTTAACAGAAAAAATTAATGGCATCTTCAGTCCTTTTGTACTGCTCAAGAATCTTTTTAGAAAGCCCGTTACACTGCAGTTTCCTTATGACTCTTTGCCGCCGGTGGCAGGTTATAGAGGCAGACATATACTGGATTTAGACAAGTGCCGGGGGTGCTTTGTATGTTCTATGATTTGCCCCAATAAGGCTATTACTCCTGTGGAGTTCAGAGGTAGAAAATACCCGCAGGTAGACCTGGGTAAATGCTGTTTCTGCCAGCTTTGTGAAGAGTATTGCGCGGGAGCGGCAATCAGGTTAACGCAGCAGGCCATAATGGTAACCATGGATAAAGAGTCCGCCATTTTGGGGCCGGAAGCACTGAGCCAGGCGCCAACCTTTTAGCGGATATACCGGTGCCTCTTACCGGCTGAAGTCGTCATGCTTAAATTCCCGGGATGTAATCCATAATATAGTAAAACCAATATAACAATGCAAAGGTAAATCGATATGACTAAAAGTATTTTGAAGCTGGGTGAAAAGAGAAAGTCCCTGTCCCGTCGCTCATTGGAGGCAAGGATAGATAACTTCCATGAAATAGAGTTTAGTTATAGTGATGAGGAGCTAAAGAGAGAAGCTTCCAGATGCCTGCAGTGCGAAGATCCACCATGTATTGAAGCCTGTCCTGCTCACCTGAATATAAAAAAGTATGTTCATGAAGCCAGGGAGGGACGCTACAAGGACGGGCTGAATACTATTCTGGAGCGATTACCTTTGCCGGCTACCTGCGGTAGAGTATGCCCTCACCCGTGTGAGGACGCCTGTACTCTCCATACCCACATGGAGCCGGTAGCTACTCGAGCCATTAAAAAATATCTTACTGATCAGTTCATGGATATCAACTGGTATCCCCAGCCCGCGGTAAAGCTGGAGGAAAGAGTGGCGGTCGTAGGTTCGGGGCCGGCGGGTCTCACCGTGGCAAGGAACCTGGCTCTCCTGGGATATCAGGTGAGAGTCTTTGATTCCAACCCGCACCTGGGGGGCAGGATAATCCAGTCAATACCCAGCTATCGCCTGCCGCCACAATTTCCCGAGAAGGAGATTGACGAGATTGGAAAGCTGGGAGTGGAGTTTGAGAAAGCAACGCTGGGGGAGGATTTCACCCTGAGTTACCTCTTTGAAAAAGGGTATAAAGTGATATTCATCAGTATTGGCACTCACCGGGGCCTCAGCATGAGTATTCCCGGCGAAGACCTGGCTGGAGTTTATGAAGCTCTGGACTTGCTCAAAGACATCAAGCTGGGTAACCCGTTACCCGAGTTCTTAAAGAAGAGGGCAGTTGTGGTTGGCGGGGGTAATGTGGCTATGGATATAGCCAGGTCTGTTCGCCGTCTGGGGGCAGAAGCGGCTTTTGTGTACCGGCGTTCCATGAAGGAGATGCCAGCGGACAAGGCAGAAGTGCGGGAGGCCATGGAGGAGAGAATAGAGTTCGTCATGCTGAGCAACCCGGTCAGGATTCTGGGTAAGGGAGTTGTAGAAGAAATTGAATGCATACGGATGCGGCTGGGAGAACCGGATGCTTCCGGTAGACGCCGCCCCGTACCTGTGGCAGGCTCCGAATTCAGAATGCCAGCCGACTTCTTCATTGAGGCCATCGGTGAAGGCCCGGTATCCGAATCACTCGGGTTGATGGGCATAGAATTGGATGAAAAGGGATTGATTAAGGTTGACGGCAATATGATGACCAGTGTCGAGGGTGTTTTCTCGGCTGGAGATGTGGTCAGCGGCCCGCTAACCGTTATCGATGCCGTAGCTGGAGGGTTACAGGCGGCCGAAGCCATAGACAGGTATTGCCGGGGCCAGGCTGATAATTCACAGGTGGTTTAATAACCGGCGCAGTATTAACGCAACGGCACACTTATCTAACTGGCAGTATATTTAATGAGGCAGCCTGCCTCACCCCTAAATGGCTCACCCGTAGCTACTCGGGAGACATGATGTGCTGGCAGACGTGCCGCCCGTAGAGGAACTGGCAAAGGTGGAAAAGACTCGCTGGGCGTTTTTATCGCCGCACTTCGGGCAATTTATCTCGGCGTCACTGTCAGACATGCTCCGCCGAAGCTCAAATTTCTCGCCGCAGCTATTGCATTCATACTCATATATAGGCATAAAACCACTCCTTACTATACAAACCCATACTAACATCATATATTATTTAACCGTGGCTATTCAAGGTCGGCTGGCAATACCGCGTAAGCATAAGAGCCGTGACGAGCGGTACTGTGAACAGAGACGCGGCCTTTATCTCTATCCGGGATGACTTTGCCACCAGCCGGGACTATACTGCAGTTATCCACACCGCATTTTAATCCTGTTCCGGCTGGCTGATGCAAACACTAACGGCTATGAAATTTAACAAGAGAACATATAAAAACCTGAAAGAACTGCTCAGTGACCTGTGGTTTCACTTAAGAAACAGGAAGCGGTTGCGGGAAGCAAGGAATGAGGGGTTATTATCGCCGGCTTTCCGGGAAAGGCTCATGCTGGCTGTAACTTGGGTAAACGGCTGCCGCTATTGCTCCTACTTCCATGCCAGGCAAGCCCTAAAAAGCGGGGTTACTGCACAAGAAATCAGCAAGTTGCTATCCGGAGATGTTGATAACTGCCCGGAAGAGGAGGCTACGGCCGTAATCTATGCACAGCACTGGGCTGAATCCGACGCTCATCCTGACCCCGAAGCTGTCTGGAAACTTGAGGAAACATACGGTCCTGAAAAGGCAGATGCCATTCATTTGGTGCTCCGGATGATACGGCTCGGTAATCTTCTGGGGAACTCCTGGGACTATTTACTGTACTGCCTGTCATTCGGGAAATGGCTAAGGTAAGCGCCGACGGGGTATCTGCTGTTCGGTTGTGCGGTCATGAGGTTCCGTTAAGGTAGGGGATGGGTTAGTTGTTCGTGGGCAAGTTCCATGTACCACATGTCCCGGTACTGGCCATCGGGCATTTGCCATGAATCTTTAAGGATTTCTTTCTTCCGAAAGCCGAGCTTCTCATAAGCACGGATAGCCCTGCGGTTGGAAAGAAAAACGGTTAGCCCGAGCAGGGTCAGGTTAAGCTTATAAAAAGCGTATTGTGTGGCAATCTGCAATGCCTCGGTACCGTAGCCTTGATCCCGGTATGCTTTCTCCATGATAGCGATACCAATCTCGCCGGCGGCAATGGTTTCGTTAATCCCTTTAATGCTGACAAAACCAATTGCCTCGTCATCGGCAGTTTTCAAGACACTGAATATCTTAAGTTTACTAACGCCGCAGTATGGCAGTGTTAGAACCTGTACGGTTTTAAGAAAACGCTCGGTTTCACCGGTGCTGAACGGTTTCCAGCCCATAGTATCAATCAGCTCCGGATCAGCCGAGAACTGGATGTAACGGTCAATATGCTTCTCTTCTAATGAGCTAAGATATACTCTTCCCCTATTAATCACCGTCTTCCGTCTTCTATAACTTTATACCCGGATAAGCCGGTTTAGACTTCCTCCGCCGCCTTGTGATATTATCTATCTTCAACCCGGAGAAAGCAAGTTTGGCTGCGCATCAATGACAGGGAGAGAAATATCCTATGAAAATGCTAAATTAATTCCCTTTAGATAATACAAAAGAGGAGTAAGGGGTTAACTTTCACCGGCAACTACTTACATTGCGTAATTCCAGGTAGCTATACCGGACCGGCTCGGCTCAAAACCCGGAAGATAGGGCTAAGGAGGGACTTCAGGGACAGGAGGTTTATTTGACAATTTTGTATTTGACAGGTATCATTTCAGCCAGAGGCGGTTAATAGTTGCTACTTGCTTCACGGTAAGTTGAAACTGTGAATTCCGGCTGAAGCCTTCTTCTGTTACTTGCAGAATTTCCCTCGTATATACAATATGCTAGTAGTTGTGTGTATAAAACAGGTCCCTGATACTACTCAGGTAAAAGTAGACCCTGTTACCGGCACCTTAGTCCGGCAGGGGGTGCCTTTTATCATGAACCCGTTTGATACCCACGCCCTGGAAGAGAGCCTGCGCCTTAAAGATAAGTACGGTGCTCGCGTGGTGGCCATCTCTATGGGGCCGCCTTCCACGGAGGTAACCCTTAAACAGGCGCTTGCCCTCGGCATAGATGAAGCGGTTCTTCTCAGCGACCGGTATTTCGGTGGTGCTGATACGCTGGCGACGAGCATGGTTCTCGCCGCCGGTATCAAGCGGTTGGCCGGGAAGGAAGAGCAGGTAATAGTGGTTTGCGGCAAGCAGACGATAGACGGCGATACCGCCCAGGTGGGGCCGGGAATTGCCACCCGTCTGGGCTATACCCAGCTGACGCTGGTTGACAGAGTTGACCATGTTGACGTAGATACTGGCAAAGTAGTCGTCAGACGCCGCCTGGAAGGTAGACATGAGATAGTAGAGGCTTCCCTGTCGGCTATGATTTCGGTGGTGCGCGAGATTAACCAGCCGCGCTACCCCACTGTGCCCGCCAGGTTAATGGCAGCGGAAGCTACCGTCACCGTCTGGGATAACGAGGTGATGAAGCTGGATACAAGCACTATCGGCCTGTCCGGTTCACCCACCCAGGTGCGCAAGATATTCTCACCCGAGCGCACCAAGGGCGAAATACTGGGTGACGGTGTGGATAACCCGGACAGTGTTGCCAGGCTGCTTATCGATAAACTCATTGAAAAAGATATAATCGCCGTCTGATTTAAAATATTTCGGGAATATACGGTTCATATTATGTCGGAGACAAAGAAACTGAAGAGGCCGAGAGGGATTGCCCGCCTGATACCGGGGAAGTGCATCGCCTGCGGGGCGCGCTGCCAGGCCGCCTGCCTCAAGGATGCCGTTGACATGAATGAAAGCGGCGAGCCCGTTATTTCGGTAGAGAAGTGTATCGGCTGCCGCAAATGCATCAAGGTATGTCCCGCTGACGCCATAGAGATTTACTATACACCCGAGGAGCAGAAAATACTGGCGCAGATTGAGGCTGCTGCCGGGAAGGCTGCTGTCTGGAATGAAATAGAGGAAACTGGGGAGGAAGCCGCACTGAAGGCGGAGTTGGCCCAGTACCGCGGAGTTTGGGTATTCGTTGAGCAAACCGGAGGCGAGCCGGCCAGTGTATCCTGGGAGTTGCTGGGAATAGGTGGTGAGCTTGCCGGAGTACGTAACTCGGAACTCAGTGCCGTAGTCATTGGCGACAATGTCGGGCATCTTTGCCAGGAAGCCTTCGCTTACGGTGCGGCCAAATGTTACCTGGTGGATGAACCTCTATTCCAGCATTACCGCACTGGTCCCTATTATAAAGTAATCTGCAACCTGGTCAGGAAATATAAACCGGAGATAGTGGTTATCGGCGCCACCGGTCTCGGTAGAGACCTGGCCGGTGCCGTTGCTACCGTCCTGGGTACCGGTCTCACTGCTGACTGCACGGGACTGGGCATTGATGAGCGGGGATTTCTATTGCAGACGCGCCCGGCTTTCGGCGGTAATATAATGGCTACTATTCTGACCGAGCGTACCCGCCCCCAGATGTCCACGGTGCGGCCGCACGTGATGCCCATGCCAGAGAAAGATATCTCGCGCAGCGGAGTGATTATACGCGAGGAGAGCCTGTTAAAAGAAGAGGACTTCCTTACCCGCGTGCTGGAAATAATCTATGAAGGCAGGGATGGCGCTGACCAGGAAGATATCGCTGCCGCGGATATTATAGTGGCCGGCGGCCGCGGCATGTGTGCTAAGGAGAATTTCGCGCTACTACAGGAACTGGCGGATGAGCTTGGCGGTGCGGTCGGCTGCTCGCGGGCCGTAGTTGAAGCTGACTGGATGCCCGTGGAACGGCAGGTCGGCCAGACCGGTAAGACCGTAAGACCCAAAATATACTTTGCCTGCGGTATAAGCGGTGCCATTCAGCACCTGGTAGGTATACAGGACTCGGATGTTATTATTGCTATCAACCGGGATAAGCAGGCCCCGATTTTTGAGGTAGCCACTTACGGAATTGTCGGTGACGTTTTGCAGGTGGTGCCCGCCATTACCCGGCAAATCCGCGAAGTGCGCGCCCGGCGCCTGGCGGTTAAAAAATGACAGTCTGGCGTCTCAAGAGGAGTAATTTGTGTCATCTAACGTAATACCTTTTGCTGTTGTTTTTACAGTTTCTGTATTGCTTTTTGTCTGGAGCAGTTACCGCCGGTTCCATCTGGTAGCCCTGGGTAAGCAGGATAACCGCTGTAACCGCCTCTTTAAACGCATCTGGAATATGCTCTTTTATGCCTTCGGTCAGCGCCGCGTGGTCAGCCGCCCCTTCGGTATCAACCATTTTGTACTTTTCTGGTCTTTTATGCTTTTACTCATCGCCAATTCCGAGTTCCTGCTACACGGCCTTTTCCCCGGTTATATCAGCCTGTCCGGGTTGCCTGACGGCGTATACTTCGCCCTGTCCCTTATATTTGATATCGTATCACTCCTGGCGCTGCTCGCGGTCATCTCAGCCATAATCCGCCGGGTATTCTTCCGCCCTCCGTATATAGACGCGCTCAGCCGCGATGCCTTCACCATTCTGGCACTGGTAGCTGTCCTTATGCTGGCTTTCTTCGGTTTGCACGGCAGTGAGATAGCGCTGGGGATGGAAGAAGCCGCCCGCTACATGGTTATATCCGGATTTGTCACCTCCGCCTTTATGTCTAAAGCTGCAGTCGGCAGCCTGTTAGCTATGATGAATGTGTTCTGGTGGCTGCATGCTATCGTACTGCTCGTCTTCCTTAACTACCTGCCTTACAGTAAACACATGCACGTGCTGACCTCCATACCCAACTGTTTCTTCGGCAGCCTGGCGAAGGTCAACACCCAGCAATGCGAAGAGTTTAAAAAGGGTAACGTGTTCGGCGCGGGCCGGGTCGACCTTTTCACCTGGAAAGACCTTTTTGACTCGTACTCCTGCACAGAATGCGGGCGTTGCACCGATGTCTGTCCGGCAACTGCTACCGGCAAGCCCCTTAATCCGCGTCTCCTGATTCATGACATAAAGATTAACCTGCTCAAGAACGGAACTTTGCTAACACGTAAAGAAGAACCGCTACAGCCGCTTATTGGCGATTACGGAGAAGGCAGCGTGGCCGAGGAGGTACTCTGGGAATGCACCACCTGCGGTGCCTGCATGGAGGTATGTCCGGTATTTATTGAGCATGTTCCCAAAATCGTGGATATGCGCCGTGACCTGGTGGAAATGAAAGCTAAGTTCCCCGATGAACTGCTCGCCTTCTTTGAAAACATGGAGCAGCGCAGTAATCCCTGGGGCATGGCGCCGTCGGAGAGGGTAAAGTGGTCGGCAGAAATAGATGCCCGCCCGTTTGAGGCCGGCAAGACGGAATACCTATTTTTCGTAGGCTGTGCCGGTGCGTTTGACGCGCGTAACCGCCGTATCAGTCTTGCTGTGGCCAGGATTCTGGATGCCGCCGGTATCTCCTGGGGCATCCTGGGTACGGAAGAGAAATGCTGCGGCGACAGTCTACGCCGGCTCGGTAACGAGTTCGTTTTTGATATGATAGCCAGGGAGAATATGTACATGTTTGCCGAAAAGGGGATTAGCCGGATTATCACGCAATGTCCCCACTGCTATAACACCCTGAAAAACGATTACCGCCAGTATGGTGCCAGCCTTGAGGTCATTCATCACAGCGAACTGATATGGAACCTTATCCGGGAGGGCAGGCTCAAGCTTAATCCTGCCGCGCCGGATAAACCGGTGGTCTTTCATGATTCCTGCTATCTTGGCCGCTACAATGGTATTTATCAGCCACCTCGCCGGGCGGTAGCCGCCGCTACCGGAGTAGCTCCCCTGGAAATGGAGCGCCACGGCGACCGCTCTTTTTGTTGCGGTGCCGGCGGCGGACGCATGTGGATGGAAGAGTCCATCGGCAAGAAAATATTCGTGGAGCGTACCGAGGAAGCCCTCAAGCAGCAGCCCGGCACGATATGCGTGTGTTGTCCCTACTGCATGACCATGTTTGAAGATGGCCTTAAGGATAAAAATGCCGAGAATGACGTAGTGGTACGGGATATAGCCGAAATCGTGGCCGATAGACTTGTTTCTTAGCTAATGTTAGCTCGCTGTCCGGATATTTAGCTTGGCCTATCTTTACCGGCTCTTTTTCCTAGTATAAGGCCCTATGTAGCTTGCCTGAACGAAGGTCTGCATGAAACCGGGAAAGCTGGCCAGCTCTATATAGCGGACTCTGGAGGCTATAGTCTCGGCCTCTGCCCGCTTCTTTCGGGACAATAAGACCAGCTTGGTCCCCATACCGGCAGCGTTGCCCACCTGCTGAAAGCGGTCAGTAGACACTGCTGGCAGCATACCAATAGTAATCGCGCTGACCACGTCAATATAGCTACCAAAGGCTCCGGCAATAATTATTTGCTCAATCTCCGACTCGGCTCGGCTGTTGGCCTCCAAAAGCACCTGGATGCCGGTACGAATAGCTGCCTTGGCCAGTTGCAGTTCCCTCACGTCATGCTGGGTAACAGTAATGGCAGGTTGACCGTTTCGTTCCTGCTCGCTGACTACCGTGAACTCGCGTTGCTTGCCGCTTGTCCGCACGCGGGGGTCACCATCCGTTATCATACCGCGTCTATTGATAATCCCGGTACGGTAGAGTTGGGCCAATGCATCCAGGATGCCCGAGCCGCAAATACCGGTGGGTGGGGTGCCCTCAATGGTCTGATACTCAGTTCGGCCGCCTTCTATCCGCAATCGTTCAATAGCCCCGCTGGCCGCCCGCATGCCGTCCTTGATGTGGCCGCCTTCAAAAGCAGGGCCCGAGGCGCAGGAAACGCTGGTTATGTTGCCGTTATCTATCAGGGACACTTCGGTGTTAGTCCCTATATCTATTGCTAACCGGACTCCTTCTGCCTGCCAGACCCCTGTTGCCAGCAGCATGGCTACATGGTCAGCACCCACAAATCCGGCAATATTGGGTAGCATATGCACGTATGCGCCCGGAGCGACACAAAGGCCCAAATCACGTGCTTTTATGTCCAGTGCCTGGCAAACGACCGGCAGAAAGGGAGCTGAGGCAAGCGACTTCACCGGCAGTTTACAAAACAGGTGATGCATGGCGGTATTGCCGGCTACTGCTACGTCAACGATTTCTGCTACCCCGGCCTTTACCTCGCTACACATGTCGGCAGCCAGTTGTCCGATGGCTTCTATAACCAGATCTTTTAGCCTGCCGCTTTCGGCTGGCGACTCTATAACACGTGTAATACGGCTGATGATGTCCTCTCCGTAGCCAATCTGGGGGTTCATAATACCTTTAGCCACCAGAGTCTGCCCGTTGCTCAGGTCAACCAGATAGCCGGCTATCTTGGTTGTCCCCAGGTCTACGGCCAGCCCCAACTGACGCGCCGGCCAGGGATATATGGCTATCACTTCGCTGTCACGAACCGAAGCCTGGCACTGCCAGTTCCATGGCCTTAGCTGCGGCGAAAGCTGCCGTAGAACATCGATGTCAATTGTATGGCAGTAAAGCTGGTATCGCTCGTTCAGCGTCTGGAGCAGACGCTCGGTATCGGCGCGCATATCGGAAAGTGACGGGGGTGGCATCTCCACATGATAAGAGCGAACGGCCGGCTCAGGAAGAAACGTCATTTCCAGTCCTTCAACCTGTGTTCGCTGCGGCACGTTCATGGACAGGGGTGGGATGCTCAGCTTGCAATCGCTGGTGGGATATGTCTGGCAGGCGAGGCGCCAGCCTTCATTTATCTCCGCCTGTGAAAAGAAAGCCCGCTCACTGGCACTTGGTTCTGAAACGCCACCTTTCAGTACCTGAACCTTGCAGGAGTGGCACGTGCCTTTGCCGCCGCATGTCCTGAGTATGCCGATACCGAGTTCGCCGGCGCAATCCAATAGAGATTTACCTGGCGGACATTGTCCTCTCCGCCCCACCGGCTCAAAATCAATCGTGTAAAAGCTCACAGTCACCTCGCCTTCATTTATCACGTATCCTAGATGCTATCAAACCACTTGTCTTTGAAAGTCCTCAGATATTCATCATAGGGGTAGGCCCTGGCTACATCCTCCTCACGGAAGCTGTACATATAATTTTTACAGTATTCCATGAGCAGATTATAGGCCCAGTTCAATCGTATCATGGTTTCGTTATCGTTTTTTTGACTCCCGTCAAGCTTATCGGGGTGATAGCGGTGGGCCAGTGCCCGGTAGGCCCTTTTTACGTCCTTGAGTGTCGCTGCCTCACTTAACCCGAGCACCTTTCGCGCTTCATCTATTTCCGTAAAATTGGCCATGTCTGTTACTCTTGCCCCCTTGTCTCTGTCATAATATTTGCACGGTTCACGAGCGTCTCAACTAACGGTAATACAGTAGACACTTGTCGCCGGTAGCAATTATCGCCGCTACTTTAAATAATGAAAGCTCACAACCCGTTTATGTCTTAACCTGTAGTGTAATGGCGCTCTTCGCTTCCTCAAACTCCTTACTCATACTCTCAAGCTCAATAGAGAGCCGCTCCCATTCCGCAATAAGTGAGTTAATAGACTCCTTAAGCCGGCGGTGCTCTTCTATGGTGGCGACGACCCGCTCACCATGCTCGTAATGCTCCTCGTCGGCAAACAGGCCCTCAACTTCTCTGAACTGTGTCTCAAGCTCCGCAAGCTCAGCCTCGATTTCAGCTATACGCTGTTTGGCGGGGGTACTCTCGCGATAATATTTATTCCTGAGTTCAGCCTCAATTAGCTTGCGCTGGCGCGGTTTATTACTTGTCGTAATCTGGGGGGTCTCTAAAAGTCCTTGCTCCAGAGACTCCTGCCAGTTGAGGTAGTCATCATAATTTCCGGTAAATACCTTTAGATTGTCGTCCCTTATCTCAATAATTTTATTGGCAATCTGGCGAATCAGCGTCCGGTCATGGGTGATGAAACACAGGCTGCCGCGGTAGGCTTCAAGGGCGTCTGTCAGTATCTCCCGTGAGGCAATATCCAGATGATTGGTAGGCTCATCCATGAGCAATAAATTGGCCGATTGCATTAGCATCTTGGTCAGTACCAGGCGGCTCTTCTCACCCCCGGAAAGGACAGCTACCGGTTTATAGGCATCATCACCGCTGAAGAGGAAGGCACCGAGAATGCCTCTCAGTTTCTGCTCCGGTTCATCCGGAGCTACGCTCTTGAGTTCGGTGATTACGTCATTTACTGGATTGAGAAGCTCAAGCTGGTACTGGGCATAGTAGGCGGTGATGACATTGTATCCCAGTTTGTGCTCGCCTTTCTCAAAAGGGAGCACTCCGGCTAAAATCTTGAGCAGGGTCGTTTTACCGGCACCATTTGGCCCCACCAGAGCTACCCTGTCTCCACGGCTGAGGACCAGGTTCAGGTCACTATAAACGACATTGGCGCCGTAGGATTTTCGGATATGGCTGAGAGTCATAACCGTCTCCCCGGTGGATACCGGTTCGGGAAAGGAAAATTTAATCTTCCGGGTCGCTCTGGGGACTACTACCCTTGGCATCTTGGCCAGCTGTTTAATCCGGCTCTGAACCTGCGTTGCCTTGGTATTCTTGGCACGGAACCGCTCGACGAAACGCATCTCCCTCTTTATTTTAAGGTCCTGTCTTCTGGCGGTAGCTGCCGCAATCTCAACCTCTTTCTTTCTGGCTATAACGTAGCTATCGTAATTGCCGCGGTGAAAGATAACCTTACCCGGCTCGATGGCAAGTACTTTGCTTACCACCCGGTTCAGGAATGCACGGTCATGCGAAACGACCAGGACAATACCTTGATAGCTTCCCAGATAACGCTCAAACCAGATACAGGACTCCAGGTCAAGATGGTTTGTCGGCTCGTCAAGGAGGAGCACGTCAGGGGAAAGCAGGAGCAGTCTGGCCAGTGCCGCGCGCATCAGCCAGCCGCCACTGAAATCGGTTAGAGGACGGTGGAAGTCAGACTCCGCAAATCCTAAACCGGAAAGGATAGCCTTGGCCTCGTGCTCGGCGCTGTAGCCACCGGCAAACTCAAAGCTATGCTGAAGTTCACCCAGCTCCCTGAGGATTTCCTCGGCATTTTCCACGTCCGCTGCCGCTGCCAGTTCCTCCTGGAGAACCTGTATCTTGTGTGCCAGCTTGCTTATGCCAGTGGATGCCCTGACTACGTAGTCCAGTAAGCGCTGCTCAGAAGAGGGGCTGATTTCCTGTTCCAGATAGCCGATGGTAGTTCCCCGCTGCATATTTATGCTGCCGGAGCCGGGGAGCACCTTACCGGCGATGATACCGAACAGTGTTGTCTTCCCGGAGCCGTTCGGTCCGATAACAGCTATGCGGTCCCTTGCCCCCACATTCAGGCAAACATCACTGAATAGAGTTTTATCCCCGTAAGACTTTGATATGTTAGCAATAGTTAGCATGTCTATAACTTTAATAATTATACAGGTGACGCCATAATAAATGAAGCGAAGGGGTTAGCCGGATAACTTCAGGCTGATATAAATACACTGCCCGGTTATAGCGTAAAGCCGCCGGTAGTTTTTTTATGAAGTTCACGGCAAGTGAGATACCGTGATATTATTAGAGAGCATTTCCATTATATATAGCAAAACAGCGGTGTATAGATGGGGAGGATACCGTGTTACTTATGCCCGATGACAGAACCACGGCGCTAAAGCCTATCAAATGGTACAGGAATCTGGCCACGAGAAAAGACCGGCTTGAAGCCGAGGCCTTTCTCGTGGAAGGGGATAGGGCTATCCGTCAGATAATCAGTAATAATCCGGATGAAATTATTGAGATTGTAGCCGCGGAGGAGCTTTCTCCCATTTACGATGGATATCCCAGGCGCCTGGTCACTGATAGTCAGCTGCGCTCTATCTGCTCCACAAAGACGCCTCAGGGGCCGGTGGCTGTCGTCCGCCTGCCGCGGGATATATACTCTGACCGGCTGCCGGGTAATATAGGTGCCAGAGTCCTGCTGCTGGAGGATGTTCAGGACCCGGGTAATGTGGGCACTCTCATCCGCACTGCCGTAGCCCTTGGCTTTTCCGGGGTTATCCTGACGGAAAAGAGTGCCGATCCCCTGTCTCCAAAATGCGTTCAGTCAACTGCTGGTGCCGTGTTATCTTTATGGCTCAGGAGAACCTCCCGCTATCTGGAACTGGTGGAGGCATTGAAACACAGTGGCTACTGCCTCGTAGCCGCCGACCTCGGTGGCACGGCAGACGCCGCTGTCCTTCAAAGTCAGGATAAGCTACTGCTGGCCCTGGGCAATGAGGCATCCGGCCTTTCCAGCGTGCTGCTTAGCGGGGCTGACTATAAATTGCGGATTCCCATTATCAGGGGGAAAGCAGAATCGCTGAATGTAGCCGCTTGCGGTGCCATTTGCATGTATCTGAGCTATAAACACTTTTTATAAAAATAATTTAAACAGGCACACTCAAATCGTCTCGTTATAAAAGTTGTGTAATCCGTCATCTTGCTGTATAATTACCCGAAATTTAAAATAGCTAAAAGCTCTCGTAGTAGTTACTGGTAAGAATTGCGCTGTTTTTACCTATTACGGTGAGGAACTTCATAGGCACTGACCATAGGCGTGGGCCGGTGCATGAATCAAGGTAGCTAGAAGTAGGCAGGGATGGTAAACCCAGTACTGCCGTATGGCGGTCGGGTCTTTCAGCTAAAATCAAATCTCAAGCTCAGGATACCGCTGGCCTTGAGCCCTATTCACTTCACCGGCAACGTAAGCTTGCCTTACGCACATGCTTGCCAGTTTCTTCTGGTAGACGTTGGTATAAAAGCCAGGGCAGAACTATACCAGGCTGACTGGCTAGCCGTATATCAAGAGGAGGAATATTAAACGTGGTATTAATAGTAGGGATAACGGGGGCTTCCGGGGCAATCTGCGGTATCAGGTTGCTTGAGGTTTTATCCGAAATGGAAGATATAGAGATACATCTTGTCATATCAAAACATGGTGAGGCAACTATTAAACATGAGACAGACTATAGCATTGATAGCGTCAGGGCACTGGCTGATACTGTCTATGACGTTGATGATATAGGGGCTGCGCTGGCGAGTGGCTCCTTTAAAAGGGATGGCATGATAGTAGCCCCCTGCTCCATAAAGACGATGTCGGCACTCGCCAACTCATATCTGGATAACCTGCTCATCCGGGCGGGAGACGTTACTCTGAAAGAGAGGAAGCGATTGGTACTGATGGTGAGAGAGACGCCGCTCCACCTGGGTCACCTGAGAAATATGGTACAGCTAACCGAGATGGGAGCGATAATATTTCCGCCCATACCCAGCTTCTATGGGAGGCCCCAGGTTATTGACGACATAATCAATAGCACTACCGGCAGAGTCCTGGATATGTTTGATATTGAGCACAGTCTCTCCAGGCGCTGGGCGGGGCTCGCCAGCACGTAATATTAAGTCGAGCCGATTGGGAAGGCAGGTAATACCCGGAGATTCGGCTATTAAAATATGTGAAAATGGATTGACAATATACTGGCAGTGTGTTAAACAGTATTGTCAGTATAATACCTAAAGATGTCACCCCACAGGTAGCGATTGATTATTGTAGGGAAGGAAGGTGAGGCCTATCAGAAAACCAAGTAGCATTCGGTAAGTCATTTCCAATAAGTCATTTCCAAGTTGTGAGGAGGTTTGTAGAACAAGAATATGCATAAAGTGTTTTCAGTAATTTTAATAGTTTCTTTACTCCTGGTCTCACTGCCAATTATGGGTTGTGCCCAGGGACCTGTATCTGCTACGGCACCTGCTCCAGCGGCCGATTCGGCAGTAGCCGGTGAAGCAGCACCTGAGGTAAGTTATCCGTACGAGAGAGATCTCAGGGGATGGATGGCCTATCTTGAAGAAGAGGGCTTGATGAGGACCGTTACCGCTCCGGTAACCCCCGATGGCGAGATACAGGAGATAGGGCGCCAGATGTCGGCCATCGGCATGAGCTTAAAACAGCCAGAAAATTCACAGGCGGTGCTCTTTACCAACATTGAAGGTCATGATAAGACCTGGTGTACTCAGCTGTTTGTGGGTGCGCTGAATACCACTGGTAAGCTGTGCCGGGCTATTGGCCTGGATCCGAGTACCTCCATGCCGGGTGTCATAAACGGGATAATCGAGACAGCAGAGAGAGAGCCGATACCACCGGTTATTGTTGATGCTGCGGATGCCCCGGTGAAGGAAAATATCATCAAGGCCGAAAATGTTGACCTTTATGATGTTCCCGTGCCCATGTGGCATCCCGGAGACGAATACAAATATATTAATACCTGGCATGCCGTCGTGACCAAAGACCCGGATACCGGCGAGGTTAATGTCGGCACCTACCGTGGTGGTATCTACGATAAGAACCACATTGTTTCCCTCCTGGTGAAAAGTCAGGGCTGGGGACAGCACTTCGCCAAGTGGCAGGCAAGAGGCGAGGATATGCCGGTAGCCTTTATTTACGGCTGGGATCCGGCTATGATTCTCGTCACCGGTTCGCCCTGGCACCATCCGAACGGCAAGAGCGAGTGGGAATGGCTGGGAGCCATCAGGGGAGAAGCGGTGCCGCTGGTAAAATGCGAAACTGTGGACCTCTATGTTCCCGCCTCGGCAGAAATAGTCATCGAGGGCAAGGTGCTCATTGATACCGATACCTTCGTACAGGAAGCTCCCCTGAAGGAAATCAGCGGTGGCTATGCCTGGCCGACCCTGCAGCCACAGACCGAAGTTACCTGCATCACCTACCGGGATGACCCGATATTTGTCGGCAGCGCTATCGGCACGGGAAAAGTATTTGAAGAGCAGAAGGTTGCCTTCGCTCTTGGCAGCTGGGCATTACTTAAGAAGTTCTTACAGGATACCGTTCCCGGTGTTATAGACGTAACGATAACACCCATCTGCGCCGTTTCGATTGACAAGATGTATCAGGGACATGCCTACCAGGTAGGCTGCGCCCTGTTCGCCCACAAGACTACTCATCTCCCGTGGAAGGTGTGGGTTGTTGTTGATGAAGGTGTAAACATATATGACGCCGGTGCGGTTATGGGCGCTATCAACGCCAACTCCAATCCGGAAGAGGACTTCCACATTTTCCCGACCCATGCCGCCATCGTTGATGCCGCCCTTTCCGACGACGGAGTCAACTTTGAGGAGTATGGCTCTGCACTGAGTACCAGGTGTCTCATTGATGCCACGGTTAACTGGATAAGGCACCCCCGTTCCGACCAGTGGGATGGAGCGAGAGTAGCTCCAACAGAACTAGCTCCGTTGGCAGACTTCAACGAGGTACAGGAAAGGTGGGAGGAGTATGGTTTTGGTGACTTACCGTTCTACGATATACGGTAAGCAAGGTGATGAAAGAAGCCGGTTATAGTCTTAAGATAGACTGTAGATAGTACCGGTCTCCTTCATACGTTGAGTAAGTAAGAAGCCCCGACAGTTAAATGCTGTCGGGGCTTCTTTAATTTAACCGGTTTTTTATGTTACGGCGAATTCCTGATACTGCGGGGAGTATCATTTCGGGTAAGCCAGATAAACAGGGCGGTACCTGCCAGCCCGACCATGGCGGCGAAGTAAAAGACGGAGTCTATGTTTATCCAGTCGGATATGGCTCCACATGCCAGCGGCCCGATACCCATGCCCAGGCTCATTGCCATGGCATATATGGCAAAGGTTGAGCCCATACCGAACTTCCGGCCCTCTTCAACAACCAGCGCTCCGGCAGCAGGCAGAGCGATGGCACCGGCCAGACCACCGACGATACACAGCCCCAGCAGGAACCCGAAGCTATGTGCCTGGGGAATCAGGGCCAGCCAGACCAGGTTGACGAGACTGCCGGCTACTATCAGCAACTTCCTGTTGAACCTGTCAGCGATGTAACCACCGTATATCTCAAAGAATGATACCAGCAGGATATTAACGCCCAGCAGTATTCCGATATAGGTTGCGGTCAGGTTGAGATAATGCGCTGCAAAGATGGGGAGAAAGGTCACAAAAGCGGCGCTGCCCACGTAAAAGGAAAAACGGAAGACAAAGAGTCCTCTGACTACACCGCTCCGGCCCATGGTCTTGAATGACGGGATACGGCTGGATTCGGTCTTTCTGCCCTGCGTCTCGGGTAAGAAGAAAATTACTACCAGAAGGGCTAGAAAATTCAGACCGCCCAGAGCGATGAAGGCGGCATCCATACTTAAATGGTCGGATAACACGCCACCTATGAAGGGGCCGGCACCGAAGCCGGCCAGGAAAGCGCAATAGTAGTAGCCCATCCATGTCCCCTCTTTCCCCACCGGGGAGAGGTCACCTACATAAGCTTCAGCGATGGGAATAATCATGCTGGCAGCAAACCCCTGAGCTAGGCGGACGGTGGTCAGTTCCCAGACGCTGTCAGCCAGTATCAAGCCTATGGAGCTAACGCAGTAGATAAACAGCCCGATGGCGATAAAAATCTTGCGGCCAAAGCGGTCGGAGAGCCTGCCCATTATGGGCATGAATATGGCCCGGGAGAAGGGCAGACCGGCAAAGATTATCACCAGCCATATTCCGGTGGCTCCCAGATTATCAGCGTAGAGGGGCAAGATAGGAGCTATAATACCGACGCCCAGCATGGAGGAGAAGACTGCAAGAGCTATGATAGGGAAGATTTTCTTAATCATCTATTGTCCGCAACATTATAGCGCTTTGTTCTTAGGCCCGGCAAGAT
Source organism: uncultured Dehalococcoidales bacterium (assembly GCA_964473905.1). Lineage (GTDB taxonomy): Bacteria > Chloroflexota > Dehalococcoidia > Dehalococcoidales > CAYYQY01 > CAYYQY01. Next base: position 10,726 of record CAYYQY010000005.1, on the reverse strand, counting down.
GAGTTACTATGGGGCACGGCAAGCGACGGGTTGTGCTCGGCCTGTAAAATGTCGGTGATACGTGTTAAAATCTGCTATCAAGAGCAGGGTTGTTCTCCTGCTTTCGGGATAGCATGTAGAACTTACCTGATGGGGCAAGGAGGTGGGTGGTGTCACCGGCGAACATGAGTGATGCTAACGTTTCAAGGAAGCGAGACCAGCTGCATACCAGCCTGGAAAAGGATGTCCAGTTCAGGGGAGTAACCTCGGGTCTGGATGATTACTACTTTATACACCAGGCTCTGCCGGAGATAGATGCCGGAGAGATAAGCCTGGAGACGGCGTTTCTTAATAAGAGGCTGGACTTCCCGTTAATCATATCGTCTATGGTGGGTGGCACCAGAGAAGCGGAGCGCATAAATAAAAATCTGGCTGAGGCAGCCCAAGCTATGGGCGTCGCTATGGCGGTAGGCTCGCAAAGGACGGCTATTGAGGCTCCGGATATGGCTGCAAGCTACAGGATACGCGATGTAGCTCCCCATATTCCACTTCTAGCCAATCTGGGAGCAATTCAGCTTAACTATGGCTATACCGTCCGGCAATGCCAGCAAGCGGTGGACATGATTGATGCCGATGCCCTGATTCTGTATCTCAACCCGTTGCAGAAAGCCCTCCAGGCGAAGGGTAATACCAACTTTTCGCAACTGCTTGATAAAATAGGTCTGGTGTGCCGCGAACTGAGTGTTCCGGTTATTATAAAAGAGGTAGGTTGGGGCATCTCGGAAGATGTAGCCCGAAAGCTGGCTGCCGCCGGTGTTAGTGGCATTGATGTCGCCGGCTCCGGGGGTACCTCCTGGAGCGAAGTGGAAAAGGACGGTGCCGGTAGCGAGTTCAGTGCCAGGATTGCGTCGTCATTCGCCTCCTGGGGCATCAGTACTGCCGAGTCTATTCAGATGGTAAAAAGGGGAGCGGCAGGAGTTACCGTAATTGCGAGCGGTGGCATTCGTACCGGGATTGATTTAGCCAAAGCTATCGCCCTGGGGGCACGTGTCGGGGGTATAGCGATACCCCTGCTTAAGCCAGCCACGACCTCCGTAGCTGCTGTTGTAGAGTACCTGATAGCAATAAGGGAAGAGCTGCGTATTGCCATGTTCTGCATCGGGACATTAGACTTAGCCCGGTTAGAAGGCTCACCCCATCTGAAGCGGAAAGTAACAGCTTAGCAGGCAACTGTTTTTTGCGCCCTAATCATTTAATTTAACCTGCTCTTTTAATGCTGAACCAGCATAATATTAGTTGTTAAGCGGGGTGATGACTGATATAATACTCCGAATAGACTTTGAATTTTAAGCTGCTGAAGCTTAAGTCAAAACCTGAGGAGAATGGCTAATGGATATAGTGACGAAAATAGCCGGTAGTGTTACCGAGGGAGATAGCTCCAGGGTAAAAGGGCTCGTTGGAGAAGCTATTAGCGAAGGAATAACAGCCCAGCGAATAATGGACGAGGGTTTAATAGCTGGTATGGATATTGTTCGGAAGCGCTTCGAAATGAGGGAGATATTTCTTCCTGAGCTGATATTTATCTCAAGGGCAATGAAAGCGGCAATGGATTTGCTGGCTCCGGCTCTGGCAAGTGCCAGGGTGCGCTCAGCAGCGAAGGTAGTTATAGGTACCGTGCAGGGTGACCCACATTTAATAGGGCATATGCTGGTGAGCATAATGCTCAAAGGAGCTGGCTTTGAGGTAATAGATCTGGGGGGAGACGTGGCTCCACAGAGATTTGTTGAAGTAGCCAAAGATGAAGGGGTAGATATACTCGGTATGTCATGTCTGGTTACTACGGCAAGGCCAGCTATGATAGCAACGATAGAGGCACTTGCAGCGGCCGGTTTGCGGGACAGCATCAAGGTGCTGGTGGGTGGTGCTATTATAACGGATAACTACGCACACAGGATTGGGGCTGATGGGTATGCGAAGGACTGCGCTCTGGCGGTAGATATGGCCAAAGAGTTGGTTGGCATAACTCATTAAAATAAAGCCAGCAGACAGACCGGCGAGATTTCTTGGGAGAGAATAGCGTTGGCATCCGGTGATAGTGATGGTAAAAGCGGGTCCGGGTGGAATAAAAGTGAGGGAGTGAGATGATGAAGAGTTATACTCCGAAAGAGCGTGTAATAGCTGCGTACAAGAGAGTATACGCGGATAGAGTACCTGTGGCTCCCATGGTGGGCAGTTTCGCAGCGAAGCTTTCGGGCATCAGCGTTAAGGAATACGAGACAGACCCGGCCAAGATGGCAAATTCTGTGATTAAGTTCTATGAAATGTTCACTCCAGATGTAATCAGTGTTATCGGGGACCTCTGGCTTGAAGCAGAAGCGGCCGGTGATGAGCTTGATTTTCCGGAAGAAGCTACGTGCTATATTAAAAAATATGCCCTGGAAAATAAATCTGACCTGGCCAGGCTCAAAGTTCCGGATCCCAGCAAGGACGGACGCTTACCCTACTATTTGGAGGGTTGTGAAAGACTGGTTACCACCATCAAGGATGCGCCCGTAGCGGCCACCGTATCAGGACCGTGTACCATCGCCATGTGTCTGCGCAGCCCCGAGGAGTTTATCAACGACACCATTGACGACCCAACATTTGTCCACGAGCTGATGAGATATTGCACCGATGTGGCCAAAACATTTGGGAACGCGATAAAAGAAACCGGTTCAAGTGTAAATATGGGTGACCCGAGCGCCTCGTGCAGCTGTATATCACCCGGCATCTACAGAGAGTTTGTTAAACCTTACCACCTGGAGATAGTAGAACAGTTCCAGCGAGTGGCTCTGCATATGTGCGGTTATATTGACCCGTTAATGGATGAGCTAATACAGGTAGGTTTTAACGCGATAAGTATTGATGAAATGTCTTCACTTAAGAAAATGGTTGAGTCGTCGCAAGGAAGGGTGGTAATTTTTGGGAATGTTCCTCCACACCTGTTTGTTGATGGAACGAAGCAGCAGATGGAAGACTCGGTCAGGGAGTGTATGGCAATCGCCGCCAAGGACAGCGCTTTTATTTTATGTCCGGGCTGCGAGATTCCACCGGAGACACCGATAGAGAACCTTATGACCTTTATGGAAGCCGGTTGGAAATACGGCTCTCACGAGGAAATGGCTAACCAGTAGACTATCTGCGTATATAAATTAGACGGAATAAAGAAAGAAAATGCCAGATGGTCTATTGGCTACTAAACATAAAGTGTGCGTACCTTTCTTCCCAGAATGGTTACGTATGAACTGGTGTCTCTGGCAAGTATTTCGGAGGCGGTGCTATCTAAAATCCGGGTTCCATACAGCTCAAAGCGTCTTATTCCTTAGATTGTCTCAATCCAAACAAAGTACAGCACTACTCCGCTAGTTTCTGCCACAGAGCGATAGCCGAGCTGTATGCCCTACATCCAACCCTATGCATCGTCCTCTGTGATAACCAAAAGGTAACCAACGAACGGACACGGCATTTCTTTGGGGCAATCTGGGGCCTGAAGCAGGGCAATAACCCGAAGTAGACTGCACCTTCAGATGGATTGTTACTGTAGGCGGGCACTTGTAGGTAGAGCGGCATGCGAAGACGCGATGTCTTGATTCAGGTACTGTCTGCTGGAGTCCCGAAGTCAAACTTTATAGGCAGATCATGCCTGCTTGAATGTATTCCAACGATCAGGCACTATCGTATCCCCTTACCCCTCAGAGCTATAGCTAGAGCACCCGGTCCGGCATGTACCCCCAGTGCCGAGCCTATCCTGGCTATTTTTATCTGCTCCCGATTAAATATAGCACTCAAACGGTTGGCTAAGGTCTTCGCCTCATCAAGCGTGGTAGTATACATGACGGCCAGATCTTGAATATCGGAGAAGTTACCTGCAAAGTTATAGAGCAGGTCGATACCCTTACCCCGGCTGCGAACCTGGGTTGCCGGCGCCATTTCCCCATCTTTAACTACTAGTACAGGTTTGATATTTAATACAGATCCCAGCAGTGCCTTTGCCTTGCCGATACGGCCACCTAGAGCCAGATATTTGAGGGTGTCAAAGAGGGCCCATACATGGGTATTGGGGATTAATTGCTTTACATCTTCAACCACTTGCTGTAAGTCCTTCCCGGAATTGGCAAAGGTGGCTGCCTCGATAGCAAGCAGACCTAGCCCCATTGACACCTTCTCCGAGTCCACCACTTCAACTGGACACTCTGTTGCCACCAGCTCCTTTGCTTGCAGTGCTGAGTTACATGTACCACTTAGTTTGGTGGAAATATGAATGGAGATAATCCCATCGGCTTGCTGAGACAACTCTCGGTAAACGTTGGCAAAATCTTGCGGGGTTGGCTGTGAGGTATTAGGATGAATAGGATCATTCAGCAGCCTCTGGTAGAACTCATCTTCAGTGATGTCTATGCGATCACGGTAGGACTCCTCTCCAAATCGTACATACAGAGGTACTACCGTTATCCCTAGCTCTTTGGCCAACGCTGACGGTATATCGGCAGTACTATCGGTAACAATTTTGATTGTCATGAGGTTGAACCTCCTTTAGATTGAGGCCACAAAAGATTTTAGAAACAGTATATCACTATAGCTACATAATGAAAACCAGTTGCGGAACGGACCATACTGCCAATCGGGGCATTGCCTATCACACCGACCTCACCCAACAAAATTGCTTTTTGTGTAGCACCCAATTCGTGATACAATTAGGGCTAGAATTTGTGGCAATAAAGAGTGGGGGAATTTTTAACCTGTTAAGTTGATTACAGCTTCCCCGTGTGGCGAGTCTTTGTGCGACTTGTTTAGCAAATATCAGGATTTTTGGGAGATTTTCCAATGGTGGGCTGGAAAGAAACGGTTACCGTCAAATCAAGACTCTATTTATCAATGCAGCACATACAGTCTGCGGCTCTGTTCGCGCGGCGTTCCGGCCAAATTGAGAAGGAATATGATGGTAATTTTTCAAACGAATTACTCACCGAGTACCGGGCGGATATAACAGCATCCATATTCACAGCCGTCTCTTTCTTAGAAGCAACCATCAATGAGTTATTCGCAGATGCTACAGAAGAATACAGCGAATACCCAGAAAGCCTAAATTCGAATACCAAGGCGCTTATGGCAGATATGTGGAAGATGAGAATACCCCGAACCGCTCGCTACCCTATATTGGAGAAGTTCGATATTGCACTGATATTGGCACGAAAACCTACCTTTGACGCTGGAAAGTCACCTGCACAAGACGTTGACCTTATTGTGAAACTTCGGAATTACCTGGTCCACTATGAAACTGAATGGATGAGTGACGAGACAACGGCTTCATCAATGGCAGCTACCGAAAAGCGGCTCAGTAAACATCTACGAGGCAAATTTTCAACCAGTCCGTTGATGGGCAGGAATAATCCCTTTTTTCCAAACAAGTGTTTGAGTTATGGCTGCGCTCTATGGGCAGTGGGATCAAGTCTCGCATACAGCGACGAGTTTTACAAGAAACTTGGAGTACCCGCTCCTTATGAACACATCCGTCAGTGCCTCCGAACCATCTAGATTGGAGCCATCGATTGGGTCTCCATTAAATCTCCTGATGTTTTGTGGCTTTCTCCGGTGTGAATGTTCAGGGAAATGACCCACTTTGAGGCCTGAATTTTCAGCCAAATTACCCGCCCTGTTTTCAGGTTATCGACCTACCCCGGGGGCGCACCGGCCAACAATATGTCATCATAAGTCCAGTTCACCTGAAAGGAGACTGGACGATTGGCAAGGAGGGTTTTTACGGTGCGCGATGTCGCAGAGATATTGAATCACTGGCAAGCGTGGCGAATTCTCAAGGCGACTTGGCACGGGCCCACGGAAACCGCGGCCACCAACCAGCCAATGCCATTCCAGAGGAACTAAGGCAAAGAGTGATCAATCTGTCCCCTTCCCGAGCGAACAGCTCCAGCGGTTGGCCAGCAAGCTCTTCCAGCGATAACCCCAACTCTGACATAGTCAATTCCTGCCCTTTGTGATACTCCTTCTCCATCGGTATATCCCCCCTTTCTATTAATTGGCTTTTCTATAGGGTAGGATATGCCGATTCCTTTTTCCACCACTTTCGGGACACTGCCAACCTTCACTTCCGCTAACCACATACAATTTATTCGTTACTCAAGAAGGCCATTAGTTTGTTTACTCAGTTATCCCGGCCAGTTTTTTGGCCAGATCCTGTTTTTTCTCAAGATCAGCCATGGCTTCGACGTGGACCAAAGCACGGCTTACTTGAAGTGAGCCCTCGTTCCACATTGCAGTTACTTGCGGTCCCGCTGTCCAGTGTTGCAGGAATTTAAGCATGCGCATTCTATTCTCAGGTGGTACCGAGGCTATCCCTTTAAAATATTTCCTTACATACTGGCTTGTATCAGGGTTTTGTAGCTCTCGTTCTGAAGGTATAGTTATTACCGAGCCTCCGGCTAAATCTGCAGCCAGTAGAGCTACCTGCGGGAGTCCGTAGTGAGTATTGAGCGAACCGGCAAGACTGAACATCGTGTTTGGGAAGTATACCCCTGAGCCTGGTGGGTCTTCCTTCCCATTCTGGACAGCTGCTGTGGCGCATGCCTCTGTAGTCTCACGGATACGAACCATCTCCGTTATCTTGTCTCTAACATGGGCTGCCTTTGTTATTCCGTTATATTCAGCTATGGTTTGTGCCGCACCAATCATCAAATCCATGAAACCTACCTTACATGAACTGCGGCAAAGCACATTATGCATACTGGCAAATTTATTTAATAGGTCGGCAACGAATTCTATCTCTCCACACATAAACACCCGTTCCCAAGGTACGAATACATCATCGAAAACGAGCATTGATGTCATTATACTTCCATATTCAGGGATACCCAGTTCGTCAATACTCCTGACTTCCCTTCTCTCCGCCTCTATAGGACTGCTCTGGGCTATATAGGTAAGCCCCTCGGCTCCGTTTGGAATAGCAAAAGCAACCGCGTAGTCTTCTTCCCCCTTACGCAGCGGGGTGAACGGAGCGCAAATATGCTCATGGCAAGCCATAGCCCCTACTTGGTGAAGTTTGGCTCCTCTCACCACTATTCCGTCGCTCCTTTTTTCAACTATATGGAGATAGGAGTCAGGATCTTCCTGTTCTGAAGGGCTTTTGCTTCTATCGCCTCGAGCATCCGTCTGCGGCATTTGTGCAGTCAGGTCATTCTCCTGCATATAGCGCAAAAAATTGTTGAACCTTTCATGGTATTCCGTTCCAAGTTTCTGGTCCATGCTGTAGGTCACACTGTCCATAATCTGCAAGGCTTCTGTCCCCATGCATCGATAATTGCAGCACCCTGTCTCTTGAGCCATAATGAGATTCAAGTTGCGTCTTTTCCAGAGATCATCAATGCTTTGGGGTACATGAGTCCAGCGACTTATCTTTTCGCCAGTCAGGTGGGAGATTGCCGGAGCGAAGTCCTCGTATCTCGGGTCGAGCGTCAGTTCATAGGTCTTGGCTATGGTGGCGATTACTGGCTTTATGTTGGGGTGTTCCGCAAGGTTTTCCACCCTTTCACCAGCTACGAACAACCTTGGCTGCAGTTTTTTGATGCTGTCCACATATTGTTGCGGTGTTTTAATAGTCATTTTAGCCTTACCTCCTGATAACATTATTAGATTAGGGTGTGATTATACTCCTCCTCTACTCCTGTATCAATACCTTAATGCAAACACCCCATAACAGTAGTTCCTGTTGTAATAATATATGGTGATGTTCCCTTTATATTAGTTACCTCTAATTCAGGCATCATTTCCCTTCGTCAGAAATAGTCCCAAAGGTGGCTTGACAGGAGATGGATAATCCTATATACTCCTCCTTAATTGAATAGGGTTAAAGGCTGAGAACGAGACTAGTAAGCTTTTAGCGGAGTTCAGAGAGCCGGGTAAGGTGTGAGCCGGTACTAGCGCGAAGGTTGAATGGACTTGGGAGCTGCAAGCCCAAAGGGATTTACCTGAGTAGGCTTTGACGGAGAGGACACCGTTAACAGAGTCCAGGGTATCGCTTCAGAATTCTGGGGCCGTGCCTGAGAAAAGATAATTACAGCTATTTTTATGGCAGTAATTAATTAGAGTGGCACCGCGAAGGTAAAAACCTCTCGCCTCTATGGCGAGAGGTTTTTTTATTACCAAAAGGAGGAGTTAAATGTTTACTTTGAGAAGAAAGATGTGGCCCGCCAGGGCCTGAAAATTTTGTTAAACAGCAAGGTAGCAGGGTGAAAAAATATTTAGATTTTACTAATAAGGAGTTTAAAAATGAAGGCAGTTTTACATAAACTTGGACAAAAACAGGATTTAAATCAGGATGAAATAGACGGGGTAGTCTTTGGACTGAAAGAAAACAAATTCTCGGATATACAAATAGCCGGTTTCCTTATGGGTCTACTGACTAAAAGTCCCAGCACTGCTGAAATAACGTCAATTGCCAGTGCCATGCGCCGGGCTTGTGTGCCTATTAAACCACAGGCGAATGGCACCCTTACTGATACCTGTGGTACCGGGGGTGGCTTGACAACCTTTAATGTAAGCAGTGCCAATGCCATTCTGGCAGCGGCAGGGGGAGTTTATATTGCCAAGCATGGCAGCCGTTCTATTTCCGCTTCCTCAGGCAGTGCTGATGTCCTGGAGGCGCTGGGAATTGCCGTGGAACTCGAGCCTCATCAAGCCGAACAGCTTATTGATAACACAGGTTTTTCTTTCCTTTATGCCCCGTTCTTCCACCCGGTTATGGGCAAGGTTTTCGGTCCGGAGAATGAACTGGGGATTAAAACTATATTCTTTACGGTGATAGGCCCGTTAATCAATCCGGCCAACGCTAAAAGACATGTCCTCGGGGTTTATCAGCCGCGCTTGGTGGAACAGGTAGCTGAAGTTGTCCGCCAGTTGGACTTTGCTCATGTTATGGTAGTACACGGAATGGACGGGTTGGATGAAAGCTCACTGCTTGGTGAGACAAAAGTAGCTGAGATAAAAGGTGGTGAAATAGACTACTATACCATAACTCCGGAGCAGTTCGGCATGACCAGGTGTACCCTGGAGGACATCTGTGGCGGTACACCTGAGTATAACGCTCAGGTGATACGAGATATATTCTCCGGAAAAGAAAAAGGGGCTAAACGAGATATGCTGCTGCTCAATTCAGCAGCTACGTTTATGGTAGCTGACATGGCCTCTTCTATTGATGAGGGGCTGGCCATAGCCAGAGACACTATAGACACAGGCCGGGCAATGGCGAAGCTGGAAGAGATAGTAACCAGGTCACAGGAAATTGGCAGGAACTGAGTGCGATGGATCTAGTTGAAGCTATCCGACTTGCCAAAACTAAAGGAAATGCCCCGGTTATCGGTGAAATAAAGCGCATTATTCCAAAATTGGGCGAAGAGACAGGCAGAGCAAGAGATAGGCGGGGCGCTGGCAGTCTGGCTGAGGCGTACCAGAAGGGAGGGGTTTGCGGCATTTCCGTAGTTACCGAAACCAGATACTTCGGAGGACAGCCAGAGATAGATATTCCGGCTGTCCTCCGGGAAACTGACCGGGCGCTACTGGTTAAAGACTTCATCCTGGACGAATCAATGGTTGATTTCTATGCCGACCTGGTTAGCAGCTTGGGCAACCATTACCGCCGTCGGGTTGCTCTGCTGCTTACCGCACACTGGCTGGGGGATAGACTGCCGTCACTGCTTGACCATGTACACGGTAAAGGTATGCTGGCACTGGTTGAAACCAGAGAACCGGAAGACCTGAGCTACGCTATCAATCTCAAAGTCACACCAAAACTGATTGGTATCAACAACAAAGATATTGACGAGCTGGAGAGAGGAGAAGACCGGATAAAGTTGACGTCGGAATTTATTGACAGCTATCGCCGGCTGATACCGGACTCGCTTATTATAAGTCAGAGTGCTCACAAGGGACCGGGAGACGTAAGAAGTTCGATTGGTTCCGGTGCTGACGCTGTTTTAGTGGGCACCGCTTTCATGGTGTCAGAAGAGCCGGTGAAAACAGTGGCCAGCTTCGTTAATGCTGTGGGGAGTGGGAAATGACCAGAACAATGATATGCGGCTCCAGAGGGCAGGATGATATTAACACTCTGGTAAGCGCTGGGATTGATGCCATCGGGCTCATTACTGAAGTGTGGCAGAAAATACCCTGCAATCTAAGCCGGGACCAGGCAAAAGAACTGGCCCGTTCTATGCCGCCCTTCGTTTCCAGCGTGCTGGTTATAACGGAGGAAAAAGTGATTGAAATACTTCGTCTGGTAGAGTATGTATCCCCGGATGCAGTCCAGTTACACGGGTTTAACTCACCCGGTGACGTCGCTATCTTGAGACGAAAGTTGCCGGTAAAGATAATAAAGACCATGCATTTTAACGAAGGAAAGATGGCTGAAGAGGGTAAGCCCACCAGCCTCGCCAGGGATTACATAGCCGCTGGTACCGATGCTATTTTAGTTGACAGTTATCAGACGGATAAGGTCGGGGCTACCGGCAATATGATGGATTTAGCCCTGGCCCGAGAGGTCAGAGAGGCTGTCTATCCGGTTCCTTTTATTATGGCGGGCGGGCTAAACGCTGGTAATGTAACAGATGTTGTAAAAACAGTAAAACCTTACGCCGTGGATGTCTTCTCGGGGGTAATTTGTGATGGCTATATTGATGCCGGGCGCGTGAGGAACTTTGTCGCT